>NZ_CP012601.1:2400000-2750026 GCF_001278755.1 Bacillus sp. FJAT-22090 | reverse complement strand
GGACAACAGCTACTTTACTTCGTTTCCTTCGATTTTTTGGTTTTTTCTTAACCATAATGATAACTCCTATGTATATATCGATATTAACGTTTCACCCAGAAATTTTTCCCTATGAACTTTTATTGAATTTACAGGAGTCTAGGGCAAAAGTTCCTTTTCCTCCTCTTTTTGAAGTTTTGTTTCTCGAGTTAATTATAGAAGTACTAAGGGAAGCTGGATCTAGAATGCCTGCAAAAGTTGGACAAACGATAGGTATCGTAGGAGGTATTGTTATTGGTACAGCGGCAGTGGAGGCAGGATTAATAAGTAATATTCTAATTGTATTAGTAGCAATCTCCGCATTACTATCATTTCTTCCTCCTATCTTTTTAATGAGTAATACAAGTAGATTTGTTCGATATATCTTTATTATTTCGGCAGGGATGTTTGGATTAATGGGTCAAATGCTTGCGTTTGCTTGGTTGATCGCACATCTACTTAGATTAAATTCCTTAGGAACTCCTTTTATGTCACCGATTATACCAAGAAAGGCAGGGGACTTAAAGGATGGTATTTTTAGGTTTCCAATAGCTTTCCTTAAAAATAAAACAGGAATAGCAAGATCACAGAAAAAGTAAAATCAGTTTGGAGAGGTAGGTTAGGTTGAGTACAAACAAACGGAAGCTTTTGAATGGTTATCACGTAGTTTTCTTGGCGCAAAGTACAATGTTTGGTACTGGAATCCTTTCACTTCCTCAACGGCTTAGTTCTTTAGGTTACAGTGAGGCATTTTTTCCATTATTGCTAGGTATAATTGCAAGTTTAACATTATGGCCAATGATATGGATTATGTCTAAATTTCCAAATGAAAATTTGTTTCGAATAAACGAGCTTTTGTTAGGTAAATGGATCGGTAAAAGTATAAATATATTTTTTGTTCTACAATTTACTTTGTTTCTAGCTGCAATCATCAGTAATTATATGCAGCTCATTCAAACTACTGCCCTGCCGGAACAAAAAATTACTACTCCTGTATTTTTATTAATTTTGATTCTAATATACATTGTTCAAGGTGGTATAAAATCTATTGCACGATTTTGTATGATGGCATTTTTTTTAACATTACCTATGCTATATTTTTTACGATGGGCAATTGAAAAAGGAGATGTAAGTCATATTTTCCCTTTATTTAATTACAATTTCAAAGAAATGTTTGAAGCTTTACGAAAAGGATATTTATCTATTCTTGGGTATGAATTAATCTTGTTTTATTATCCTTATATTGTGAATCAAAAAAAGGCATTTAAACATGCATCTATTGGAATTTGGATAAGTATAATTCTTTGTCTCATAACAACATTTGTAAGTGTTATGTATTATTCAGAGTGGCAATTAAAAAATGTCGAATTCTCCGTGTTGCAATTGTTTAAAGCAGGTGAGCTTACTTTTATAGAAAGAATAGATATTATTGGAATGACGATGTGGGTATTTTTAGTTTTTACTTCATTGGCAGGATACCTATGGAGTGCGAAGAAAGGATTAGATTCCATTCGATCAAAAAAAAGCAAGCTTCATGTTTATATACTTACTACCGTTGTTTTTTTGATCATTATCTTCCCTTATTCTAATGAAATGAAGCAAAAACTATATGAGGGAAGCTTTTATGCAGGTTATCTGCTGGTAGTTTGGCCAATATTTTTGAGTATTGTACATGTACTTAGAAAAAAGAAGGTGCAACAATGAAAGGAAAATTAAAATTGCTTGCAATTACTTTCTGCTTTATATTCTTAGCAGGTTGTACAGAAAAAGAATTAAAAATACCTCTTGAAGATGTAGGCATGGTAGGAGTCTTAGCATTTGACTATATAGATGATGAGCAAACACAGATAACGGTAGCCATCCCGCAATACGATCCAGAAGCGAAGGAGCACACACAAATCTTCAGCGTTTCCACTGATTTGATATCAAAAGGAATAGTGGAAATAGAAGCACTTTCTGATAAAAAGATAGTACTAAATCAATTACGGGTTGTTCTTGTTAATGAGCAATTTGCACTTCAAGGGGATGTTCGTAATGCAATTCAACAGCTATATAGAAACGCTGAAGTTGGTAACAAAGTACTCATTGCAGTAGTTAAAGAAAGTGCAGAAGATATGCTGAAACAAGAATATCCAGATAAACCTAGCGTGATAATGTATTTAAACGATTTATTACAGCCTAGTGTTAATACAGCATTTAATCCAAATACGAATATTCATGATTTTATGTATACACAAACCAACCCTAATTTTGACTCTATCGTTCCATTCCTAAAAACTAAAGACGGGAAAATAGATATTGATGGCATTGCTTTATTTAAAGAAAAAAGGATGCTCAAAAGTTTATCTACAAATGAAGGGTTAATCATACAGGCGTTGCAAGGAAGAAAAAAACTGGCACCACTAAATATCGAGCTTAACAATGAAAACCAAAAAGAAAAATTATTGATTGACTTGATTGATAGTAAAGTAAAAATTAGAAGTAATAAAGATTTAAAAGCACCCAAATTGAACATTGTGCTAAAAATGTCAGGTACTTTAATAGAATATAGAGGCGAGAGAGAAAACAAGTTAAAAAGTATAGATAACATCGCTGACCTGGAAAAAGATGTGAATAAAAAAGTTGAACAAGACATTAGTAATTTTTTGGAGGAAATTAAAAAACTAGAAGTGGACCCAATAGGTTTAACTGAAAATTTTCGAATGCACTACAAAGGAAATTGGGATAAGGAATTAACAAATGAAACTATTAGTAAGTTAGAGTGGGATATTCAAGTGGATACTTCTATTTTGAGTACTGGGATTTTAAGATAATTTGTAAGAGGAAGTACTAAATATCAACAGTAGGAAAAGTTCGGTTAAAACAATCCGGGCTTTTTTCTTTTTTAAGAATAAGTATTGTATTGCTTTACTATGATGGTAATAGATTTTATAGCAAGAAGGGGACGATCGATGTTTAGAACAATCAATATAATAATTCTCAGGACTACTACATGGTGAATTTAAAAGGGATAGCTGCATCCACTGGAATTGCCATTGGGAAGGCTTTTTTGCTAGTAGAACCGGATCTTACAATCATTAAAAAAGCCATTACTAGCATGGAGGAAGAAATTACTCGTTTTCACTCCGCTTTACAAGAGGCAAAAAGAGAGATACAAAAAATCAGAGATCGTACCGCAGATGGTATAGGAGAAGAACATGGTGCAATTTTTGATGCTCATTTGCTAATTCTGAGTGATCCAGAACTATTGGGGACAATTGAGAGTAAAGTAAAAGTAGATAATGTAAATGTAGAGTTTGCATTGCAAGAAACTACGGATGCTTTAATCGAGATGTTTGAGCAATTGGATAACGGATATATGCAGGAGCGTGCCGCAGATATTAGAGATGTCACAAAAAGACTATTAGCAAAGCTATTGAAGTTAGAATTCCCTAACATAGCAATGATTGATGAAGAGGTAATAATAGTTGCAAAAGATTTAGCTCCTTCTGACACCGCACAACTAAATAAGAAATACGCTAAGGGATTTACAACTGACATGGGGGGACGAACATCCCATTCTGCTATTATGGCCCGCTCATTGGAGATACCCTCTGTTGTAGGTACATCAAATGCAACCTCTTCTATAAAAAATGGGGATTTACTAATTATTGATGGAGATAATGGAGAAGTTTTTATAAATCCATCTAAAGAAAAGATTGATTTATATATAGAGAGACGAAACATGCTAGAACTTCAAAAGAAAACATTAACATTACTTATAAATAAACGAACAATCACGTTAGATGGTAAACAAGTTGAAGTTGCTGCTAATATTGGTTCGCCACGGGACATCGAAAGTGTCATTGCACATGGAGGGGAGGGAGTAGGCCTTTACAGAACTGAATTTCTTTATATGGAAAGAGATACTTTTCCTACAGAGGAAGAACAATTTCAAGCATATAAACAAGTCCTAGAAAAGATGGAAGATAAGCCAGTGGTCGTTAGAACATTGGATATTGGTGGCGACAAAAAGCTTCCTTATTTGAACTTATCTAAGGAGTTAAACCCATTTTTAGGCTTCCGAGCAATTCGTCTTTGTTTAGCAGAACAAGAATTATTCCGAGTTCAATTACGTGCTTTGCTCCGAGCAAGTAATTTTGGAAATCTTAAAATTATGTTCCCGATGATTGCAACTCTAGAAGAATTCCGAGAAGCCAAGCGGCTTTTATTAGATGAAAAAGCATTTCTTTTAAAGGAAGGATTCGAGGTAGCTAATCATATCGAAATTGGAATAATGGTAGAAATTCCTTCTACAGCAATAGTGGCTGATCAATTTGCAAATGAAGTTGATTTTTTTAGTATAGGAACGAATGATTTAATCCAATATACAATGGCAGCGGATAGAATGAACGAGCATGTATCTTATTTGTACCAACCATATCATCCTGCAATCTTAAGATTAGTCAAAATGGTCATCGACGCTGCACATGCAAAAGGAAAGTGGGTAGGGATGTGCGGAGAAATGGCTGGGGATTCCATAGCGATTCCATTATTGCTAGGGCTAGGATTAGATGAGTTTTCTATAAGCGCGCCATCCATGTTAAAAGCTAGAAATCAAATCAATCATTTGAAGGAAAGTGAAATGAAGGAACTTGTAGATAAAGCCTTGTTTTTGCAGACATCTGAACAAGTAAAGCAATATGTTAAAGAAAGGATAAATCCCACTAGTTGAAATTCTAGTGGGATTGTTTTCACAATTAGCTCTTCTTATTATTTAACTTGTTTGTTCCATTTTCTCTGAGTTCAGCAAATTCACGTGAAAACTCTTCTTGAATTTCATTTGGCTTTATCTTTTGGTTTTTTGGGGTCTGTGGTAGCGAATCTTTATTTTTACTTTTTCCTTGCTTATTGTCTCTTCCCAAGTGAATTCTCCTTTCTCCTATTAACGTTCTTTACTAATATGGCTTATTAAACTCAATTTAATCATAAAAAAGCACTGAGCTATTAGCTCAGTGCGTGACATGTTTAACTTAAAACATATTCCTTTTTATTTTCGAGAATTTCTATTTGTTCTAAAGACTGAGATAATAAGGGGAACGTAAACTTAAAGGTCGTACCCGAATTTAATTCACTTTCCACATGGATTGTTCCATTCATAGCACTTACGATACTATAGACTACCATCAGACCGAGGCCTGTCCCTTTATTTCCCTTTGTGGAATAATAAGGTTCTCCTAAACGTACCAATTGATCAGGTGTCATGCCTGTTCCTGTATCTTTAATTAGAATGTTAACTGCTGAAGAGGTAGACTCTGTTTCAATGGTCAATGTTCCTCCTCTAGGCATTGCTTCGATTCCATTCTTCATAATGTTTATGAAGCATTGATGAAACTTTTGCTTGTCACCAATTATCACTAAATCATTTGAGAAGAATGTTTTGATCTTGATGGACTTTTTCTTTGCAGTTAATTGCAGTGCTTGAATAGCTTGCATGAGCTGATCATGAACATGAATAGTTTCTGTTAAAAAGTCTTCCGTTTTAGAAAAAGTTAGATAATCTTGAATAACCCTTTCTGCTGATTTTAGTTCTTTTTTTATAATCGAGAGATATTGAGCGCGACTCTCAGTAGATATATTTTCACTCTGCAAAAGTTGAACAAAACCAATCGCTGCAGTCAACGGATTGCGAATTTCATGCGAAATAGAAGCTCCCATTTGTTCAACTGCTTCCAGCCTTTTTGAATTTAAAAGATGCTGTCGCAACAGGATGGTTCTAGTTATTTCTTCTATAAAATATGCAATCATTCCAACTCCTAAAGGCTGTATAAATAAAACAGCAAAATACAAATCATATTTAGGATATGGTAGATGCAAAAATTCCAATACTGTTTGTATTAAACTGAAGAGAAAAGTTAGTCCGACAGAAAAATATATGCGTTGATTAGAAGATAGTTTTAAAAACACTGGAGAAAGTCGCCATAGTGAAATTGTTATTACACCATAAAGCGTAAAAGTCACCCAAAAAGAATCGTTAATTCCATAAAATGCTTTAATGCAGATGGTTAGTAACCCTAATAAAGGTCCTAGCCCCATATAGAGACCGCTTATAATGAGGGGAATATTTTTTAAGTCAAACAGAAAGCCATCATGTATTGGATAGCTAAATGCAAAACATAGGAAGAAGCTAACAACAAAATATAGAATGGCAATCTGTTGAATTTGTAGTAAATTATTTAACCGTTCAACCCATAATACACAAAAAAACATTAATACAATCAATAAAGATAAATTGAAAAAAAAGTGCTCTGTTAAATCCAAAGAAATACCTCTCTTCAACAACGGTTTAGGTAGAGAATTTTATAATTAATATTTTATTGATTTAAAGGAAAATCTGAAAATAGTATCCTTTCCATTTCGACTCCTAATATCTATTGCTCCTTTCAAATCACGTACAATATTGAAGGCGGCTGTCATTCTGCAAGTCAAAGTAGATAGTTGTTCTCCATTTAACACACCATCGTTTGTAATTGAGATTAAAATACTCGTTTTGGTATCAACAGTTTCTATTAATAAGGTGCCACCGTGTGGCATGCAATCGATATAGTTTTTAATAATATTGATAAATGCTTGTTGAAATTTCGAACGATCAGCTTCGATAAATTGAGTTGATGAGAAATGGGTAATAATTTTCACAGAATGAAGATTTGCTAAAGGCTTAAGCAACTTTAAAGTATGTGTAAGTTCAGTATCGATTTGCAGTTTTTCATCTGATTCAATTATTGGTTTAGAAAAGGTTAGATAGTCTTGGATAATTCCTTCTGCTGCATCCAATTCTTCTTTTAAAATAGAAAGATATTGAACTCTTTTATTATCCTTTAGTGAGTTATTGGAAAGCAGTTCCACAAAACCAATTGCAGTTGTTAATGGATTTCGTATTTCATGGGAAATTGCTGCTCCCATTTGTTCTACTGCTTCTAATTTCTCTGCTTTTATTATTTGTTGATGCAATTGAATATTTTTTTCTGTTGCCTCGATGATATATGCAATCATTGCAACACCAAGTGGAGGAACAATAATATAGGCAAATATCAAATCCCATGTATGACCAGCCGATGATTCATATAAAACTACTATTAATATACCTACACTTATGAATATAGATATTCCCATCAATAAAAGAATTCGATGTTTGGAAGCTAGCTTTAGAAACCATGGGGAAATAAACCATAATATAGGGCTAATAATAGAATAAATTAATAGTCCGAAAAAGAATCCGAAATCAATTCCGTATAACCCACGACTGACAATAATTACTACAAAAAGTATATGGCTTACTCTCAAGTAAAGCGATCCTATTAAAAAAGGAACAATTCTCAGATCTAAAACAGCTTCATCGCCTAATTGATAGGAATAGAGGAAACAGAGTATTAAAGAAATAACACAATAAAGTAAACCTGTTCGCTTGAAGTTAAAAATACTTTTACTACTCATTGTACGAATAATGGTTAAACTAACGAAAAGTAAAAGGATTAATAAGGAAAGATTAAACAGAAAATGCATGGTTATATTTTCCAATGTTGTACCTCTTCTAATCTACTTTTATAAATTAATAGTAACTAGTAAGAAAGAAATATACAATGCCTTTTATAAAATATTTTGAACATTCTTTTAATATAATATATTTTTAAGACAATGAAAAAAGCACTTAAATCTCTAACCGATGGATAGAAGATTTAAGTGCTTCTTTACTTTTATTTATTGAAAAATGAAATCAACTGTTTATTAGATGGAGCTTGAATTTTATACATCAATGATCGATCTTCACTATTTACAATTTTTGGTACAATAGATTCAATTACATTGAACTTCCAAAAGGAAGGCTTACTCTTTGTGCTTTTTTCCGTTTCCATAGTCATCATTTTTCTTTGAAAAGAATGAAGTTTTGCCATAAGGAACTTATCTTTAATACGAATAAGCAAGTATCCTTCAACTTTATCAGGATTGTATTTTTTCATAAGCGAGTCACCCAGTTCAAACGAATTTGATTTGTTTTGAACAGAGGGAGAAATGATAAAAAAATGTTCTTTTTGAAATATGGAAGTATTGGATACTTGACGAAAACCTAAATCATTTATAAGAAAATCAAGATTTACTTGTGAAGCGGCACTAGCGACTGACATATACATACCTCCTATACGTAATAAAACACATCACATATTTTAAGTATACCCTAATTCGTCTAAAATCACTTCAAAATTAGGAATATTTTCTTAATTCATGTTTGTAGAAGTTATAAAAGCCATCGCCAATTAAACGCTATAAAACAAAAGGTAATATTAATAACCTTAGCTTTTAAAACTTTACCATTTTCTTAGGAGAAACTAGTGTGACTAATACATGTTTACAATGCCGACTTGGTCGATTTTAAATTCCATGTAACCGGACGGTTGAACGGTAAATAACATTTTATTTAATCCGTTTGTTAAAGGACCATTATAATTATTTTCTACTTCCACTTTTATCGTAACTAGAAATTCAACTTGTGAATTGTTTCTTTCTGTTTCTTTCAGATTTACGAACTCAAGTTTTTTGATGCCTTTTTTAAATTCGGTCACATCAAAAGTAGAATGAGGTAGGAACTGATTTTGAGCAATTTTAGAATCAATTAGTAAATAATTGAAGAGAACATAAATAGGGTTTACATTTCCCGGAATATCTAATTCCCAATAAGGCTTTTTGCTAACTCGCCAACCAACATTATTTACATTTTGATATTCTACAATATACACTTGTTTTTCATTCGTGTTTCCAAAAGGAACAATCACTTTATAATACGTGGAGTTTTTATCCTTTTTGATTAACTCCGCAGTTGCTTTATTCCATTGTGCTAAAGTACCACCATCTGCTTCAATTTGTGCGAGTTTTCCTTTGTACTCGATGATTCCAAGGTCTTTTATAAACTGCTCAGCAGCAACTTGTGTCATGGATTGCATTAAGTAGCTCAGTAACTTAGCTTTTGTGTCAATTTTGCTTGAAAGGTAACGATAGGTAGAACCGTTATGAAGAAATGTTTTGTATTCTCCTGGGCTATATTCTCCGCCAGCCTGCACATAGAGTGTAGCCTGTGCAAATTTAGCTGCTAGTTCAACTGCTACTTTATCCGTAAGATCAGTATTCTTTTCTTGAATTGGTTCTTTACTGATTTTCCATCCAGCTTTGTTGTTTACAAATTGATATTCAATGAGAAAGTTTTGTTTTTCGTTTGTATTCCAGACAGGTACAGTTAGACGGTATTGAAGATTATTTTTATCTTTCTTCACAAACTGAGCAGTTGCCTTTTCCCATTGTAATAAGGAACCACCATCTGCTTCTACTTGTGCTAATTTTCCTTTATATTCAATAATTCCTCTACTTTTTATAAATTGCTCTGCTTCAGCAGGTACTAAAACCTTTTCTAAGTATGCTTTTAGTTCTTTTTTAGTATCGATAGAACTCGATAAATAGCGATAGGTTTTTTTGTTGTAAGTAAAGGTTTTATATTCCCCTTTCTTATAATCTCCTCCGCGTTGAATATAACTAGCTATTGTGTTAAATTCCTTTGCTAAATCTATCACTTTTTTTGTAGACAGTTCATTTTGTTTCGCTTTTTGGTCGACTTTTGTTTGTTCTTTTGCAAGGACGTTAGCATTTTGTGAAAATGGTACAGTTAATAGTCCGATGGTTAAACCTGTGATTAGTAGCTTTTTTGCACTTCTAGTCATTTCATAACCCCCAAAAAATGTTTTATTTTCTAACATTTGATTAGACGTCGCAGACTATCATGCTGTTACATCTAAAAAAATTGCTCCATCTTATTTATAGTAGAAGTTAATTGTATTTATTCATAAAACCCTTTTAAATTTCATTGTTCATATGAAAATCGTATGGTAATAGCCCCATGTTGAAATAGGGGTGTTGGAAGAATGTATTCAGGATGAGCGTGAAGATGAGACCTCGTTAATGGAGGATGGGGGGGAAGGAGCGACTCATACTAAGGAGGCTCATGTTTAGTGTGTGGCAAGCACACATCTGAGTCCTAAAAGAGTAAATTAATTAGGTTTTAGGTTATAGGGAACATTACTTATCTATAAGCATTCGCGCCTAGCGCAAGTCCGCATAAGCCGCTGTATGGCTAGGCGCGTCCATTTGTCTCATACGGCACGTCATGCGGCTGGGAAGGCGCGAATGCAGGGGTGTTAGTCATTACGAATAGAATGTTTTCTATAATAGTCATCCGTAATAACAGAGCCATTCATAAAAAAACTGCAGCACTCGTATTTCTACAAGTATCGCTGCAGTTGATAATATATTATTCTACTTCTTCAAAATCAGATTCATCAAATGAATCGAGGTATTTCCAGTTACCAGCTTCATCTTTTTCTAAAATGTAATAAGCGGTATATTCAAATGAATCATTTTCATCCATAGTTACTTGTTGATCATGAATTACGAATGCAGTGCCTTCTAAAATATATTGAACTTCCAAACCTAACGTCTCGTATTTTATGTCATAGTCTTGGAAGGTAGAGCCAATTAATTCACTTAGATCTTCATAGCCAGGGTATTCTTCGCTATATAAACTAAGTGTTGCTTCAAGATTTTCTTCATTTGCGTATTCATCGGATTTTTTGAAGAACTCAATAATCTCGCTCTCTTGTGCTAGAAAGCTTGAATCATTTCTTATTATTTCATAATAAGTTTCATAAAGTTCGTTTATGATAGATTCATCTTCAATTACATCGAGTAAGTCAAAGAATCCGATAACTTGTGTTTCAACTGTTTGTTGATCCGCGTTTTCAGCAATCATTCTATCTAATGTATCCAAATGCATTTTTGTAGAAATAACATATTTAGATGACTGAAGAGCCTTTTCACCTGGAGTTTTGTATTTAACTAATATTGCATCTCTTGTTGACTTTCCATAAACACGGTAAAGTAAAATCGCTTGTTTGCGTATCTCACTAGATAATTCATGGTAACTTTTTTCAGTAGCATCAGCTGTTGGATTTGCTGCAAATAAAGTATTAAATTTATTTGTTTTATCTACTATTTTCTTACCAGAAGTAATTGCATCAATATATCCCATTGCACGGGTATAGTGAATGCCAACGTTATTTTCTAAACGCTTCTTTAAATCCTCTTTCTTTTGACCACTTAATTGATCTAATTCCTTCTTAGCGTTTAAATATGCATTTTTTGTGTCATTAAAAATTTTCATATCAGGATTTTTAATTTCTTTTGTAAGTTCATAAGAAATTTGCCATTTTAAAGCTCCGGCATGTTGTTCCGCAATTTTCACTAATGATTCAGCTTTTGAAAGTGAAGCGGCTTCGACAGAAGTGGGGGGAGAAACAAAACATGCAACCACTAAAAATGCAGTTAATAATATTGATAATAATTTCTTCATAGGTATTCTCCTAAATTTATTAGTCTTACAAAATTTTGGTCAAGTAAGCCATATATAGGATATTTCATTGTGATTGTTTATTCTAGTGAATAACGATGGTAATAGAACCATATAAAGTAAATTACAAGTTTGTTGGGATAGGATATTTTACTGCATTTTTCTTTAATTTTTGTTGGGCTGCATCTTTTAGGTCAATGTCTAACACGTTCGCCAGTTGTAAGAGGTAAATAAAAACGTCTGCTGCCTCTTCAACTATTGCCTGCTTGTCCTTTTGAATAGCTTCCTCTGAGGAGACCCATTGAAAATGCTCTAATAATTCACTTGCTTCTAAGGAAACAGATATTGCTAGGCTACGCGCATCATGATTTCCACCCCAACCCCGATCATCACGAAATTTTAGTATCTCTTCGGTAAGTTCTTTCATTTTAATTCCTCACTTTGCTAAAAAATATAAGTAAACAATGATTTAACATCGTTTTGAATACTTGCGACCTTGATGATATCTTCCATTATTTGAGTATTCATTTTGACCGACCCTTATAGAAGTATTTTATAACGACAAGAAAATTTTTTCACCACTATCTGTAAAAAGATGGGCTTCGGATTAATAATTTGCGTTGGGCTTCAGTGAAATAGATACACCTATGATAATAACAATTGCACCAATCATTTGAAGTGCTTGAATATTAATATCTAATAGAAAGAATCCAAAGATCATTGCAACAAAAGGTTCCAGGTTCAATAAAAGTGCAGCTTTAGAAGCTCCAACTTTATGGATGGAGCTATTCCATAAATACGTACAAAGACCATGCATAATAATCGCCGTTATAATAAGTAACAACCAATAGGAAAGGGGAACAGACAATACTAGATAGGCTTTATTCCAAGGGACAAAAGGAAGTAATCCAACTAATCCAAAGAGATTGCTTAATAGAGTAATAGTAGAAGGATGAATAGACTTGGAAAGATGTTGAACAAAAATTAGGAAAACAGAAAAGGTTAACATGGTTAGACTGATTAATAGCTCGCCTTTTCCGAAATTAGGTACAAGCAATGATCCATTAGTTATTACAAGCCAAACTCCTAACAAAGCAACTAAGGAGCCCAGCCAAAATTGTAATGTCTTTCTCTCTTTAAAATAGTAAGACGAAAGTATGGCCGTAACTATTGGCGACAAAGCGAGGATGAGTGATGCTGTAACTGGTTCTGTATATTGAAGGCTCGCATAGAAGCTCCATTGATTTAACGATACTCCTATAAATCCAGCTACTCCTAACCAAATGTAATTATGTAAGGTTAGTTCCTGTATTTTAATAGTTCGATAGGTCATGAAGAAAAGAAAAATAACGATAAATATTAAACGAAAAAATGCTATTATACTCGGATCAAATACGTCCACTAAAATAGATCCAAAGACGAAATTACTTCCCCAAGCAATAACGCATCCTAAAAGAACTAAATAAGTAAACCATTCTTTATTCATGAAAAGTACTATTCCTCCTTTGGGTTTCAAAAGTTAAGCTCTGTTTATTTTCAATGAAGTTGCACTAAACTAAGAGTTGTTTTTTGTGAATGTCAGTGTATTTCTCTTGATAAGAAATTAAAATAGACTCTTTTAGATGAAGTGATATTGAGAACTGGGTAGGCTTACTTCTATATTTAATAGTTTTCATTTACATCAGATGTTTCAGGGCGGTACGCTTTACACGCAGCAAGAGCGCGAAGAATGAGACCCCGTAAAGGGTGGGGGAGCGACAAGACGAAGGAGCGATTCATCCTGCGGAGGTTCATCCGTGATCTTCCCTTTAGTTTGCGCAAGAACATATTCTATTAAGCACTTCAAATCATTCATTATAAATATAAAAACCAAAAGTTAAAAGAGAAAGAGGTACCTCTTTCTCTTTTAGGTCCATTATAATAATTCGCCTTTTACCATCACTAAACGATTTTTAGGTTTTCTAGCTACAACTTCTGCGGAAGAAGCGGCGTCAAAAAATATAAAATTTGCGTCATCTTGAATATTTGGCCAAACCTTTTGACCTTCTTTATTTAAAGGTAATATTCCACCAGTTACCCATTTTAGTGCATTTTTTAATGATTTTTCATCCTTTTTATTTGTAAGCTCGCAAAAACGTGTCGCTTTCTCTAATACATCACCATTCCCATATGGACTCCAAGAATCATAAAAACCATCACAACCAAAGTGTACTTTTACTCCATGATTATCTAACAGGTCGATCGGCGGAATCACTCGATTTAAATTGATAGGAATTGTCGACATAATGGCTACATCTGCCTCTGCAAGACGGTTTGCAACAACGATTTGTTGTGGAATTGGGATGTCCCCAAGACAGAAGGAATGACTTAAAGCAGTTCGTCCACGATAGTTTGCTTCCTGTACAATATCTATCCATTTATCTGTCGTATAATAGCCGACATGTCCACCATCATGTAAATGGATGTCGACGTCAGCATCAAATTCAGTTGCAATATCCATTACTTCATATAAAGATTTTTCAATAGCCCGATCTATCCCTGCTGGGTCTAATCCTCCAACCATTGTTGCTCCACTTCTCATAGCTTCTCTCATAAGTTGAGGAACTGATTCACGTAATAGTCCGTGTTGTGGAAATGCAATAATATCGGCGGTTACTTTGCCTTTAAATGTTTCAAGAGCAGCTACTACACCTTCTAAATTTTTCAACCCGATATATGGATCAATATTTACGTGGGTACGAATATGAGTTGAACCAGATTGAAGCAATGTTTCAATCATTTTTGTTGCTCTTTGCTGTGCGCTTCCAGCTAGGATAGATAGTTCTTGAGCTTCAAGATCCAAACGCTCCTTTAAGTTTGCTACAGGGATACAGGCTTTCCAGTCCAATGTCATATATGTTTTGTCTAAATGATTATGCATCTCTTTAAAAGTTGGTAATGCAAGTTTTTGCTTCATATCAATAACCTTATAACCAGCAGGTACATTTTCATTTGCTGATAACTGATCAACAATTTTCCCATCTTCTACTTTAAGATGGAATAACCCGGTTTCAGTTTCTATTGTTCCATTGGGTAGTAATTTCTCTCCTATTTCTAATTTAACATTTGAAAGCCATTTAACTTTACTCATTGCGTTACCTCCTTAGCTAGAACCTCGTCATTTATATAAGCAATGTTTCCATTTGATATGACATGCGTTATCGGACGTCTTCTAGCAACGGCTTGAGCGGAGCATACAGCATCTAGGAGAAGTACATTTGCTCTGTCTCCTATTTTGGGCCATACTCTGTCTCCAGAATCAGTTAGGGGAGTTATACCTCCTGAAGCATATTTCCAACAACGATTTAAGGAGTATTCATCGATAAACTTAAATCTCTCGGCTAAAATGCTTAATTTTTCAATTGTATCACCTGTCCCAAAAGGCGACCAATGATCAGTCAGGCTATCATGACCAAGGGAAACCAGGACTCCATTCTCATGTAAATAAGGAATAGGTATAGTGGATCGGCCGATAGGGACAGTTGATGTGACATCAATTCTTGTCTCCGCTAAAACTGCCACTAATTCTTCTAATTCTTTTCCGTGAAGATCGCCTAAAGCCATTGCATGACTAATTGTAACTTGCCCATCTTTTTTTGCTTGTTTTGTTAGTTCTACTAGCTTATAAAATTCAAATGCACCAAGTGAATTTGGATCGTGAATATGCATGTCTATGCCTTTTCCGGATTCAACTGCAATGTCCATAGTTAAGTTCAAAGAACGATCGATATCTCGATCAATAGTAGCTGGGTCAACTCCACCGACAAGTGTTGCACCCAATTTCATGGCTTCACGCATTAAAGGTTCAACTTTTGAACGTAGTAACCCATGTTGAGGAAAAGCAACAATGTCATATGTGACTTGGTTTTCAAACTTTTTAAATGCTTCTTTAGTAATCTCAATATGTTTTGTCCCTATTTGTGGGTCAACATTACAGTGGGAGCGAATATGTGTATGTCCTTGAGAAATGAGCCACTCTATCATTTTTTCAGCTCGGTTTAAGGCAAATGGAAGCTGGGCTGGTAATAATTCTTGTTCTTCTTCAATTCTTGTTAAAATCCCATTTGTAATCGGTGTACATGCTTTCCAAGGACCACTGAAGTAAGTTTTGTCCACGTGTATATGCATCTCTCTAAAAGAAGGCATTAACAGCTTTCCGTGTGCCTCAATTACCTCATAGTCAGAGCTGGTGGTTTGTATATGGTTTTCAATTTCCATAATTTTTCCATCTTGAATAAGTACATCGAAAAGATCCGTATTTGTTTGGACAACACGTCCATTTTCAAAAACAAAACCAGTTTCAAGAAGAGCATTTTTAATAAGAAGAGTTTTCATGTTTTATCCTCCCGATATATTCAAAGAGACTGGTTAACCAGTCTCTTTGAAGTGTGTATTATTTTACTGTCACTTCATTTAGAATCAGGTAATTTGAAGCGTCTAACCAAAAGTTTTCAACATCATTATTATAGACAGCTATATGTTCGTAGTTTCTAATAGGGATATATACAGCATCGTCCATTTCAATTTGCATAGCTTGTTTGTAAATTTCTTCTCGTTTATTAGGATCTACTTCTACTCGACCTTGTTCAATTAGTTTGTCTACCTCTGGATTTTGGTAATAGAAATGGTTACCTGGAGAACCTATAGATGCCGAATGGAATAGATTGTACTGGTTGTAGTCTCCGTCACCTGTTGCATTACCCCAACCCCCTATAAACATTTGATGTTTTCCACTGTCGACCTGTTCGATATATGAACCATATTCCATCACTTGTATTTCTACTTCTACTCCAATGCCTTTTAGCTGAGATTGAATAACTTCTGCCATATTAATTCGTTCTTTTCTGTCACTAGTTAAAAGAGTAGCTTTAATTCCTTTTTCGTGGCCAGCTTCTTTTAAAAGTGATTTTGCTTTGTTTACATCATAAGGGTACGCTTCAATATCTTTGCTATAACCAAACACTTTTGGACTCATTGCAACGTTTGCAAGTGTTCCGATGTTATTATAAACGCCATCGATAATTGCTTGTCTTTCAACTGCATAGCTAACTGCTTGTCGAACTTTAACATCGTCAAACGGAGCTTGTGTTGTATTAAATCCTACATACTCTACAGCTAAACCATCTGTTCTAAAAAGATTTAGACTATCGGAATTTTCAATTCGATCAATTTCAGTAACAGGAACTTGATCAGAAATATGTGCTTCGCCACTTTCAACCATCGCTAGTCGTGTTGCATCCTCTGGAACTACTTTGAATTCTACACTATCAACTTTAACTTTTTCACCCCAGTAGTCATTGTTCTTATTTAGGGTAATTTGTTGTCCGGATTTCCAAGAACCGAACACGAATGGACCTGTACCAACGGGTGTTGTTGCTAATTGATCAGGTGTTTCAGTAATAGATTTTGGACTTAAGATACTTCCTTCATTGCTTGCCAAAATGGAAAGCAAAGGAGCATAAGGCTCGGATAATTTAAGCGTTACATGTGTTTCGTCTTTTACAATTACTTCTGAAATCATACCTAATTTATCTTTTTGTGGAGACCCAGTCGCAGGGTCAAGTAATCTTTCTAGAGTTACTTTTACAGCTTCTGCATTAAATGGTGTTCCATCATGGAATTTTACACCCTCTCTTAATGTGAAGTCCCAAGTTAAATCATCCACTTGATTCCATTCAGTAGCAAGTAGTGGGACAATTTTTCTGTCTTTATCAAAAGCAACAAGCGTTTCATACACTTTTCCGTGAACAACGTTCGCAGAAGGTATATCTGTAATAAAGTGTGGATCGAGTCCAGTTGCATCCGATAAGCGAACGACTACAAGGTTTCCTCCTGATTTATCTCCACTTGCAGATTCTTTACTTTCTGAATTTTCTTTTTCTCCTGAAGATCCTGTTGAGCATCCTTGTAAAAGGAGTACAAAAACAGATAAAAATGCAATAATGTGTAACCATTTAAATTTCTTCATTTGTTTCCCCCCAAATGTTTTTTATTTGTGCTGCTAGTTTTCAATTATAAATAAAAGAATTAATAATATTTTTAAAATATTTACTATTTTTTAAAATATTTTGACTATTGTTTTCAACTCTATTTACTTTCTTTCTTTTCTTATATATCGTGATGTTACCTTATTACGAAAAGGATGCAGAACAAGGGGGTTTTAAAAATGACGATTAATAGTACAGAAGTAGATGTTGGAGCGTTAATCATTGCAAGAAAGAAAGTTCGGAGAGAAAAATGGAAGTCATTTTTTTGGACGATAGGTCAAAATAAGGCGGCAATGGTAGGAGGAGTAATCATTTTCCTATATATATCCCTCACTTTTTTAGCTCCAATTCTTGCACCTTATGATCCATATGAAATTAATCTACAAGACAAGTTGCAATCACCGTCTCTGTCTCATTGGATGGGAACCGATGATAAGGGAAGGGATATATTAAGTCGTATCTTATATGGCTCTAGGTTATCGTTAGGTGTTGGTTTTTCATCTGTGTTTTTTGGAGCATTTTTTGGGATAATTCTTGGTCTGATTGCTGGTTACTACGGTAAATGGTTAGACACTATTATAAGCCGTTGCTTAGACGTAATGCTTGCCTTTCCAGGGATTTTATTGGCACTTGCAATTATTAGTGCACTTGGACCAAGTCTTATAAATGTAACAATTGCTGTAGGGGTTTTTTCCATTCCTTTATTTGCAAGAATTGTTCGTGGATCAACGATGGAAGTAAAGAAACTAGAATATATAGATGCGATTCGTACGTTAGGAGCAAACGATTTAATCATCATTTTCCGGCACATTTTGCCTAATATTTTGTCACCAATTATTGTTCAAGGTTCTTTAAGGCTTGCTACTGCTATTTTGTCAGCAGCAGGGTTATCCTTTTTAGGTTTAGGTGCTCAGCCACCATCACCAGAATGGGGGGCAATGCTGTCTAGTGGTAGGGATTTTATTTTTAGTGCACCTTATATGGCCATCTTTCCGGGGCTTATGATATCTGTTTTAGTATTAGGCTTTAACTTATTTGGAGACGGATTGCGCGATGCTTTAGATCCTAGAATGAAAAAATAAAAGGGGGATTCATAATGTTTTTATTTATAATGAAACGCTTGGTGCAGATTGTTCCTGTCATATTAGGTGTCACCTTAGTTGTGTTTTTAATTATGCAAATGGTTCCCGGAGATCCGGCGGTTATTATGGCAGGGGAGGGAGCTTCGAAAGAAACTATTAATGAATTGAGAGAAGACTTAGGTTTAAACAAACCACTTCACGAACAATATCTTTCGTATGTAGGGAATGTATTTCAAGGAGATTTAGGAAATTCGCTCAAAAATAATCAACCTGTGTTAGATGAAATTATGATTAGACTACCTATTACAATGGAGCTTGCTTTTTTTAGTATTACTATAACAATAGTACTCGGACTAATTGCTGGAATTATTTCAGCAGTGAGACCATACTCATTTTCTGATATTACAGTAATGGTTATAGCGTTGCTTGGAATATCACTGCCAAGCTTTTGGTTAGGTCTATTACTGATGTACGTGTTCTCGGTTAAATTGCAGTGGCTGCCAGTAGCTGGGTGGGATAGTTTAGCACATATAATTTTACCGGCTATTACGCTTGGGGCAGGAGGAGCAGCTATTGTAGCGCGTATGACGCGTTCCAGTATGCTCGAGGTTGTTGGGCAAGACTATATACGTACCGCAAAAGCAAAAGGACTTAAAGGTCAAGTGATTATTTATAAACATGCTTTACGAAACGCATTGATTCCTGTTATTACAGTCGTTGGGTTACAGTTTGGTAGTTTACTAGGGGGAACTGTCTTAGTAGAATCAGTATTTGCCATAAATGGTTTAGGTCGAATGATAGTAGATGCAATACGTACACGTGATATTCCAATGGTACAAGGTGGAGTACTTGTAGCTTCTTTAGTTTTTGTATTCGTAAATCTATTAGTAGACGTTATGTATAGAGTGTTCAATAAACGAATCGATTTAAACTAGGGGGGAAAACAATGGAAAGAGAAATTGTATTAGAAGTAAAGAATTTAAAAACACATTTTATTTCTAATAAAGGCATTTCAAAAGCCGTGGATGGCATAGATTTTACTTTGAGAAAGGGTGAAACACTGGGGATTGTTGGAGAATCAGGTTGCGGAAAATCCATGACTTCTTTATCGATCCTTCGGTTAATCCCTTCGCCGCCTGGGAAAATAGTGGATGGTCAAGTTTTATTGAAGGGACAGGACTTAGTAAAAATGTCCGATGAGGAAATACGGAAAATTAGAGGGAATCGTATTTCGATGATTTTTCAAGAACCTATGACTAGCTTAAACCCTGTTATCCCCGTAGGGGAGCAAATTGCTGAAGCATTAAGGTTGCATCAGGGATTAACTAAAAAACAAGCGTGGGATAAATCAGTTGAAATGATTGGTCTCGTTGGTATTCCTTCTCCTGAAAAAAGAGCAAAGCACGAACCATTTCAGCTTAGTGGTGGTATGAGACAAAGAATAATGATTGCTATGGCATTAGCCTGTACTCCAGAAGTTCTGATTGCCGATGAGCCAACTACTGCGTTAGATGTTACTATTCAAGCGCAAATTTTAGAAATTATGAAAGATTTACAAAAGAAAATTGGAATGGGCATTATCTTTATCACACATGATTTGGGTGTAGTAGCTGAAATGTGTGATCAAGTTGGGGTCATGTATGCAGGACAAATTGTAGAACAACAAGTTGCGAAAGATTTATTTATAAATCCTTTACATCCTTATACACAAGGGCTGATTGGCTCTCTTCCTAAACTATATGAAGATCAAGAAGAGCTACAAATTATTGAAGGTACTGTTCCGAGTCCTTATGACTATCCAGTTGGTTGTAGATTTGCAGAAAGATGTCCATTTGCACAAGATATTTGTGTTCAAAAGCAACCGAATTTAACCCAAGTGGATGAATTAAGTAAAGTTAGGTGTTGGAAGTATTCAGAAGAATGGCAAGAGAGTTTTACAAAAGAGGTGGTTGCGCCATGAATAATACCCTAAAAGAAAAAGTGCCATTATTAAAGATTTCTGATTTAAAGCAGCATTTTGTGTTGAAAAGAGAAGTTATGTTCCAACCTAAACAGGTAGTAAAGGCTGTTGATGGTATAAACTTTAGTCTATTTCCTGGAGAAACATTAAGTATCGTAGGAGAGTCGGGGTGCGGTAAATCGACAACTGGACGTTCTATTCTACGTCTTGATGAACCTACTGAAGGGGATGTAGTGTTTAAAGGCAAATCTCTTCTTAGAATGAGTAAAAAAGAGCTTCGAGATATAAGAGGTAACATACAAGTAATATTCCAAGACCCCTATGCTTCTTTAAATCCTAGAAGAACAATACGTCAAATGTTAGAGGAAGCAATGGCGATTCAAAAGGTACTCCCTCCTAATAAGCGAGAGGTGAGAATGTTAGAGTTGATGAAGCATGTTGGGCTACGCCCCGAATACTTAGAAAGGTATCCACATGAATTTTCTGGAGGTCAAAGACAGCGTATTGGTATAGCTAGAGCACTAGCTGTAAATCCAGAGATAATAATCTGTGATGAAGCTGTTTCAGCTTTAGATGTATCGATTCAAGCGCAAATATTAAACTTATTAAAGAAATTACAAAAAGAGTTCGATCTTACATTTTTATTTATTTCTCATGATTTAAGTGTGGTGCGACATATTTCGGATCGAGTAATGGTTATGTATTTAGGGAAAGTAGTAGAAATTGCAGATAAATATTCTTTATTTAATAAGCCTATGCATCCATATACGAAGGCCCTTTTATCAGCTATACCTGTAATCGACGAAACAAAAAGGAGAGAAAGAATCATTTTAAAGGGAGATGTTCCTTCTCCAATAAATCCTCCTACAGGTTGTAGATTCCATACGCGTTGTCCCTTTGCAACAGAGCGTTGTTTCCAGGAAGAACCTATTTTAAGGGAAATAGAGACAAATCATTCGGTCGCTTGTCATTTTGCTGAGGAATTATTTACAAGATAAAATATTACTTAAGATGATTTACTATTCTTAATAATGAGGATACGATAGTGAAATAAGATATTTAAGAAAGGACGTATACAAAATGATGCCTTTAGAGTCTTTTTCCTTATACGTCTTGATATGTGTATTAGCTCCTCTAGTAGGAGCTTTTACTCTTTCGTTTGTAATGATTTTTGAAAGACAGATTGATAATCTCCAGAAAGAAGCATCTAAGCTTGCTCTAGAAAAAGAATTACAACATGCAAATTACGACCAGTTGAATCAACAAATACAGCCACACTTTTTTTTTAATACATTAAATACGATGTTGAGTTTAGCGCGCTTAGATCGAAAAGAAGAATTGATAAAAGGTTTAGAGGTTATGGCTAAATTCTTTAAGTTTAAATATATTACACATGCTTCTTTAATCAAAGTGGAGGATGAAATAGCATATGTAAATAATTACTTGGAAATTCAGAGCTTACGTTTTGGAGAAAGGCTAGAAGTTAGTATACATGTAGAAGAACAATGTGAAAAAGCACTTTTACCGCCATTCATGATTCAAACGATTGTTGAAAATGCTTTTAAACATGGTTTTGAGAAAAATATGGGTCCTGCAAGATTGAAAATAATTGTTTACCATTCGGATGGATTTTTGTTTTTGGAAGTTTGGAATACGTATTTAATTGAACCTATAAATGAAAAGAAAGAATATAAACCAGAAGAAAGTGGATATGGAGTACGGAATATCCAAAAAAGATTAGATTTGTTATTTCCGACACAGGTCCACTATTTACAAATGAGCTATGTCGGAAATGAAACACTCGTGGAAGTAAAGTTTCCATTAACTAAATAAGAAGGATTATCATTCTATTAAAATATTTAAAAGAAAGGGGGAGAAATATGAATATCTTACTAGTTGATGATGAAGCCTTGGAATTAGAGCAATTGGAATATATTATGAAGCCGCAATTTCCTAATTGGACATTTTATAAAGCACAAGATGCGTCTATTGCGCTTCAAATAGCTGGAAAAGTTACTATATCTTTGGCTTTTTTAGATATACAGATGCCTGGTAAGAGTGGCTTAGAGCTTGCAAAAGAATTAAAGAAAAACTATGAAATCGATATTATTATGGTTACGGCTTATCAATCTTTTGAGTATGCACAGACATCTTTACGAATAGGTGTAAACGATTATTTAACTAAACCTATTGTAGAGGATGAATTGTTAAGTCTTCTTGAGAAGTATAGAAAATGGAGTTCCCAAAATGACTCCATTCAAGAGGTACTACGCATTATTCGAGAGGAATTTAATGAAAAGTTGAGCTTAAGTATTGTAGCCAATCGCATACACTTGAATGCTACTTATTTAAGTCGTAAATTTTTTGAAGAGGTTGGAATAGGTTTTGCAGATTATTTAAATGCTTATCGATTAGAAATGGCTAAAAAACTATTAGTGGATCACAAGGAGATGAGTATTGCAGTTATTTCAGAAAAAGCAGGATTTAATAGTCAGCATTATTTTAGTGCAATGTTTAAGAAACAGTTTGGAATAACACCATCCGAATATAGGATTAATCCAAAAAAAGCTGTAGGATATGGAATATGAAAACGTATCGTCACTATATAACAGGTTCTTTGATTTTTGGTATTTCATCCGGAATGATTAGTCTATTGGCAAGATGGATTACAGGGAACACGATTCTTTCTTCCCCTGAATCTCTTGTGAAATATGGATTACTCGGAGGAATTGGTTATTCATTAGTTGGGGCTTTTTCGATATTTATGTTTGGAAATCTAGCAGGAAAGATTAGAAATAGATTTCCTCAAATTGAAACACTGGGAGATGTGTTTCAGAAACGTTTACGAAAAGATGGCTATTGGTTAATGACAAGTATAATTCTTTTTCTAGGATTAGATTCTCTCTTTATGCAAGCAATAGGAGCAGCTGTTTTATTTGATTTAATATTTAACATTCCATATACAATATCGTTATTTTTCTTTTTCCTCTATTGTTTTGCTATAGCGGGATTAGGAGGGATGAAATGGATTTCTCGATTAGAAGGTGTTGCCATTTTTTTTATATTTGCTGCTGTCATTTTTATCCCATTGTATTTCTTCATTCAAGAAGGGGCATTTAGAGTGTATGATGGCATACGCTTATATCATCCATATTTATTGTTTGCTAAAAACCAAGAAGCTTTTGCATTTATTTTAACTTTTATGTTAGTAGGCTTTGGACAGGTACTTACCGATCGATCTACTTGGCAAAGACTCTATATGATGGAGCAAAGAAAGGTCCGAATCACTTTTTGGTCCACAGCATTTGTTTGGAGTACGATTCCTATTGCACTATCTGCCATGCTCATGATTGTAATCTTTGAAGGATCTTTTGGAGAAACTTACACGCTCTTATTTCAATTAATAACTAAAATAGACCCGCTTTTTCTTTCGGTTTTATTCTTTTTATTTTGTTTTGGTGCTATTTCAACAACGATAAATGCAGAAATACATGCTACGACCATTCATTATATTAAACACATACGGTTACCGATTAAAAAGACTATGTCGGATAAGCAGCTGAAAAAAGAATCGTATATTTTTTCAGGTATACTATTATTTTTTCTCTTAGTGGTAACCCATTTTGTAGAATTTAGTTTGCTGGACTTTTTATTTTTCTATGGACACTTATACGCTGCTTCTATTCCTGTAATGTTAATCATCATTTTTTCAAAGCGTGAGATTTCTAGATTACTACCCTATTCAATTGTCATTGGTTGGCTCTTAAGTGTGACACTTTTTACAGAGTTCACATCCCTGCAAACGATTTGGATTAGCTTTGTTCTTTCTTCCATTTTTTCTTATATATCGATGTTATTTGCAAGGATAGAAATGTCCGTGTAAAGCCAAACTACAAATTATAAAATAGAAGTAGATAAAAGGAGATCAACAAATGCCATATATTTTACAAGTAGATTTTAAACAAAATGGTCCTTACGGAAAAGAAATGTATGAAGCATATGCAGATTTGGCAAAAAGTATAAATGAAGAAAAAGGGTTTAAATGGAAAATATGGACAGAGAACGAAGAGACGAAAGAAGTAGGTGGAATTTATCTTTTTGAATCAGAAGTAGATGCCGAAAACTACTTGACCATGCACTCCAATCGCTTAGAAAGTTATGGGATAACCGAAGTGAATGGAAAAATTTTTAAGGCGAATGAAGCATTAACAACGATTAACGGTGGACCAATGAAATAAAGTAAAAAAATAGGGAAACACTAGCCTTGAATAAGAGGTTGGTGTTTTCCTTTTTTATAGCCTATAGGCGAATTGCTGCATCCATTCTATTTCATTACATATCAACAATGAAATTTAACAGAGCTTTATACTAAGAAATATGCACCAAGTCGTTAGTTCCTTAATTGTCTACCAATATTATGATAGACTAAAACGATATGTTAATTAGTAAAAGGAAGTGTTTAGATGGTAGGACGTAATGATCCCTGTCCGTGTGGGAGCGGGAAGAAATATAAAAAATGTTGCGAGTCGAAAGAGACTATTACAATAGAAGAAGTTCAGTCAGAAGAGTTGGAACGAATATTACAGACGTTTTACGAGGAATATCCAGAAAGAAAAGACTTACCTAATTACGTAGAGCTTGTAAAAACATGGAGTGAGCCATTAAAAAAATATTTGGACCAAGAAATGATTGAAGCGATTGTACTAGATGAATTCTTTTTCCATCACCAACCAGAAATTTGGAGAGACTATTTAGAAAAGCAGCAAAAGAAAGTAGTGCGACCTTCGACATTAGAAGTGTTAAAGATGTGGGAAGAACCTCGAGTGTACATTGGTGAAGTAGAAGAGGTGGAAGAATATTATTTAACTGTAAGGAACATTTTTACAAAAGAAATCATTAAACTGAAACGAGAAAGTGAAAAACCAGTACCGGTAGGAATGCATACGTATTGCTTTGTATTGCCAGATGGAACGGAAGAAAACCATTTTTTAGCTATTTCCAGCTTAATCTTCTTTCCGACAGATCACAAAAGCGTATTTGAGAATCTAACGAAACAATACGAGGATCAGCAGGAGGTAACACCATCAGATTTTCTTAAAGAAAACGGCCCAATATTTTGGAGTTTACTTGGAGAAAATGGCTATGAAGGTGGGGAATATACACACTTTGAAGCAGGGGTACTACAAGTCGCTATTAATTTTTTGAAGAACAATGATAGAGAGTATGAAAAATTATTAGAAATAGTGGAAGACTATTTATTTGAACAGCAACCGAATGCTCGTAAAGAAGTAGCTATTGCGGCAGGTGCTATTCGATTTGGACAAGAAAATGGACTTTTTGAACCGTTAAATTTGACGGTGAAGGAAATCGCTGAGAATTTTCAAGTATCGACTTCATCTTTAAATAAGTACTATCATGAGTTAAACAGTTATTATGAATCTTTGAAAGTATCTAAATAAGTAAAAAATGAAGAAGGAGGCTGTCCTGAAAGTCATAAAAAATGACTTTTAAGGGCAGCCTCTTTCTTCGTAGCTTCTATTAAAAAGTGTGATAGATTTCCGTTCCAGGCGGACGCTTTCCGCCGGCATGGCTTCAGCCGCTTCCCTCGCTACGCTCAGTCCAGGGTCTTCAGCTCATGCTATTCCGGCTGGAGTCGCCGCCTGAAACGAAAATCAACTATTATCCGCTTTTCAATTAGTAAACTATCATGCCATTAATAGAGCAAGTTTTTATCACTTAAGTTTTTTCAATAGTATTTATAGAAAACCGTTGAAACGGCCCCTTTCTGCAGGCGTTGCCGCCTTTCACTCCAATCAACATTTTTAGAAGGAAACACAAAAGCAGATGGAGAAAAACGAGTGGTTTTTCTTCATCTGCTTTATTTAAGGACTTATTATTTAATTTTTATCTTTTCCTTTTGGTGGTTTTGTTTCTTTTACTTCTTGCTTCGTAACAGAAATATTTTGTACTGATTCGTTACCGGCTAAGTCCACCACTTTTAGTTCAAAGTTATTATTACCTGGTTCTAATGGAAGTTCTACATCTACAGTATGATTGTAGCCTTTCATTGCGTATGGCTCAGAAAGTGGATTATAGAATACTTCACTTCCATTCAAGTACAGACGAACCTCATCAAAGTTATCACCAACTTGAACTTGTATTGTTGGATTAGGATCTTCTGCTTTAACATTTTTAGGTAATGATTTTTTCACTGCTTGTACAGTTGGTTTTTCTGTGTCTACAATAATTTTACGAGTGATAGCCATTTTATTATCAAATTCATCGATTGCTTCCACATTTACATCGTGTACACCACTATTGAATGTTAAAGTGTGTGAGAAAGCTTTACCGTCGAATGATTTTGCAGCTACACCATTTATTTTTAGTGATTTGATAGCAGAATCATCTTCGACAGTTCCTTCTACCAATATATTAGAAGTATTATATGTTCCTAATGCCTCTGGTGATTGAATAAAGATAACAGGTTCTTTTGTTTCTGTTGCATTTCCTATTGAAGCCTCTTCTGTAGTCACATTACCTGCGATATCCCAAACTTTAACAGACAGCTTATCTCCTGGCTGAGCTTGTTCCACCACATAAGACTCAAGAGTAGCAGCTTCTGTTACTTCCTGATCATTTACATAAACTTCTACACGATCAATTCCAACACCGTCATCACTTGCATTAGCAATTGCTAACGTTTTTGTAGATGGATCAAATGTAACATCAGCAGAAGGGGCTTTAGTGTCAACAATGATTGGATATTCAATCGATTGCCATTGTGCACCTTCAAAATCAATAACTCCTCTAAGTTGGATTTTATATTGTCCATCAGCAGCTGGTTTACCGTTTATTAAACCGTCCCATCCATAGGCTGAATTATAAGTGTATGGAGCTCTAGTTGCTGAATCAATATAATGTTTCGTCAAATATCTTTCCGTACGAATAGTTCGTAACTTCTTACCATTTGCATCTAGAATATTAACTTCAAAGTTTTTTGCGTTACGTAATAAAGAATAAACAGGAATAGCTTTATCTAAAGTTCCATCTCCATTTGGAGAAAATGCGAATTTAGTAGGATCGAAATCATCGCTTAGAGATGAACCATTTATAAAGTTTCCTTGTTCATCAGCTAGAGCTTGGAAACCCCAGTAAGTTAAATCTTCCCATGCAAATTGATCGAAGATTGGTGCATCATCCCATGAACCATTAAATCCAAAGAAAGGTACTGTTAATGGTACATTTCCAGAAGTCTCTTCATTAGGGTCCACTAGCTTAACAAATCCATCAATGAAGTAACCATTTGTGAAATACTCACGTAACCATTCAGAGCCGGAAGCGTCTACAGCTACATTAATTGTTGACTCCCCGTTAGCTGGAATAGTCACAGTTGCAGGTACAGAAATTGTTGCATCCGTTTCGTCCAATACATATGATCCATAAGCTGCATTGTTTGGAATTGTAACAAAATTAGCCCCAGCATTTACTGGGCGATCCACTTGCAACTGAACTTTCACATCATATGTTTTTTGTTCATTACTAAAGTTTTTAGCCTTTAATGCGAAGTTGAATTGTCCACCATTAATTTCTTTTAAAGCTACTTTTGCTTCGCCAGTTGAAGCATTTGTTACCATTACATCCGTTTCTAAAGCATTAGCTAGCTGCATAATCCCAGCACCTTGGCGACGTGGTGATACATATTCACCTGCTTTAAGTTCTACTGGTTTAGCAGTGTTCATCATTAAGTTTTTGGCAAATTGAACACGAGCAGCTCCAGTAAGTCCGAATTCCTCATTAACTCTTTCTAACACTAGTGCAGTTCCGCCTGCTACGTGTGGAGCAGCCATGGATGTACCACTCATTAACCCATATTCGTTGTCATTTAATGTAGAGAAAATATTTCCACCTGGTGCAGTGATTTCAGGTTTGAAATCTAAGTTGGGAGTTGGACCCCATGATGTAAAGGAACTCATTTTACCTTTTTCAGGGTTTGGCGTATCCAAATATTTTCCATCAAACGCAACAGTTACTACTTTTCCTGCATCTAATCCAGCTTTCATAGCAAGACCATCTGCTTGAAGTGTAGACATATATGGAATTTTAATAGCTGGATCAGATGCCATATTAATCGTACCAGCTGCATTATTGTAAACAATAACACCTGCAGCACCAGCAGCTTGAGCATTTAAACCTTTTTCAACAAAAGAAATGCTTCCACGAGAGACTAAAGCAAATTTACCTTTTAAATCTTTGCCAGTGAAATCTTGAGGTGTCCCAAATCCAGCAAATACAACTTCATAGGAATCTTGTGGAAGTTCGCTAGGATCTTGGTCGTTAGCTAATAAAAATAAGGAACGACCAGATTCGGTACCATCCAATGAATATTTAAAGCTCGATGCTGTAATGGAATCGTTCTCAAAGGAAGCAACTCCAAAAGAATCTTCCGAAACAGAAGGGGAGCCAGTTAATCCATAGTCTTGGTTATCTGCATATGGATACCAAGTACCTGATCCGAACATATCGGAGTTACCAGCAGAGATTGCTACTAACAATCCATTTTCTTGTGCTCGTGTCACTGCTTGTTGTTCTGGACTGCTATTATCTACATAGCCAGCTGTAGAACCTAGAGACATATTTAATACGTCCGCTCCTAACTTAATCGCATCATCCATTGCTTTTACATATATATCCCCATATGTAGAAGGGAATAATGGGTCATTTCCAAAAACTTTCAAAGCAAGTAATTGTGCTTCGGGAGCAACTCCTTTAATTCCACCGTTTTCTTCATCGCCGTTTGCTCCTACAGTACCAGAAACGTGCATACCATGCATGGAAGCATCTGGGCCAAGGTCACGAATCTCTGTATTTCCATCCATATAGTTATAACCAAAAGGAACTTTAGATGTGAAATATTGTCCTGGTTCAATAGAACCTTCTGCTAAAAGTGAACTAACTTCCGAGGAAGTAATGTCCCCTGAGGAATTGTCGGATAAAATCATATCCCTGTGACTTGGGTCGATACCAGTATCGATAACTCCAACAACCATACCTTCCCCTTTGAAGGAGTATTTTTCCCATGCTAATTGAGCTTGTACTAATTCTTTTGAATGAACCATTTGTGGCTCGATGCTTGGTCGTTCGTATTCTGTCGTTTCATAGACAGCTTTGACCCCTTCCAATAAACCGATACCTGCAACATCTCTTGCTTCTACTTCAGCAGAGAAACCATTGAACACAGCAGTAAACTCTTCTTTAAATTGTATATTAGTAGAAACCTTTTTTACTTTTTCTTTAACATTCTTTTGATTGTTTTCAATTGCCGATTCTACAGATTTGCGTTGGGATTTTGGTAGGTCCTTGTAAAGCACCCCTTTGTTCGTTGCAGTTTCTATAGCAGGTGCTTGTTCCAGTTCGACAATAATCCGAACCTTTTCCTTAGGATTTTCAGGAGCCAAAAGTCGTTGTGGTACTTTAGGCGTTGATTTTTGTACTTGAATAGATGTGAGCTGTTTTTCTAGCTGTTTAGCTGCTACTGGAGCTGGTGCGCCAAATGATGCAGTGCTAAGTGCCAAAGTAGTAGCAAGTGCAATGATTGTCCCATTTCTCATTTTCCCCAATGTTATTTCCTCCCCAAATGTGGTTCATTAATTAGACAAAGTTCTTAATAAAAACTCGTCCTATTAATATGACAATAGAAATTTACCATATATTCAGAAGATTTAAAATCCTACTTAAGAATGACAAAAAATAGAATTAGAGGGAAAATAGACATATATAAATAATGAATTAGGAGCTAAAACCCAATATTTCTACATAAAAAGACACTGATATCTTTTTTAGATACCAGTGCTTTAACATTACTGACCTAATATACTATTGAACAAACCCTTTTTTGAATTCGAAGTAGAGTTATTTTTTGTTCCTCTAATAGGAGTGTTTGTAAAACTATTGAATTGCTTTGATAGCTTATCACGAGATTCTTTGTTTCTCATTAAAAACGCTGCACCCAAGCCTAGTGCCGTCAATGCCATCGTATTTTTTTTCATATGAATTACCCCTTTCAAAAAAATGTTTTGTTAATTAAATAGATTCCCCCAATTTAAAATTTGTAAACTACAAATCTTGTTTTTAGAAAATGTTTAGTGTAGGTAAAAAAGGTTATACAATTAATAACAAATTTATATATAAAGGGAGCGAAAAATATGACGAAGAAATCATCTGAAGATCGTGAACGCAAAGAAGGTCGTCGATTGGATAATCCCGATTTAGTCGATACTGAAAAGGAAAGTCTATTCGATATAGATGAAGATATGCAAACAGTTGATCCGATACCTGTGGAAGAATTAAATGAAAAGGTAAAGGATGAAAAAGATCATCGTGCAACAAAGTCTACTTCATCCAGCGAAAAGCGTTATCCAGATTAAACGTTTATCCTTCTATACTTTTGGATAACCTAAGTTTAGAAAATCATTTATGTATAAGAGGGAGATTTGGCTATGAAGAAAAGGTATGCATTATATGGGAGTTCGTTATTATCTATTGCACTGTTTCTAGGAGCATGTGGGGATAATGAAGAAATGGAAAATGCTCCATCTGCAGATGATGCCCAGAGCGAATTTGGATTCCAAGCATTTGATTTAGATATTGATACTGCAGAACATAAAGATGCAATTGATGCCTCGTTTGATATTGATGTTTCGGAAACAGAAGCAGAATATGAAAATAAATTAGAGTCAAAAAAATTAGTTGGTGATGAGGCTTACGAGGCGTTAAAACCGATTTTTAAAGATCTCGCCTTAACAAAAGATCTGAATAAAGAAGAAACAATTGAGAAAGTATCGAAAGCATTCGGGGTAGAAGACTATACAGAATTTGAATTAGAAATTGAATTTTCGGATGGAGATACACAAGAATTTACAGATAGAAAATAAGAAAAAAACCCAATTCATATGATGAATTGGGTTCAGACTGTAGACAAACTCAAAGAAATTTGAAATTGTCTATAGTCTTTTTTTATTTACAATACATAGTTAGGAAATCGTCGATTTCCATTTCAGGCGCTACGCTTTCCACGGGCACGGCCTCAGCCTTCTCCCTCACTACGCTCAGTCCGGGTGCTTCGGCTCGTGCTGTTCCCGTATGAGTCTTCGCGCCTTCCACTCCAATCGACTAGTGTTGGCTAATTTAAAAAGTGTTGAGTTTCTAAATCTACTAAGATGTTAAGGTGTTGAATATCATGATGACTAAAAACCAATTCAATGAACGTGATCTTAAAAGCGATTATGGAACGTGGTCTCTAATCAGAAGACCATGTATTCTTGATTCAACTCATTTGAAGGCGAGTGCCAATAAACGCAAGTATGGCAAGAAGCTCGTAAGAAAAGAAACACGTGCCTACGTGGAAAAGCTTCAAGAAGAGCTGAATCTAGATCGTGAAGAAAACGGAAAAACCCGTTGCCCCCGGATTTGTCTACAGTCTGACCAATTCATATGATGAATTGGTTTTTTTAATTGTAAAAAAATCATTGTTGTATGTATCACAATAGTGTATGATGCATAGTATAAGTATATAGTGTACAACACACAGTAAAAGAGGTGATATCAAGATTGAGCAATTTACTAAATTCTTTCATTACAGAATTAAGAAGAGGAACACTGACCTTAGCTGTACTAAGTCAACTACGTGTTCCACAGTACGGGTACTCACTTGTCCAATTATTAGAGAAGTCAAACATTGTAATAGATCAAAGTACTCTATATCCATTACTTCGTCGCTTAGAAAAACAAGATTTAGTAGTCAGCAGCTGGGACACTACCGAAAGTAGACCTCGTAAGTATTACGTATTGAGTGAATATGGTAAGGAAATTTTAGAACAGTTAAAGGAAGAATGGGAAAAAACGTCAAGGGAACTTTATACATTATTGAAAGGGGAAGAAGGGGATGCATCTAATTGATATTTATATCCAAGAAGTAACGCGCAGACTTCCTGAAAAAAACCGGGAGGATATTGCACTTGAGCTACGTTCAACAATTGAGGATATGTTACCTGAAAACTATACAGAGGTAGATGTAAAGGAAGCCTTAACAAAGCTAGGTAATCCAGTTACTCTTGCTAGTGGTTATTTAGATCGACCTATGCATTTGATTGGTCCGATATATTTTGATGCGTATGTAACTTTATTGAAAATGATTTTACCGATTATGGCTGTTATTGTTCTTGTAATCGTGAGTATTGAAAATATTTTATCCTTTAATGGGGAAGAAGCGGTAATTGGTATACTTCTCGATATTATGGGAGAGGGAATTTGGGGAGTTATTAATGCGGCAATTCAAACTTTCTTTTGGATAACATTAGTATTTGCGGTATTAGAGAGAACCGATATATCAAAAGAGAGTGTATCGCTAAACACAGGGTTTAAGAAATGGACCCCAGATGACTTAAAAGAAATTCCTGTTATTTCAAAGAAAAGGAAAATTCCCAATGTAGAGATATTTGGAAGTATCGTTATGATTGCAATTTTTACAGCTGTATATTTCAATGCCGTTCATTTAGTTGGGGTGTATGAAAACGTTCAGGGTGAGCTAAGATTTGTAACGCCCGTTTTTAATCAGGAGGTATTACAATCTTATTGGTTAATTGTAGTTGTGGCAATTGTAGTTGAAATGTTTTTAGTATTTTACAAGTTTATGGTTGGTCAATGGACTAAAAAGGTTGCAATACTGAATTTAATTAGGAATTTAGTATCAACCATTGTTTGTATTATTATCTTCACAAACACTCAGTTAATAAATGAGGATTACATCATCTATTTTGAGGAATTGTTTAATATTACAATGAATGTCAAGGGCACTTTCATGGTAGGAATTATTCTATTGTTTGTCGTCTTTGCAGTCATTGATGTTATACAAGGATTTCGAAAAGCTTATACGAAGGGATAAGAAGATGGAAGAGGTGCAAATTTGCAGCTCTTCTTTTTTTCAAATAAATGGCTATGCTGTTGATTTCCTTTATAGGCGGACGCTCTCCGCGGTCGTCGCTTATGCTTTTCCTTATCAAATATTGCAGGTCTATTAAATTATGCATTATAGGTTTTTTTGAATGATTAGAGGGTAAAGGATACATAAGACAAAAAAAGGAGGAAACACAATGAACATTGAATCAAATCGACGAATTGAAGTAGCTCGTTCAGAAGAAGAGATGTATGAAAAGTTGGAACTCCTACAAGAACAAGGATACGCAGAAAATGACATTCATGTAATTTCTCGAGAAAGTGCACACCTTAACACGCTTAATCGTCATTCGGATGTCTCTACTCATGAAGCGGGTACGTTTGTGGATAAATTTAAGTCGTGGTTCACTGGAGAAGATGCTGTGACAGAAGGATTAAGAAAATTGGACTTGGATGAATATGAAACAGAACGCTACGCAAAAGAAGTGTCAGGAGGAAGCATCGTTCTATATACCGACGTTTTAACTCATGCAGATGATGCGAATTTTGAAAATCGACAAGATGATACTGTATATACAGATACAGTTGGAACAAGAGTTGTTCAATCTCGTTTTACAGAAACAGAGGAACCAATAAGTGATTATTCGAAAGAGCAAGGTTTCACACCATCTACCAATCAATTTGTAAATAAAACAGATGGACGTTATGATGAACCTCAAGATCGATTTGTACGAGGAGAAACATTTGCAACAGATCCCTATTTAGCAAAAGAAGAAGATCATATTGGACATTCTATGCAAGAGGATAGAATCGTGCGTGAAAAACGACCAAGCTTTAATGAAAGTTTGACTAATGAAGAAAAAAATTATGGAAACCAATCCCCGGGTGCTGATCCAAATTTAGGGCCAGCAGCATTTGGAGATGAATCAATAGAGGAAGAAGAAAATCGTCACACTCCTGAACAATATGAGGAAAAATTGGAGAGAGAAAGACGTCTCGATGAAATGCCTCCAATGAATAGATTATATTAAAGAAAACAATTTTCCCCTTGCAGCAATTGCAAGGGGTTTTAAGTGTTTAGTAGTTTATGAGATAATAATGAACAAAGTGTTAAAAGGAGTGATGGAATGGACTTCGTAGCAATAGATTTTGAAACTGCAAATAGTTTACGTACAAGCGTGTGCTCTATTGGAATTGTGCAAGTAAAAAATGGGGAAATCAAAGAAGAAATACATACTCTAATCAATCCATTAAGCGAGTTTCATTACTATAATACAAAAATTCATGGAATAACAGAAGATATGGTCATTAGTGCCCCAACATTTGAAGAATTTTGGCCAAATTTTAAAGGATTCATAGATAATCAAATGATTATTGCTCATAATGCTAGCTTTGATATTAGTGTTTTGAGGGCATCATTAAATAACTTTCATGAGACATATCCTAACTTTCAGTACGGCTGTTCCTATCAAATTGCGAAAAAGGTTTGGCCAAATCTTTATAATCATAAATTATCTACAGTATCAAATTATCTCGGTATTAGCCTAAGACATCATGATGCTTTGGAAGATGCACGGGCCGCAGCGTTAATAACACTTGAGGCACTTCAGAAAACGCAGACAAACTCTATTCAAGACCTTTCAAAATTACACAAATTAAAAATAGGTACTCCAATACCTCCAAAGAAAAAGGTATCTCGTCCGATAAGTAATGCAGATGTGTTTATTCAATCACTTGAAACTGAATTTAGTTCTCCAAATAGGAAGCACCCACTTTATGGAGCTAACATTGTTTTTACAGGTAGAATGATTTCAATGACAAGGGTGCAAGCTGCCCAACTCGCAGTTAATTGTGGTGCCAACTGTAAAGGTAGTGTCGATAGCAATACAAATGTTTTAGTCGTTGGGGACAACGATTTAGTAAGGTATGTGCAAGGGGTTAAAAGTACTAAAATGAAAAAGGCAGAAGAGATGATTCGTCAAGGCCTGCCAATTGAAATTGTTGGGGAACAAGATTTTTTAAGGTTAGTAAAAGTATAATTTTTTAGAATGGTTCAGACAAAAATAATTATGACTGAACTGTTTTTTTAAAATAAAATAATACTTGTAATAGTATAATAGAAAGATTTATTAAAAAATTCTTAAAAGCTTTTTATAAATAATTATTGTATGGGAGTTGTTCTTTAAAGAGCAACTCTTTTTACGGTTCTGTTATTTATTACGGTAGACTTTTAAATTGTAAAACGCGCATTAAAGTGGTTTCAACACCTTAAAGCAAAGGGGTACCAAGATGTGGTCATACAGCACGTTTTTGTGAGTCTATAGCAACTCATACGGACATGGTGCCAGCGTGAAAGGCTATAAATTTACGCTCTTTGCATATAAAAAAGAAAGTTTAAACGAGAGTACTTAACAAAATGAAAAGAAGCTGACCATTAGTTTTTTTCACTAAGGGCAGCCTTATAAAGTGACTATGAAGAAATTTTCTTGAGAGTGATGGCAGCATTGATACCGATTTGTGAACCGCCTCCATCTAATCGCAAGTCAAGATAACTTGGTAGGGATGTATGATTACGGAGAGTTAAATCAGTATTATCCTTTAAACGAAGAATTTGAATACCTACATTTTGGTTATTTCCACTTTCATCGCTAAAGGATGTACCTTCAATCTCTATACCATTTGCAAATAGAGTTAACTGGTTTGGATGTCTCCCTGATAAGTGATAAATAATTTCGTAAACTCCACCATGTTTAATGTGGATAATTGCTTCTCCTTCTTTATGGGTAATTCCTGCTGTCATAATACCATTCTTATTAAATTTGATATCTTCTTCTTGAAAAGTCCGTTGCTTATCGGTATTAAAAATATAAGCATATTCTGAAATCCCTACAGATGGTCCAGGAGGTCCCGCCACTCCAGGGGCACCTTTAGCTCCAGTTGGTCCAGTCGGCCCTGCTACCCCAGGAGGTCCTTGTTTTCCACGAGGACCGGTTTCACCTTTATCTCCCTTATCTCCTTTTGAACCAGGTATCCCAGGAGCTCCTGCCACTCCAGGAGGTCCCTGTTCACCGGGAACTCCTGGAGGTCCTTGTTTTCCACGAGGACCGGTTTCACCTTTATCTCCCTTATCTCCCTTATCTCCTTTTGAACCAGGTATCCCAGGAGCTCCTGCCACTCCAGGAGGTCCCTGTTCACCAGGAACTCCTGGAGGTCCTTGTTTCCCAGGAGAACCGGTTTCACCTTTATCTCCCTTATCTCCTTTTGGACCAGGTATCCCAGGAGGACCTTGCTCTCCTTGAGGTCCAGGCCTGCCTCGCGGACCCTCATAACCCATTGCCCCCCGAGGTCCCCTTGCCCCAGGAGGACCTTGCTCACCAGGAGGACCTTGCTCACCAGAAGGCCCCTCCAAACCTCGTGGTCCTCGCCTGCCCCTAGGGGGATGAATCTTTCCACACTTGCTGCATGGTTCTCTTTTTTCCAATTGTTCACTTCCTCTCTCTATTAAAGTATTCAAAAGGGGTGAGGGGGGTTGGACTTTAGTCAGTGGTGGAAAATCTAATATTATTCGGGTGAATAAGTATTTAGGAGTTGTATTGCATGGCATTTGATTATAGTTGGGACTTTGGCTCAATTAATTTTTAGGGAACTTCTAGAGTTGCATCGCTTAGGAAGAGGAGAGCAGGGAGACTTTTATAGTTAGGAATAAAGGATTCAAGACTAAAGCTGTAAAAGAAATGATTAATCATTTGTTTGAGTATTCAAATGTTGTACTAATAGATAATATAAGTTCAAATGAAAAGGGGGAACAAAGGAACTGAACTAAGAAATGGACAGTTCCTTTGTTATGTTTACATTTCGCTTGGCGCATTCATACCTAACAATCTTAACGATTCTCCTAACACAGTTACTACAGAGTGAACAATTGCTAAACGATAAGGTAAGTGAGTAGGGTCTTTTAAGATTTGCACGTTACCATAAAATGAATTAAATACTTGTGACAAATCTAATGCGTATTTTGCTATTAAGGATGGGTCATATTCAGAAGTAGCTCGCTGAGTGATGGATGGAAATTGTTGAAGTGATTTAATAACTTCCCATTCATAATCATTGACTTCTGTCACTAGGAAAGTTTCTACTTCTTGAGCTTTTCTTAAAATAGAGCAAGCACGTGCATACGTATATTGTATATACGGTCCTGTTTCACCCTCGGTTTGAAGCATTTTCTTTAGATCGAATTCTATGTCATGCTTTCGGTGTTGTTTTAAATCACTAAAGATAATAGCTCCAACCCCTACTTCTTTTGCAACCTCTTTTTTATTTTTTAGCTGAGGATTTTTTTCTTCTATTGTTTTCTCAGCTAATTGAATAGCCTCATTTAATACTTCTTCTAACAGAATTATTTTACCTTTTCGTGTTGATAATTTTTTTCCGTTCTTCAAAATCAATCCAAAAGAAATATGTTGAATTGCTTCGGACCACTCCAATCCCATTTTGTTTAACACAATTTTTAACTGCGAAAAGTGTAGGCTTTGTTCGTTTCCAACAATATACAAAGACTTGGAGAAATGATAACTCTTTTTTCGATGAATGGCAGCTGTTATATCTCTTGTCGCATACAAGGTTGCACCATCTGACTTTTTTATTAAACATGGTGGTACATTTTCTCCAACATCTACTACAAATGCCCCGTCAGACTCTATTAATAGTTTTTTTTGTTGTAATTCATCCACTATTGAATCCATTTTGTCATTGTAAAAAGCTTCCCCTTGATAGGAATCAAAAGTAACCCCAAGTAGATCATAAATCTTTTGAAATTCCTTTAATGATTCTGTTCGAAACCATTCCCATAGAGCCAATGCAGATGGCTCGCCGTCCTCTAATGATTTAAAAGCTGCTCTTCCTTTATCATTAAGGGTTTCGTCTATTTCCGCTTCTTTATGAAAATGAATATACAGTTCTAGTAAAGTTTGAATAGGGGCTTTTTCCACCTTCTTTTTGTCTCCCCACAAATGATAAGCTACGAGTAATTTTCCGAACTGCGTGCCCCAATCACCTAGGTGGTTGATCTTAATTGGTTTATAACCACTTTTTTCTAGTAATAAAGCAATTGAATTTCCTATAACTGTTGAACGTAAATGTCCCATGGAAAATGGTTTTGCAATATTTGGAGAGGACATATCAATTGTAACTATATCTCCAGCTCCATGATAAGAAGAACCATATTGTACACCTTCTGTGTGAATGGAACTTAAAACGGAATTTGTAAATGGTGCACGTTTCATGAATATATTTACGTAACCGTTTACTGCTTCAGCATTTTCAATATTTTCGTCCTCCAAACGTGTAGCTAATTCTTCTGCAATTACATGAGGCGACTTCCTTTGTTTTTTGGCAAATGAAAAACAAGGTAGGGCATAGTCGCCTAAATGTGCATACGCAGGTACCTCAATCATATTCTCCTCGATTATTTCGGATGTGAAATTTTGAAGAATGTCTACAACTAGCTGTTTCATCTAAACTCCTCCTAAATAAAAAAAGCCCTCGTCTCATCATAAAAATGAGACGAAAGCTTGAACTTCCGCGGTACCACTCAATTTGCCTTTAATAGGCCACTTTCTCTTAACGGTGAGTCTCCGGCTTAAAAGAAAAAGGGCTCTTGCGTTTTTCTTTTAAGCATCTCCAAAGTGCGGTTCACAACTCATCATAACTAGGCTAACACCATCCCTAGCTCGCTTGGTATTCCGATGTTGTTACTCTCTTTATCACAGATATTAAAAATGAATTTACCAAATAAGAGAGAAGATGTCAACTTGTTTAGTGAAGTAAATAGGGTGGTATAAATATATACAGCAGTGAGAAACTAAATGTAAGGAAAATGAAAAGAGGGATATTGTGGATCATACTATTTCATATGGTGATGATTATAAATTTATACCTGCAACATCAGTTGGAAGTGGTGTAGGATTTGAGGTGCTCCCAGATATTTTTTGCCATACGATTCAAATTGTCAATATATGTTTAGTTGGACACCCTCAGTCTAATGATTTTGTTCTAGTGGATGCTGGTATGCCACATTCATCAAAGGAGATTATCTCCATTATAGAGGAACGGTTTGGTGAAAACAAAAAACCTAATGCCATTATTTTAACTCACGGACACTTTGATCATGTAGGTGCAATTATTGAGTTAGTGGAGAAATGGGATATACCAGTTTATGCACATAGTTTGGAATTGCCTTTTTTAACAGGAAGGGAAAGTTATCAAAATCCAGATCCTACAGTAGAAGGCGGTATGGTAGCCAAAATGTCTGCTATGTTTCCAAAGGATCCAATTAACTTAGGAAATCTTGTGAAGGAATTGCCATCAGATGGAACAGTTCCTCATATGCCAGGTTTTAAATGGATTCATACTCCTGGACATACGCCAGGTCATGTATCCCTGTTTAGGGATGAAGATAAAGTTTTAATAGTTGGAGATGCATTTGTTACTGTAAAACAAGAATATTTATATAAAGTAATCACTCAGGAGCAGGAAATTAGCGGCCCTCCAAGATATTTTACAACAGATTGGGTGGCAGCAAGGGAATCAGTGGAAAGGTTAGCCGAATTAAAACCCAAAGTAGCTGTTACAGGGCATGGCTTACCAATGACTGGTGATTTATTAGCTAGTAACCTACATCTATTAGTAAAAGATTTTGAACAGATCGCGATGCCTAGTTATGGAAAGTATGTTGATGAAATAAAAAATTAGCTTTAAACCCACCCTCTTAAGATAGGGTGGGTTCTTTTAATTGACAGAATATAAAGTTAAAATAGAAGTATACAAGGGTGTGGAAAATGAGAGGGGTACAAAATGACATTTTCAATTATTGGATATGATCCGCAAACGAAAGAGTTAGGTGTGGCAGTAGCGTCCAAATTTTTAAGCGTAGGAGCAGTCGTTCCTTTTGCAAAATCCGGTGTAGGTGCTATCGCAACCCAATCCTGGGCAAATTTAGATTATGGTAAATATGGACTTGAGTTGCTTGAAAAAGGACTGGAACCTAAGGAAGTTTTAAAGAAACTTGTTGAAAATGATGATAGGTCTGCACTTAGGCAGGTAGGAATAGTAGATGCACAGGGAAAAAGTATTACCTTTACAGGCGAGGATTGTTATGATTGGGCAGGTGGTTATGCTGGAAAAAATTTTGCTATACAAGGAAATATTTTAGTGGACCATCACACTGTAGAAGCAATGCAAAATTCTTTTGAGCAAGCAGACGGTTATTCCTTAGCTGAACGCTTATTAGCTGCTTTGTATGCGGGAGATCTTGCAGGTGGTGACAGCCGTGGAAAACAATCTGCAGCTTTGTTAGTTGTAAAAGAAAATGGCAGCTATGGAGGATTTAATGATCGTTATATTGACCTTCGAGTAGATGATCATGAAGAGCCTGTTAAAGAGTTAGCGCGTTTATTAAAATTACATCGGCTCTATTTTGAAGCTACTCTGCCAGAAGATGTTTTAAAAATAGAAGGTGAACTACAAGAAGAGATTCAAAATTTACTCTATGAAAATGGCCATTTGGATCGAGATCTTGAAGAACGTGAGGATTTATTAGATGCAGTGCAATCTTACCACCTCATGGAAAACTTTGATGAGCGAGTTCAACAGAGGGGATTTATAGATCAAAAAGTCTTGGATTATATGCGGATTAAATAAATGAGGAGAATCATAGAAAAATAGGGTTCCTCCTTTTGTTAATAAATTATCGGGACAGAATATTTTAGTAAAAATAGTTAACTAATAAGTGGGGAGAAATAGATGGAAACAATTGAAATAGTTGAGTTAGACGAAAAGAATTTAGATCATCAGGGATGTTATTGTCTTCGTAGTAAGCCAAATTCAACAGGTTACATAAATAAAAATGATTGGCTTAAAGGAAGTTTCAGTGAAGGTTTAAAGTATATAAAAATTATAGAGAATAGCAAACCAGCAGGGTTTATTGAATATGCACCTATTGAAAAATCTTCAAGAGTAGTCTATGGCGAGAATTATTTAGTCATTCATTGTTTATGGGTTAATATCACGGGAAAAGGGTATGCCTCATTATTAATTAATAAATGCATTCAAGATGCAAAGGAACAAAGTAAAGATGGAGTTATTGTGATTACAAATCCAGACACTTCTTGGACACCAAGTAAGGACGTTTTTGTTAAAAATGATTTTATTGAAGTAGATCATGCTCCTCATGGTTTTGAATTACTTGTAAATAAATTTGGAACCTCACCTAACCCATATTTTCCAAAGGATTGGGACGAGCGGCTTGAACCTTTTATAGATTTAACAATTCTCCGTACACAGCAGTGCCCATTCGTAGATATATCAACCGATAATGTTGTCAATGGAGCAAACAAATTAGGTATAAATGCCAAAATTATTGACATAAAAAACAGAGAAGAGTTGTTGAGGCTTTCGCCAACGCCTTATGGTATCTATGGAGTCGTCTACAAGAAAAAATTAGTTTCGTTTCATAGACTCACCGTTCACTCTGTCATGAAACGGTTAAAGTCTATTCGGTATTACCTTTAATCTAGCATATTAAAGAGTAAAAAATAGAACTGATAATATTGGAGGTCGTAACTATGAAAATAAAAGGTTTCGGTGGAATTTTTTTGAGATCAAATGATGTTGATTCATTGAAAAATTGGTATAAAGAAACTTTAGGAATATCGATGGACGATTGGAATGGAACTATCGTTAAACCGGATACTGACAACGAAACAATTTTTTCTTTTTTTAATAAAGAAAATGATTACTTTCCAAAAGAACAGTCTGTGATGCTAAATTTTCAAGTAGAAAAAATTGAAAAATGGATAGAGCATTTCAACAAAATTGGGGTACCACTTCTAAAAGAACCTGAAAAAAGCGAGTATGGAACATTTACTTGGATTTCTGATCCAGAAGGTAGATGGATTGAAATTTGGGAGAAATAACTTAAATATCATCAGGGAGGCAAATGTAATGCATACGGTTATGTGGATTTTCTGGGGTTCCATAGTAACTCTCGTTGTAGGCAGCTATCTTGTGGATATTATTACTGGTAGGAAATATAATTTCAAAGAACAGGAAAAGTCATTGAATCAAAACTTTGCGGAAGCCGATTCTTTTCGCGAAGTGGATCGGTATAACCATCAAAATGGGTCGTTTTAAGAGAATCTCTTCTATGAGTTGCGATGCTAAACTTGATTTTAATATAAAGAACAAACTGAAAGGTGTTTTTCAAAGTAATAGTGTATACTTAATTTATGAAATAAATTTTCTAAATTATTAATTTTTTATTGGAGGAATTATGAAACTAGGCGCATTTTCTGTAAGTTTAAGTGTAAAGGATATTAACAAATCAAAATCATTTTACGAAAACCTAGGATTTCAAGCATTCGGAGGGGATATTACCCAAAAATGGCTCATTATGAAAAATGAAAGTTGCGTAATTGGTCTATTCCAAGGAATGTTTGAAAAGAACATGCTGACTTTTAATCCAGGATGGAATGAAAATGCCGAAAATCTAAATTCGTTTACGGACATTCGAGACATCCAAAATCAGCTTAAAGAAAATGGAATTAAACTACTGTCTGAAGCAGATGAAACAAGCAAAGGGCCAGCACATTTCACAATTGAAGATCCTGATGGAAATACCATTCTTTTAGATCAACACAGATGAAATGAAGGGAGCGATTCTTTATAAGAATCGCTTTTTTTTATAGAACAAACGTGTGTTTTAGTTGAAGAGTTCATTGAGTTGCAATGTAGCTCTTTTTTCTTTTTCAACTAACGAAGCAGGTTAGTTGAAGGAGGAATCTATATGGTAAAGTTAAGTAATTGTTATTTAAGGAGGGCACTGCATTTGGGATTTGATGTGGTCTTATATGATCAAAAAGGTAGAGAGATTGGATTATACGAGTTGAGTGAAAGTCTACATAATGAAATATTTAATTCTAAGAAGCTGTGGCGTAGTTATTTGGAACTTAGAAGACTAAGCGATTTTTATCTTACTAATGAAACATTTTCAGGAGAGAGACTTTCCAACCTAATAACAGACCTTAATAATTACAAAGTATATATTTCGATAAATAAACTTAACGAATTTGAAGAATTTATAAAACAATTGTCCAGTTCGGAAATAGGCAGGGTACATATTGCTGGAGACTAAACGATATCTTATTCTCGTTGAACAAACGGGTGCTTTAGTTGAAGATTATGGGTTGCATAGGCAACTCTTTTTTCTTTTTGAATTAACGTAGCAGATTAGTTGAAGAAGACATATCTATTAACGAAATACTATCAGTAGATAAACAAGGAGGTTATAGTTATATGACACATCCATATGAAATATTTGAAGGAACAAATTTATGGGACATTATTAATAAAGGAATTAATGACCTTGTAGAAAATAATGACATTGAAGAAACGACTCAAAGAGAATATATCGTTGGCTATCTTTGCAAGTTAATAAATGAATTAGAAACAAAAAAATAAGTAGTCCATATTCAACTAATGGGTTCTTTTGTTGAAGAACACATGGTTGCTTAGGCAACTCTTTTTTCTTTTTGAACTAACGGGGGAGTTTAGTTGAAGAAGAACAGTATTTTAATCTAAGTTTAATTACGGTAAATGACAAGGAGTTCGGATAATTATTATGGACAATAATTCATTAAGGTTGGCAATAGAAAATGAAAAGTTTGATGATGCAGAAATCATTTTAGAGGAAATTAGCAGAAGTAAGGACATTCAAGCAATTCCTCTACTTATTGAATACTTACAAAGTACAGAAAATGCTTTATTTAGAAACTCCATTGCATTAACGTTAAGTGATATTGGGGACGAAGAAGTGGTACAACCGTTAATAGATGTTATTAATGACCCAAAAACTTTAGGTTTTAGAGGAACACTATTATACGCACTAGAACCATTCAATTGTTCAGCACATTTAGAAACACTAATTTACCATTTGATAAATGGAAACTTTGAAGTACAAGCACAAGCATATCAATTGATAGAATCAATTAAAGGTGAAATATCAGATGAAGTTTTATTGAACTGTATTATTGAGGTAAAAGAAGAGTTAAATGAAATAGAACGACGAAAGGATATATTATCAGATACTTTAGAAACGATGTTTGCTTTTAAGAAAAATAATTAAGTCTTGTTCTTTGTTTGGGCTTTACATGAAGAACGTTGAAATGCTTTGGCGTCTTCTTTTTCTTCAACTAACGGGGCAGGTTAGTTCAACAAGGAAAATAATAAAGTTGTGGAGAATACATAATAAAATAAACTAAAAAAAGGAAGGTTATATGAGAATACTTATATTAGGAGCAACTGGCTTTTTGGGCTCGAATTTATTCCAACTGGCTTCAGAGAACAAAAATCTAACAGTGTTTGGTACCTCACGTTTTCAACATGAAAACTCTAATATTATGCAAGTAGATGTTACAAACAAACGTTCAATAGGAAGTGTCATTAGAAAAATAAATCCAGAAGTAGTTATATGGTCACTAATGAGTTTTGAAGAAGAAACCCAATTAATCAATTTAGGGCTCGAAAATTTATTATCAGAAATAGAGAGTGCAACAAAACTTATATTTCTATCAACGGATGCAGTTTTTGTTGAAGGAATTGGTGGTTACAAAGAATCTGACCCAATTGGGACATTGCCTAAAGAAGCAGTTTTAGCTGAGTATGTGAACGGTAAACATACTGGAGAAAACTTAATTCTCAATAAACATCCAAATCACGTGATACTTCGAACTGGACCACTTTATGGTAATAATGGGGATCAAGGTATTGAAAAACGAACCATACAAATAATCGAGAAAATAAAAGAGAATCAGCCATTTGATGCATATACAAATGTGTATAGAACTTTTGTAAATGTTAATGATTTATCAAGTACGATTATTGAATTGACTAATATAAAATTTAATGGAATTTTGCATGCTGGACCCATACATAAAGAAAGCTACTATACGTTTTATAAAAAGAGATTGGTACAACTTGGATGGAATAATAGCATTCTCCGTCCAATTATAATTTCTAAAGAAGATGCCCCTTATCTATCTTTCGATACGTCTCTAAATACACAAAAAGCTCACCGATTGCTTAAAACCAATTTTCGCACAGTTTGACTAATTGTTGTTTTTTTCTGAGATTGAAAGGACAGGGTGATTGTTCTTCAACTAACGGGGCAGTTTAGTTGAAGAAGAAAATGGGAGTTCATATGTCGCATTTGACTATTACTGCGCAGTAAAGTTCTTAATTCTTAATTTCCTTGCTCACTTTTAAAGGAAAAGAAGCAGATGGTAGTGAATAAATATATTGGTAAATAATAGTGAGAGTAGGGATATGGTATGAAATTTGGGGATTATTTTAAGAAAGAATTATCATTTGGGAGACAAATCTGTAAATGATTATATTAGTCGGTGGAACGGGATCCTTAACAAAGGTTTATATAATGGAGAAACAGAGCTTATTCCTTCTTTGATAGCAACTGTCGATAGGGAGTATCCAGAAGACTCTCATTATCGCCTCACACTTAAACGATATATTGAATTCCAAAACAAACAGAAACAAAAAAGTTAATAAGGATAAGTAGGAAATGAGAAATAAGTAGAAATGAATCTACTCATTTTTGTTACTAAGACCAAGAGTATTTGATCTGAGAAGTATATAATTTATAAAGGTTAGTAGAGGAAAGGCAAAATGTAAACAATTTCAACCTTAGTTATTTGAAATACTAGTGTTTTAAATTAAATGATGATAAATGGATAATTATGGTGTGAAACTTATTTGTAATTTACTAATCCTTGGAGTGATTTTATGTTTAAAAATCTATTTAAGAAGAAAACAGATCTAGACGAATTATCTTCAACTAATATTGTTGAAGTAGACGAAATTGAAATTGAAGAAAAACTAGTTGCTGAGTTAAAAGATGAAGCAGAAAAATTGAATGCTGAAGATATAAACCAACACGAAGAGCATTTCTCAGAGGAAAAGTTTTGGACTAAGGTTCAAAAATTTTCTAAAAGATCTGGAACTTCTGTAGTCTACGCCGTTTTATTACTTTATTACACACTTCAAAAGCCAGATGTACCACTAAAAGTTAAAGCAACCATTGTTGGGGCTTTAGGTTACTTTATTTTACCTCTAGATATTATACCCGACTTAGCAGTTGGTGTAGGATATGCTGATGACTTAAGTGTTGTAATATTCGCTTTAGTTCAAGTAGCTTTATATGTGGATGATGAAATTAAAATGCAAGCCAAAAATAAACTAAAAGATTTATTTGGGGAGAATGTAAATACAACTGAAATTGATAATAAACTAGGAAGATAATGATATTATGAGTCTGTTTCCAAGGTTTTAGGGAACAGACTAATATTTTTAACCATCAGTTAGGCTTGTATTGAAGAAGCGAGTTGCATTGGAGACTCTTCTTCAACTAACGCAGCAGTTTAGTTCAATAAAGAAGACGCTCTACTCTCTCATATTTTGTTTTACTTTCACTAACAGTGTAGATCTTATCGCTTACCTCTGGTGTCAAATAAAAAAGTACTTGATGCTCAGTCACACCAAGTACTGAAAAATTATGAAAGAACCATTTTTCGCTTCATTCGCCACAAGAAATAAAGAACGGGTAAAATCAGGAATGCAGATGCCGAGATGCCTCCTGCAATTGTTGTATATAATGCTAACAACCCTACTATTGGACCCCCAACAATTTGGCCAAAAGCATCTAGTTGCCCGAACATGGAAAGTGTGGTTGCTCGACCTTTTGATTCAATTTGTTCATTTGTAATGATGCTCATTAACGGGTAGTTTACGTTTCTCAGTGCACTTGTCACCCAGTACATCACCACAGCTACCCAGAAATGACCGGTCCATGCGAAAATAAGCATCGTTCCTGTCAACACTGCATTTGTCAGTAATAGCGCATCTGCGTAGCGACCTTTCGCATTTTTCTCAACAAAACGTAGTACGACAATATTAAGTAAAAATGCAACCGCATAAAAAGCACCGAACCAATAGATGGACTCGTTTTCTGACAAATTATAGTCAGTAATGAAATGGGTACCATATAAACGGTCGAATCCTTCGCTGGCAAGCCCCCATAATAACGTAACCATTGCTATACTAATTAGCACAGTGTTCCCGCGAATCTGTGATAGGCCAACCTTGATGGTGGTAACCATATGAGTGACACCCGAGACACCTTTTTCACGTGTTACTTTGACAAATTTGGTTTCGGGTAGCTTAATGAATGCCCAGACTGCAAGGGCAATCAGCATGCCACCTGCAAATATAATCGCCGTTTGCACCGACCAAAAGGTCGCAATCGCCACACTGGCCACAATTCCTGCAAAACGTGCAAAAGATGAAAATTGTGAACCACGAAGGAACGTGGTGTCTAAGTTTTCGCCTTCTAACTCATCCGCAATCCATGCTTGTTCAGCCCCACTTATGAAGGTCCAGCCTATTCCCCACATCGCAGAAGCTAAAGCAATCGCCCAAAATTCTGGCGTACTCCCTTCAAGTACATGTGCCAACCCAATAATAACTGTGCCCAGTGCGAGAGAATGTTTTCGTCCATAGTGATCTGCATACAAGCCTGTTGGCATTTCAAACAATAGAACGGAAACTTCCATGATTGTGCCGATTAGAACCAGTTGCAATGCATTTAAATCTGCTTGCGTTACATAATAAATAGCATTTAATGTGAATACCATTTGAATAAAAAATGATCTAGAACTTGTGATTGTGTAATAAAAACTTTGAATGCTCACTATAATTCCTCCGATTTAGTTGATTCTGGTTTGAATCAAATCGGAGATCATATTATTAAACCAACATGCCCTCCAATTTGAATGAAGAAATCAGTGTTTTTCTTTGCATATGTATCTCTCCTTTACTATTAATCAACTCAGAGTAATCATTATTCTGAATATTGTCAAGAATTTTTTAGGGAGTGAATTAAGTCAATTTGTAGTCATCCATACTAATACGGATATTCAAAAAAGATATAACCAAAGTTACCTTTCAAAAAAAACTTTTGGAACTAACGGGTGCTTTAGTTAAGCATGTGGCTGCCTGTAAGGGTAGCTTTTTCTTATTGAACTAACGCAGCAGTTTAGTTGAACAGTGGAGTAACAAAACTACTGTCAAAAACGACTTATTGAAAAGGGGGGTGTGTTTTTGAAAGCGAAACATGTCTGGTTTTTTATGCTAATCTTTATTTCACTCTTTGTCACGGCTTGTACAAAAAATGAAGTAGAAGGTAACGAAGTGAAAAAAAATGATATAGATACCAAGGTCAGAAATGTGGTAGTAGAATATTTCAAACAAAAGAATTCGAATCAACTTAACTCGGTAAATGAATGGGAAAACGCATCTGTGAAAATATTTACGGCTGATGAAACATATAAAAATTTAGATGAATCATATATAGGGAAAGAAATATTTGTAGTTACGAAAGTAGATGCACTTGCTGCACCACTTGTATTTGTTGACCCGAACACATTAGAAGTGATAGGGATTATGCCGGGGGAATAATAGTTCTGTTCTTCAACTAACGGATGCTTTAGTTAAACAAGACCATCATTTTGATGGTCTATTTTTATCTTTAGATTATCAAGTAGTTTTCGACGATCGTTTGTGAAATGTTACACTTAAACTAACGCAGCAGTTTAGTTGAAGAAGCAGGCATATTTGGAAGGACGCCGAAATAGGTAACATAAAGGGGGTAGCTTGAATATTTCAATGTTTATTTTTATCATCTGTTCAATATGAAACAAAGGAGGAAATGACATTTCAATTAATCGATTGAAGAGAATAAGTTTTCTATTGCTTGTTTTAGTTTTATTACTATTAGGGTGTACAGAAGAAAATGATGGAGATTGGTATCTAAGTCCTACATTCGATGTCGATAATCTAACTTTGCATGGAACTGAAGGGAAATTTGGTATTATTAAAGTAAATGGTGAAAGCAATGAACCTGAGTTTCCAGTAACACAAGGAAGACTTTATGAAGTTTACTTCTTGGATAGTTCGGAAGAATTTAATGGAAAAAAATACAAAATGACGGCTACACATCAAGAAACTGGTGAAACTGTCAAACTTCATGAAAAAAATATTGAAAAGGAACAGAATGCAGCGAAATTCGGATTTGACAAATTAGGGTTATGGAAAATTGATATAACTATTGATGAAAAAAATTATACAAGTTTTGTTGTTGAAGCGAAATAAGGTATTTTGTTATTCAACTAACGGGTGCTTTAGTTAAAGATAGTTAAGCTGCTAGAAGGCTCTTTGTGAAATACAAATAGGCAGATTTAGGGGGAGTTTTGTGAAGTTATTGTTATCCATTCTATTAGCTGGACTTTTAGGTATCTTGGTTTTCTTCGGTTCTATTGGAATCTATATCTTATGTGCAATTATTGTCGGAGTCATTTTCAGATCATTTATTTTAATTAATGAGATTCATAAACAAGTAGTACCAGCCAATAGCAATGTCAGGGTGAAAGAGGCGTACGAAAGATATATAAAAGAGAGAGACGAAAAAGAACAGAAAATTAATGTATGACGTTTTTCAACTAACGGGTGCTTTAGTTAAAGAACATGGGGTTGCTTAGGCAGCTCTTTTTTCTTATTGAACTAACGCAGCAGGTTAGTTTAATAAGGATAATGGTAAAATGAAGTAAAAAGAGGCAAATCTATAATGATATGATAAGAAGAAAGAAGGCGATGTCAATATGTCAGAAGAGGAATTATTCTCAAATAAGGCATCTAATGTTTATGAAATATATTCAAAAATACTCGATTTATTGAAAGAAATAGGACCATTTGAAATTGAATTTAAAAAGACTTCTATTCATCTTTTGAATAAATCTTCCTTTGGAGGAGTTCATCCAAAAAAGAAATGGTTAGATTTTAATTTAGTAACAAACCATCAAATTGAACACGAGAAGATTACTAAAATTGAACAAGTTTCCAAAAACAGATTTCATAATAACTTTAGACTCAATAGTGTAGATGACCTAAATCAGGAGTTTTTAGTTCTTTTAAAAGAATCATATCAATTGATGTGTTAGTTAGAGTGAGGCATTATTTCATAGGGGTTGGAAGGGGCGTATCTGTAATCTTATTTAACTAACGGGTGCTTAAGTAAAGATCATAGGGTTGCTTAGGCAACTCTTTTTTCTTTATTGAACTAAAGCAGCAGGTTAGTTGAAGAAGGAATAATTAGGGAAATGCAGAATATATAGTTTATTGGGGGTAGGCATGAAAGGAGTAGTTCATTTGAAATCTAGTATTCCTCTCTTTGTATTTTTAACTTCACTATTATTATTAACTGGTTGTACGCCAAGTAATTCCGTAGAAACAAATGAAACAAAAAAGGAAGATGTAATCAGCATAGTAGATGAAAAAGCATCAAAAATTGTTGACTCAGAAGAAGAGTTTTCTTATTTAACCGACTTGTCGGAAGAAGAATTAAAGTCATATGAACAATTTACTGAGGAATATGATACAAAATACTTAAAAGGTTTTTCACCAGAAAAGATTATACTTATATATATTCATTCAGCAGTTATCGATGATATAGAAGCAATCTATTCGTTGGCTTATATTGAAGGTGAGTCACCTAATTTCAATAATTTTAAAGAAAAATATTACAAAAATCTTAACATATCTAACTCGGAAATAGCCTTAGATTTCAGATATTATGATTCAATCAAAGTAAAACAAGAAGATAATAATGGTTTATTAGTGGAATTAATGGTTAGCTATGGAAGGTTCACAGCTTCAACATTAATGGAATTAAAAAAAGAAAATGATATATGGAAAATTGTTCTACCAAACTTATTCAAAAAGTGAGCTCTTTGTATTTATCTTCTTCAACTAACGGGTGCTTTAGTTAAAGATCATTGGGCTGCTTAGGGCAGCTCTTTTCTCTTATTGAACTAACGGGGCAGTTTAGTTTAAGAAGGAATTCAGTATATGTTTTTTACGAATAACATTCAGTGTGAGGCGTTTATAGGAAAAAAAATCTAAGGAGTAGTGATATGGAAAGACTGGAATACATAAGAGAAAAAATAAATCGTTTTGGACAAGGACATCTTCTTTCCTTTTATAATGTATTAAAGCCAAAAGAGAAAGAAGCTTTAATAAATCAAATAAATGAAATTGATTTTGAAGAAATTGAAGATGCATCCAGTCAACTTTCTATTCCACCAAACAATAGTAAAGGAAAAATTTTACCTATCGAATATGAATCTGTCCTAAGCCTTAGTGACTCTAAAAGAAAGATGTATGAAGAACACGGACTTAAACTTCTAAAAGAAAAGAAAGTAGCAGTGGTACTCATTGCTGGAGGACAGGGAACTCGACTTGGACATGATGGACCTAAAGGAACCGTTAGCATTGGCGTATCTTCCAATCAATCGCTTTTCGCTTTACAAGCTGAGAGACTGCGAAAGATAGAAGAAAAAACAAAATCTATTATTCCCTGGTATATTATGACTAGCCCTATCAATGAATTGGAAACAAAGAAGTTTTTCAAAGAAAACGATTATTTCAATTGTAAACCGGAACAGATTTTTTTCTTTAAACAGGACCTTATTCCAACGTTAACTCCTAATGGTAAAATAATTCTTGAGAGTAAATCAAAAATCTCTATGTCCCCTAATGGAAACGGAGGGGTATTTGCTGCAATGAAGTCTAGTGGGATACTTAAGGACTTAAAGATGAAGGGTATTAAGTGGGTTTTTTTTAATAATATTGACAATGCTCTTGTTCAAGTTGCAGACCCCTTGTTTATTGGTTTTGCTGATCTAAAAGGTGCAGAAGTATCCAGTAAATCTGTGAAAAAGAGAGAACCCAGTGAGAAAGTAGGAGTTTTTTGCTTATCTGAAGGTAAGCCTTCGGTTATCGAATACTCTGAAATGAGTAAAGAAGAAAGTGAGGGAGAAAAATTTACAAATGCAAACATAGGTATTCATCTTTTTCAACTTTCATTCCTTGAGAAAACTATGGATGTTGAACTCCCTTATCACTTTGCTCATAAAATTATTCCCTCAGTTAATGAAATTGGTCAGACAATCAAAATTATTAAGCCGAATGGATATAAGCTCGAAAAGTTTTATTTCGATATATTTCAATATGCTGAGAGCATGTCTGTATTACAAGTATTAAGGGAGACCGAATTTGCACCAGTAAAAAACAGAATAGGACTAGATAGTTTGGAGAGTGCAAGAAAGATGATTTTGCAGAATGATAAAAGAGACATATTCTAAGATTCTATATAAAAGTGAGATTTGTTTAAAACCCAAACAAGGATCACAAAGGTCCTTGTTTTCTAATCGATTTTGGGAGCACTTTTTATAAGATGTAATAAAACAAGTTTGTGAATTTATTCACTTAAGCTAACGGGTGCTTTAGTTGAACAAGAAGATTCCATAAGATTACTTTAAGGTTAGCTTATGAAGTTAAATAAAAAAGTATTTGAAATAGTAGACTATGGAGAAAAACTGATAATGGATATGAAGATATATTTTAGAATTATCCCAGAGTTGTAAGTTTCCTGACTGCACTCATACAAACGAGACTGACTGTGCAGTTAAAAAAGCAATTTCTGTTGGTATTCTTCTAGAAGAAAGATTAAATAGCTATTATAGAGATTTAAACGAAGCAATATATGTTTCTAAACAAATAAATAAAACTAAGGCTATTGATTATATGAAACAAAGGAAACTTTTTAAAAGGTCTAGATAGGGTAAATTTGATCTAGCTTTTTTATTCGATAAATCAACTAGGAAGCAAGGGGAGAACAATGATTTACTATGAGGTACTTTGTTATAGTTGTAAGAAAATATTCAGAGTATACGAAGGTTCACTAGTTTATAAACAATTTAAGGAAAATAGTAATAAGATATTTTGTTGCGAAGATTGTAATCATAAAATACGCATTGATGCAATTAAAAATTTTTTTAGATAGTTTTTGGAGTGCTTATTGTTAGAATTGAAATAATGTACTTCAAGTAACGGTAGCTTTAGTTAAACAAGACCATCATTTCGTTGGTCTATTTTTATGTCTAAAAAATCAAATAGATTTCGGCGTTCCATTGTGAAATGTTATAGGTTTACACCCTATCGCTATGGTAGTGGTGTTTTTTTAACCAATCATGTTTATGTTAAGTAATTGTAAGAATATGCTATGAACATACACCTATAACCTGTTGGATTGTTTGTAGGGGATGGGTATAAACACTATGCCCTTTGAGTGTAACCATTTTCGAGTGATATCAAAATTGTGGTGATAGATTAATATCTCGTTACCAGACTCAATTAATTTACAAAATAAAGGATATTTTTGAAATAGATAGAATGTAGAGGAAAGGAGATGAGATAGTGAAAATAAAAGCATTCATTGCTATATGTACGGCTGCAATCTTTTTAGGGGTTGGAGGTTACTTTATATTAGAGAAAGAATCTAAAATAGATGTAGTAGAACCCGAAGTTAAAGCACAAGAAAAACCACCTGCTAAAAAAGTAAAAGAGGTATCTGTTTCAGTACTTCCAGGCTCTAGGGGAAATTACAAAATAGATATCTGCCAGGCGGAGGATTTACGTTTCCACATATCTGCGGAGATTGAAGTTACGAATGAATCCAAAAGTGTATGGGAGGATATCGGCTTTTATTTTATCCCGAATGTTATGACGGTAGAGAACAAATACTTTATGCTTTCATCTATAGGTGAAGCAGAGATTACTTCTATTAGAAGCAAAGATGGCGAAGAATTATCATATAAATTGAACAATACCATGCTATATGTTACTCCAAAATCTGATGTTCAACCAGGTGAAAAAACAATTTTAACAGTAGAATATTTAATAAAGCCGCCATTAAAAGGGCAACGACTGTCGAGAATAGACAACAATTTCTATTTAGCATTATGGTATCCAATGCTAGGTAGGTATACGGACAAATGGGATCTACATCCTTATTACCATGTGGGTGAATTCTATGATACAGGGTATGGAGACTATGAGATTACTTATGAGTTAGCTAGAGAGTACTTGGTTGCCAGCTCGGGAGAAGATGGTGAACCCAAGCCTACCATTAGTGGAAAGACACAAGGAGCAAATATTAAAGATTTTTATATAGCATTTTTAGATCCGGAAGAATGGATTAGTGAGACACTGAAAGCAAATGATACAACGATCAGATACTTTTATCCTTATGATGTTCCAGATACTTTACACCAAATGATTATGGATGCTCAAAGAGCGTTTTTATTTATGGAAAAAAATATTGGGAATAATCCGACTAAAGAGTTAGACGTTGTTGCAAATAATTCAGGAATGGAATACCCAAATATTGTAGAAGTATGGGCTCAACCAGGGAGACATGAAAGAGTATTAATTCATGAAATTGCTCATCAATGGTTTTATTTCATGGTTTCCAGTGATCCTTATGAAGAATCTTGGTTAGATGAGAGTTTAACGGCACTATTGGAGGGAACATACCGTACATTAAGATATGATTCCAGTCAGTTGGGCGAAAAATTAGGATTTCATGAAATAAATAATTTTGCTGAAACAAAAATTCAACAGGAAATTGCTAATATTCCAGTTACGGAGTTTGGTACGGATCATGGTCCGTTACTATATGGGAAAATTCCAGCAACATTACGAGATTTCTTTAAAGAGCAGGGCGGGCATGAAGAAACAATTAAATTTTTAACAGCTTATTTTAATGAATTTAAATATCAATATGTGGATACTGAGACCTTTGTAGAATTCTTCAATGAGTACCATCAGGAAGATCATACGGAGTTTTTCAAAGAGTGGCTCATATTAGAATAATTTATTATTTATTTCATAAAAATGCACAATTATTACAAGCGGTAAATATAGACTAAGAAGATAAGGCTGAGAAGTCAATTGGAAGCAACGGAAAAAGAAAATATTGGAATATCAACTTTGGAGTACCAAATACTAATAAGTATTTTTTGGTACTCATTTATAAGGGAAAAATTGAAGAAGAAAAAGATATAACAGCGCATGGTGATTCTCCTTATCCCAAAAAAGAGTTTATACAAATGAAAGATATTAAGTATGATTCACCAGAGTTGCTTAAAAAGCACTGAAAATGGGAAGTATTTATCCTGGTAAAGATTGGGCAAAAGGTTATTATTTTATGCTTAGAAAAGACACAGAGAGAAATATTAACCTAATGTAGTGATAGGTTGGAATAGTGACCAGAAAAAATGAAAAATGCGGGCTTTAATGCTTCAACAGGAGAATACGTTAAACCTAGTTTGTAAGTTATTGTTCCTTATTCAACTAACGGGTGCTTTAGTTAAACAAGACCATCATTTCGATGGTCTATTTTTTATTCAAAATTTCTAATAGATCTCAGAAATCCATTTGTGAAATGTTACACTTAAACTAACGAAGCAGGTTAGTTTAATAAGAAGAAAGGCATTTTTGAAATCTTGTCGAAGTAGTTACGTAGTGGAACGGGGTGAAAAAAATTGAGAGTATTATCGGCTTTTTTTGCTTAGGTTATTATTTTGTTTATTGAAATTTTCTGGTTATATATTGATTTTGTAGATGGTGGTGACTTTAAAGAAATAATCTATGTAATAATGATTATTACTTTAGTTGTAGGTGTTACAGGGCTTAATCTATATAACAAAAATGTTAAATAAGTTTAATTTTTTTATTCAGCTAACGGGTGCTTTAGCAGAACAAGACCATCATTCGATGGTCTATTTATATGTACAGAACAATCAAATAGATTTAGGCGATCCAGTGTGAAATGTTTAAAACGACAAAAAACTTGGAAGTAAGCAAATTATCAATTGGTATTCTACAGATTTCTTTTGGAGTGGTTTCAGCTGAAGTTACAAAATAAAAAATGGAAAGGTTCGCAAAACTATATAATAATCCAATTATTATGGAAATATTAATAGTGTGAAGCTTATATTTGAACTAGGTGATTAATAGTGACTATACAATATAAAAAGATAATTGATATCTGTGATAACCGCAGACTATTCAATAATAATTCACGTAACAGTACTCCAAGCGTAATCTTCATAGCAGGGTTAGACGATAGCTATGAGACATGGAAAAAAGTCCAAGACCGAATATCGCAAAAAACATCAACCTTGTCCTATAACAGGGCGGGTATTGGCAGGAGTCAAGTCGCATCCGTCCCGACGACTTGCTATGATCTAGTCGAGGAGCTCAACGAATTGTTGCTAGCACTTGAAGTGGAGCAACCCTATATATTGGTGGGACATTCTTTTGGTGGTTTGGTCGCCAGATTATATGCCAGCCTTTATCCACTGAACATCTGTGGTATGGTTTTGGTTGACGCTGCACCGGAATATAAAGAACTTGCCTATGAAAAGGTTCTACCAGAAAATCTGATTGCAGGAAATAGGGAATATTACGAGAATCCTATGTTGAATAGTGAGAAGATTGATAAAATACAAAGCTATAAGCAAATCGTTGATCATTCAAAGCAAAACAACCTCCCTCTCTCAATTATTACAAGAGGTTTCCCTGACAATGATGAAGAGGGATGGCCATCTCAAGAAATACTGAAAATTGAGCAAAGACTCCAAGCAGAATTCCAATGGCTGTCAACGTCAAGCAAGTACAGAATTGCTAGTCGAAGTGGACATTATATTCATCATGATGAGCCAGAAATTGTTATAGAGGAGATTATGTTAATGTTGATGGAGATGGGAAAATAAGCGACATTGCTTTTAAAATTTTTTTGGTATCAAGTCTAAGATTGAATGAATATATTTCATATGTGAAGTATTTCACTTAAACTAACGGGTGCTTTAGTTAAACAAGATCATCATTTCGATGGTCTTTTTTATGACCAAAACATAAGAAGTAGATTTCGGCGAAACATTGTGAAATGTTACACTTAAACTAACGCAGCAGTTTAGTGCAACAAGGACTATCGTCAGATTTACAACGCTAAGTAAAGAAATGTTACCAAACGACGCTTTGGGCACATTTATATTCTAATATCACTAATAGATTATTATTTTAGAAAATTAAGATATAATAAGAGTGACTTTATTTACAAAGGATTGATTAATATGAAACAGGTAACAAAGGTGATTGAAAAGTAGATATAGTTTCTCTTTTCAAAGCAATAGTTAGTTCGTATAGGTTTTACAACGTGGTCTGGGAACGAAAGAAGGATTCATGTTGGGGACAAACAAGTATGATTTAGGAAGTAGGTAAATAAATGATTCCACTAGTGTATGACCAAGTTAATGGCTGGGGCAAAGACGATGAATTTTTTTTAGCACTATTGAAGAAGATTAATGTAAAAACTATAGCTGATTTAGGCTGTGGGACAGGGAGATTGACAACTCATTTTGCGAAAGCAGACTATCAGATTACAGCTATTGACCCGAATGAAGAAGCGATTGAATATGCGAAAAGTAAAGAGTATCCAGGAGAAGTGATATGGATTATTGGTGATAGTACAAATTTACAAACAAATGCGTTTGAAGCTATCATTATGACAGCGAATGTTGCACAAGTGTTTCTTACAGAGGAAAGTTGGGAAAATGTCGTTGCTGATGCGTATCGAGCATTAAAACCCGGAGGACACTTTATTTTTGATACACGTAATCCATTAGCAAAGGCGTGGGAACAGTGGGAAAAGGGCACGGCACCGGATGTTGCAACAGATTTGGTGAACGGTGAACCACTTGAAATTTGGACGCAATATGAGGGATTAGTAGACGATGTTTTTACGTTTTATGAAACGGTGAAAAAAGCACGTACGGGGGAAGTAGTTATTCATGAAAAAATGCAATTAAAATTTAGAACACAGGAAACAATCTATGAATCATTAAAAAAAGCAGGTTTTTCACAGATTCAAGTTTATGGAGATTGGGAGTTTAAACAAGCAACTTCAAAAACAAAATCTTTTATTTTTCACAGTATAAAATAAATAATTTTCTTGATTTTTCAGGAATTTAGTTTATAAAGGCGTAAAAAAGATTGTGAAGTATTGTACTTAAACTAACGGGTGCTTTAGTGAAATAGAGAGCTGATAATACAACTCTCTTTAATTTTGTGGCGGCTTTCTTCTTGTTCAAGGGGAGCAATAGTAGAAGGGCCGTTATTTATATCTTTAAGATTATCTTGAGATCAAGTATTCTATTAAAGGACGCTATTATGGAGTAATAAAAAAGCCCAATTTCTCAATGTTAATACTGAGAAATTGGGCTTTTGATGTAACAGTTATATCTGTTTTTAAATCGTTTTGTTGTGTGCGAACTCAAGCAATTTTAAGCATCGTTTATAAATATGAGCGCTTAGCTGGCCATGAACCTTGTAGTTTACGAAGTTGTACAATTTGTCCTGTATGATAAGCATCGTGCAAAAGGAGATTTAGATACTGTTGCCAAACTGGCAGAGAAGGAGAAGGTTGATCTAATTCTGCTTCTTGAAGGGATGTTAGTGAAGATTGTAAGGCATCATGTACGAGAAGCGTTCGCTTCACTGTTTCTTGCCAAGCATCTTCATCATTAGCTCCACCTTGGACAAACGTGTCATCATTATTTTGTGGAACAACAAATGTGTCATCTTGATGTAAGCGGGAAAGTAAACGCTCTTTAAAGGTTAGTAAATGGTTTACATTTTCCCAAATCGTATTAGCGGCCTTTCCATCAGGTTGCCAACATGCTTGTGCAGCGGTAAGATTCTTTAACGCTTCTGATATCGGTGGGTACCATTCTTCTTCGTAAAAAACTTGATTGACTCCATTTTGCAAGATTTCTTTTTTACTCATTAGGATATCCTCCTTGTTTGTAACTATCTAAATTAGGATTTATTAGTTACCATCAATTTAAAATACAAAGGTTCTTTAGAAGAGTTATCTTCAATACAAACTCTATAATACACATAATAGTGGCAGGGGGAAACTCTAATTTCACAGAACCCCCAGCAACAGAAAATTTTCATCTTTACGCTTTAAAAAGCGGAACAAAAGTAAATGATTTTGTAGAACTAACGGGTTCTTTACTTCAAAAGCGCTTTTTCTTATTCAACTGACGAAGCAGGATAGTGAAGGAAGGGGAATTTTATGAAGAGTAAAAGAATTTTATTGTCGGCTATAACAATTTCTGTTGCCTTTTTGATTGTTTTTTTAATTTATAATTCTTTTTTTTCTGTGTTAACAGTAACTGATTTTACTGTCACTGAAAAAGGGTATTCTAACGATAACAATGAAGCATGGATAAAGGGATTTAACCCCAATGCCCCAGTGGGACATCAAGAAGAGATTAAAGTAATTGTTAGGGGACCAATGGTAATGAATTTAATTCAGAAAGATAAGACATACTTCGTAAGATACACGATAAAAAGAAATGGTTTAATTTTTCTTAGTGATATTGAAACTATTGAGGATCACAAATAAGCTTAGTTATTCAACTAACGGGTGCTTTAGATAATCAGGACCGTCAATTCGATGGTCTATTTTTATGTCCAAAACAAAATAAATTTCGGTGAACAAGTGTGAAATGTTACACTTAAACTAACGCAGCAGGTTAGTTGAAGAGTGTTGTTTAACTTGTGTTCAACAATCGGGTCAGTTAGTGAAGGACATTTAAGGGATTGTGAAAAAATACACTTAAAGTAAGTGTAGGTTTCTTGTAGAAGGAAAATGGTTAATCGGAAGCGAAAAGGGAGTTAAAATAAACATTACATATAAATAACTGAGGAGAAAAAATGACTGAAAATCCGATTGGTAACGTGTTAATGTTTATTCCTGCGGGTATTTACATTATGCAGTATAGGGCAGGTTATATGAAACGGAATGCTTTTTACAAAGTAAAGCTATGTTCGGCTTTTATCGAAATGGTGCAATATATATTTGTCATAAGCGCAACCGATATTGATGATGTCCTATTAAACGGTTTGGAAGAGCAATCGGAATCAGTATTTTTACTGTCCTTTTCAAAATTCTTAAGAACAAAGAAAAAGTTAAAAAGGCCATTGAGATTTTCTCTATCATAGTAGGGGTGGCAGTTTTAGTGTTGGTGGCGTTATTATGGATTCATAATTGAAGGAATTTGTAATGCGGCCACCGGAACAATCTAAAAGCCGTTTGACCTATTACTCGATCAAAGGGCTTTTAGTGTAATGTACCGGATCGCACTCCCTGTATTGCATGGTAAAATGCTTTATAATGAAAACAACTACTTCAAATTCAAATGACATTGCAGAGGAGGCTTTATATGAACCGTGAAACCGATGATCAGAAACAAGTCGTTTTACAAGTTGGGGCGGTGCTGAAAAAACTTCGTAAAGAACAGCAGTTAAGTTTAGAAGATCTGTCAGAGCTGTCCGGCGTGAGCAAACTGACACTTGGAAATATTGAACGCGGAGAGACGAACCCGACAATCGGATTGCTTTGGAAAATCTCGAAAAGTTTGAATGTACCGATCATGGCCTTATTCTCGACCGAAAATAGTGTGGATTTATCTAGGGCAGGTAAGGGGCTAAGAATCTCTGGGGATAACAAAGACTGGGTTGTTGAGCCGATATTTCAAAACATAAGCAGTGAAATGGAAACGTATCGGGCCTACTTGCAGCCGAATAGTTCCTACCATCCTGAAAAGCATCACCGCGATACGACGGAAATTGCCACCGTCATGACGGGCACCATTTCCATTAAGGTCAATGATGAATCACACCTATTAAATCAATACGATTCAATCAGTTTTCCCGCCGATGGGAGACATTCATATGAAAACAATTCCGACGAAGTTGTCGTTCTCCATATTATATTGAAGTATGGAGTCTAAATACTTTTATTAAAGCAAGTCCTTTATCAACGTTAAGTTTGATATTGGGCTTTTTTTACTGATTTTCTTGCTTTGTTGGAAAATCAAACAATTCAAAGATGAAATGTTTGACAGGATATACGTTATATATTATAGTTTGTTTTATTATCACAAAAAGTAAACTATAATATACTTTTATTTAAATGGTATTACAAATCTAAATATTATTTGGTACACATTTGGAAATTTAATTAGGAGGAAAATAATGAGCAGTAAAGAAATAAATTCAAAAGCAATCGACAGTAAACCGGCAGTTTGGTTAATTGTCGTTGGGATTGTATTCATTGCAGCCAACTTACGGGCACCTTTAACTTCAGTAGGGCCTTTAGTAAGTTTCATTAGAGACGATCTTCATATTTCAAATACAATGGCAGGTATGATTACGACATTGCCGTTACTGTCTTTTGCCCTATTTTCGCCTATTGTGCCTAAATTGGGACGAAAATATGGGATGGAAACCGTCATTTTAATTTCCATCGTTTTTCTTACATTCGGAATTACTTTGCGTTCAATGTCAGGGATAACTTCATTGTACGTTGGTACTGCTGTTCTTGGATTGGCAATTTCTGTATCCAATGTATTATTACCAAGCCTTATCAAACAGGGGTTTCCCGAACGGATTGGTTTAATGACGGGTGTCTATTCCATCTCCATGAACTTGTTAGGTGCAATCGCTTCTGGTATTAGTGTCCCCATTGCAATCGGGGCAGGGTATGGATGGCAGGGCGCTCTTGGCATTTGGGGAGTGCTCAGTTTCATATCCATTTTATTTTGGCTACCGCAAATGAAGCGCCGCAATGAAAGAGCATCTGCTTCCCATCATCAAACAGAAGAAAGCCATGTGAATTTGTGGCGTTCCGGGTTAGCGTGGCATGTGACCTTGTTTATGGGACTTCAATCCATGGTGTTTTATGTACTAATCGCATGGCTGCCTGCAATTTTAGTCGAACAAGGAATCAATTCCGATCAATCGGGCTGGATGCTTTCCATTATGCAGTTGGCGTTGCTGCCATTTACATTCATTGTGCCAATCATTGCAGGGCGTATGTCCAGCCAACGTCCATTAGTCATCGTAACGTCGATTTTGTTATTAATCGGAACGCTTGGATTGCTTTACGGAAGTCCGAATATGACCATGTTATGGATTATCGCTTTGGGAATAGGGGGAGGCTTTGCTTTCAGTTTATCTATGATGTTCTTCGGATTGCGTACAGATAACGCAGGACAGGCTGCTGAATTGTCTGGAATGGCTCAATCAGTCGGATATTTGCTTGCCGCTTCAGGACCAACGCTTTTCGGCTATTTGCATGACGTGACGGATAGCTGGACGATTCCGTTATTAATTTTGGTCGGTGCATCCGTTCTTATTCTAGTCTTCGGTTTAGGAGCGGGCAAAGATCGCACTGTAGGTTCGGTCAAACTGTAATATATTTGAATAGGGAGTGAACAATTTGTTTAATAAAATTCTTGTCGCAATAGACGAATCAGGATTGAACAGTAAAATTTTAGAAGCCACTATAGAGATTGCCCGCCACAAAAATGCACATTTAACATTAGTAAATGTTAGTAAGGAAAATGTAACGATGGGTTTGACCTATGTTCCAGAGGAGTATTTGGAGAGTGTATTGAAAAAATTAGAGAAGGAAAGCAAAGAAATATTAGAGAAAGCACAATTCGAGCTATTGAAGGCATTTCCTGAGGGAATTTATATAGAAACAGTTCATCTTAAAGGTGATCCTGCTCTTCAAATTTTGGATTACGCAAAAGATCATGGGCAGGAGCTGACTATTATTGGCAGCCGAGGTCTTAGCGGAATGAAGGGAGTCATGCTTGGCAGCGTCAGCCATAAAGTTTCCCAGTTGTCGTCATGCCCCGTGTTGATCGTTCATTGACTTGTTGAGTTGGGACCTCAGGAAAGAGCCGTCCGGAAAGCGTGAGAACAATACTTTTTAGTGGCGGATCTTTCAATTTTGCCTTACGTTTGTGGAAGTGAACGATCAAACATACATCTTAATCGCATCACTGACAACCGACTTTTTGATATGATAATGGGTCGCTTGCCAAATCCCTTTTCCGTCCTTCAATATTAATAGTTGCTGTGTTTCATGTTTGATACCCAGGTCTTTTTCAATCGCATTCGAAACTTCCCTGTACATCTCCATAATCAAGTCATAGATTGGAAGTTCTGGAATAGTAACGGGTCTAACTTTGATCCTAAGTTTTTTCAAACAACCAAAGTTGAATGCTCCTTATTAAACTAACGGGTGCTTTAGTTTAAGAACATGGGTTGCTTCGGCAACTCTTTTTTTCTTATTGAACTAAAGAAGCAGTTTAGTTGAAGAAGAGAATGGGAGTTTTTATGTCGCATTTGACAAAAAAATATACAATAAAAAGAGGAATCTTTCTTTAAGATACCTCTTCATTCTGACTATCTTGGCAAAGGACTTAAATGTTCGTGAATCAACAACCAGTCATCCGATTCTTTAACAAATACATTGGTCGCTCTTCCTCGATCACTGGTATATTTGCCATTAACATAACCTTCATAAAAATATGTATAGGTACAAGTTAACGATGTTTTAGAAATAAGGGATCGGAATTGTTGAATACGTAGGTTCCTCGGTATCTCAAGGTCTTATTGGCAAGCGTGTTTTGCCTTTGAGGGGAGAAGGCACTTGGCAGGAGTTCGTTAAAACATCGGCTGAATATACAGTGGTAATTAATTCCAGATTATATTGATGATTTTACAGCTGCATAAATGTACATAAATCCAATTACAGCATGGGTCATCTGTACGCAAAAGTTAGAATTAAAACCAAATGATGTCCTTTTGGTCAATGCTTGCGGTTCAGCTATTGGACACATTTTTGCTCAGTTATCAAAAGTTCTGGGCTTCCGATTAATTGCGATAACCCGGAATGATAAATATTCAAAGGATTTACTAAAGCTCGGTGCTTCTTGTGTGACTAATACCTTTGACTGGTGAGGATGGAGCCGATGCAACTATTGATTCAATTGGAGGACCAGATGGTAACGACTTAGCATTTTGCGTTCGTTCTAAAGGCGCTTTCTTAACTTTAGGTCTTTTTTCAGGAATCCAAGTGGATTGGGCCGAGATTACAAATGAGACAAAAGTGAATGCAAAATTATTTCATTTTCGGCATTGGAATAAAAGAGTCTCAGCAAATGAATGGCAGGAGACATTTAACCACTTAATTACATTGATTAGAGATAAAAAAAATAAGGCTCATGAGACCTGAATCATATTACAACTTATCGGAAATAAGTGAAGCCATTCGGATTGTTGAATCTTCGGATGGACATCAAGGCAAGGTGATTTTAACAAATGGATAGAGCTGCTTATTCCGTTAAAGGGCGCATATCTGGAATAAAGAAATGCGTTTTGTATTGCAGAATCTGAATAACATACTCGAAAATAGAACTTATTTAAAGTCATATATAATTTCAGAATTAAAATCCATTTTGATCAATCTTTTCAAGATGGATTTTTTTCATGCTGAAATATGAGCTTAACTGAAAAATGATAAGTCAATTCTTATTTGTCCATATTAAAAATACATTCCTTATAGTTTCTTGATATTTATTTTCTATACTTGTATTAAATAAAGATAAGGGGTTGTAATAATGGCTAATTACATTTTAGAAACAAGACATTTAGAAAAGAAATTCAAAAACGAAAAAGTGCTGTCAGACATAAACCTGCAAGTGAATTATGGAGAAATTTATGGTCTTCTCGGACTAAACGGAGCTGGTAAATCCACACTAATGAAAATAATAAGTGGAATTTTCCAAGAAACAAATGGCGAAGTGCTATTTGAGGGTGAGAAGTGGAAAAGAGATGATTTAAAAAAGATTGGATCACTCATAGAAGGTCCTGCTATATATGGCAATCTAAGTGCGTACGACAATTTAAAAATCTTTTGTTTACAGGAAGGTATTCCTTTTGAGGAAATTAGTGAAGTTTTAAAAAAAGTAAATCTCTCTAATACAGGTAAGAAAAAGACAAAAGAGTTCTCTTTAGGAATGAAACAAAGGTTAGGAATTGCTCTAGCTTTAATAAAAAAACCAGTATTTCTAGTTTTGGATGAACCAGCAAATGGATTAGATCCGGCAGGAATAAGAGAATTAAGAAATCTTTTGAACGAGTTAAAGAAAGATGGTGTTACAACCATGATTTCTAGTCATATTTTAAATGAAATACAAATCTTATCAGATACCATTGGTATTATTCATAATGGCAAGTTGGAATATCAAAATAAATTTAATCACCAAGATAGCCTTGAAGACTTGTTCTTTGAAATTACTTCAGGCAATAGAAAGGACGTATAAGTATGTCTAATTTTATTCAAGCTGAATTATTAAAAATGAAATCATCTTTATCGAAGAAATTACTTTTAGCTATTCCAATTTTCTTTCTAGCCTTTGCTATTTTTTCAAATATATATGCGGAGCAACAGCCGTCTACAAATGTTTTTTTAACAATTGTTTATAATCTTTGGCCTATATTTTTCCTGCCTGTGGGTTTGGCTATGGCATGTGGGATGAATATTAATCAAGAGAAAAAAATTGGTGATTATAAAAACGTTTTGTCAAACAACATATCTTTATCCAAAATGTTTTTTTCTAAAGTTGTTGTAATTTTAATTTACCAATGTATCTCGGCAGTATTGATAGCTGCTGCGTCTATATTGGGTTCATTGCTAATATATAATGAATTGCCAATCATACCCCAAGTAATTATGACAACAGCGTTCATAATGATTGTTGCTTTACCATTAATTCCTTTCAGTTTAATTGTAAGCAAGTATATCGGTGTACTTATGACGACTCTAATAAACCTGATTGGTGCCGTCGGCTCAGTGTTTATCGCTTTAAAATCTTATTTTTGGGTTCTTCCTTGGGGAAGTATGTTAAGGGTACCAGCGGAAACAATGGGAATCCATCCTAATGGTACACCCATTGAAAACTTCAATTTAGTACCAGACTTTCATGTTTTAGCTATAGCTATGGGAGTTAGTGTGGTATATTTCCTAATTTTAATGTGGTTATCCAATAAGATTTTTAAAAGGAAGATGTATATATGAAATATTTAAATGTTATGCTTTATAAAATGGCAAAATCCTTTTGGTTTCTTATAATGATTTTAGCTCCTACTATATATGGTGTTAGCTTATTTTTATATCTTGAGAGGTATGATTCTCTAAACCATATATTCGTTGACTATACGGTCTATTTTAATAGTGCAATACCATTTGGTATTTCGCTAATGATAAGTCTGTATGTTAGATACGAAGAACAGATAGGACACTTCAATCACCTTTTACAGTTGCGAAGCAGAAAAGAGTGGAGTACGGATTTAATTTTGGTAAGTTTAGGTTCGGTTATGTTCAGTACATTAGTTAGTTGCATACCATTATGGATGCTTATTGGTAATCATTTCACAGGGGATATTTTATTATATTCTATTTTAACAACGATATTTTCTTTACCCGTTATAATTATTTTATGGTTCATAGCACTAAAAATAAATACAAGTGTATGTCTCGGTATGGGAATCTTTTTCAGTATATTTCTTATCTATTTTGGTGCAAACAGTTTAGGGGATTCCATATGGCAGTACATTCCTTTACTGTATGGCACAAGATATTTACATCTGCTAACCATTGGTGACTATGGATATTCCACTTTGGTGTGGGGGCTATACACTAGTGTGAGTGTGATTTTATTCGTAGCATTTGTAATATGGTTTAATAAATGGGAGGGGAGGACAATTAGTGAATAAGAAAATATTGATTGTGGAAGACGAAGAAGACATGAGACAGATACTCTCGCTTCATCTGACTTCCAAGGGGTATATAGTTTCGGAAGCAAAAGATGGCTTAGAAGCGATTGATAAGGCAGAAGCAGATGTTGACTTAATTCTGCTGGATATCATGATGCCAGGGTATGATGGATTAGAAGTGTGCAAACAAATTCGTAATCAAGTAATTTGCCCAATAATATTCATTAGTGCTGCTTCAGATTATATGAATAAGATGAAGGCATTTTCTTTAGGAGGTGATGATTTTATATCTAAACCTTTCTCCTTGAAGCTGTTAACATATAAGGTTGAAGCCTTATTTAAAATGAGAGAACGTCTTCTGCAAAATCATGATGAAAGTAAACGAAAAAAAATATTGATTGACGACCTAGTTGTTGATATAACTTCACGAGAGATTATGTATAATAAAAAGGTGATCCCCTTTACTAAAAAAGAATTTGATTTATTGGTCTTGTTACTTTCATCGCCAAAGCAGGTTTTTACCAAAGAACATATATATGAGCGTATAAGTGGAATTGATGGACAAGGAGATGCAAGTTCTGTAGTGGAGCATATTAAAAATATAAGAAGTAAATTATTGTCTGCCGGTTTTCCTGAAAATTATCTACAAACCGTTTGGGGAATAGGGTACCAATGGAACAGTCAATAATCAAGGATATAAGAAGGTTATATATCAAAAGCATAATATGGACTATTATAATGAGTGTATTTACAATTATTATTTCAATTTTTGTTATTTTTGCAACTATTGAACGGACAGCTAATCATAGTGAAAAACTAGTCCATAAACAGAGCAAAAGCATGACGGATCATCCATCCGAATATATGAAGTCGTCTAAATTCAATGAGATGAAAAGGAATCTGAAAAAGAATGATATCATCCTAAACAAATTTAGCCCCAATGGTGAGTTCATTGATGGTAGTGAAAAATTCAGTGGTTTATTTCAGGGAGTAAATGTTGTTGATATGTTTAATAGTGCTCATTTTTACAAAGATTACTATCATCTCGTCCAGCCAATAGTAATTGAAAATCAAGTTAAAGGACTTTGGGTTTATTCTTATCAGATAAAAAGTCGGCATTCTGTTTCTCGCTATATTATGTTTGGGTTAATAATTATCCCTTTAATATCACCGATTATTTATTTCATTATATTTTCGAGATCCTTTATTAATAAGCTTTATTATTCCGTAAAAGCTCCTTTGGAGGAGTTATTAAATGCGTCGATTATGATTAAAAATAAAAATTTGGAATTTAACCTTAGTTATAATAGTAATAATGAAATTGGCGAATTAACACAGTCATTTAGACAAATGCAAGGAGAACTAAAGAAGTCTTTATATAAAAATTGGCAACACGACTCAGAGTGGGCAGTTATGATGTCTAGCTTGTCACACGATCTAAAAACACCTGCTACACTCATTGCTTTAAGTACTGAAATGTTAAATAATGTGGACGATTTAACACCTAATCAACAATTACAGATAGACATTATAAATAGAAACATCTTAAAGGTAAATAATATATTAGAAAGTATGGGACAAGCAAGTAACATCAAGGATCCAACACTGATTTATGATGTTACATCTATTGATGAATTAATCAAAGACGTGGAAAATGATTTTATTCACTTAATGGAAAAGAAAAATATTCAATATGAGCATAATTTGAAAATAAATAATCACGTGGAAATTCCTTACCTAAAGGTCAATCGAATCTTAGAGAATCTTTTTGCCAATGCTATTCAATATACGCCGGAAAATGGAAAAATTCGTTTTTTTGTTAAGGAAAAAGGCAATTACATTCATTTCGCCATTGAGGATTCGGGAGTGGGAATAGAAAAGGAACACCGTGATTTGGTGTTTTCCAAACACTTTAGGGAAGATAGATCAAGATCTAATTCGTTGGGTAACGCTGGTTTAGGTTTGTTTATTACTAAAAAACTTGTTGATGAACTATACGGAAACATTGAAGTTGTAGATCCCTTAGTGTTATCGGGGGCACGTATTGAATTTAATATTCCGTATAAGTAATCTTTCCCTTTTTAAGTATGTAAACTTAAAAAGTTATAAATCTACAGATCAGATACGGAAGCCTAATTTCTCTAAAAGAAGGAGGAATTAGGCTTCTTTATTCTTCATTATTTTCAATATTTCACAAAAGATAAATGGGTGACAACAAGTGATAAGCTTTTTATCAACAGTAAAAAGACATAGATAAGCAATTAGTAGAATGGCAAGAATTAGTGCCAACGTTTACGAACTTTAATCAAGAAACAGAGTTATTTTATAGTTTATGGTTGGAAGGATTAACAGATTATAAATCAGTTGACCGTGAGTACAAAAAGCTTATAAAAGATTATGCAAACACAAAAGACATCGCACCAATGGGAGTTGTTCCACCCAACGTGGTGAATATTTCATCAATTCCTTGGATGCATTTTGAACATTTTTCATCTCAAACAGGAGCTATCAAAAATAATTTAACACCAATGATTACCAGTGGGAAGTACGAAAAAGTTGGTTCACAATTGCTAATGCCAGTGAATATTAAGGTTCATCATGCAACAGTAGATGGCTATCATGTGACGTTATTTTTTGAAATACTGCAACTTGAAATGAACCGTTAACTTTTAGGAGAAATAGGGAATAGACATTATGCTTTACACGGATTAGGTACTGAACATTTTTATACACTTCAACTAACGGGTGCTTTAGCAGAAGAATCGATATGATTTTTATAAAAGTAGCTGGGTTTTAATTTAGAAAGGGATTTTAATCGGAAGGAAAAAGGTATATAGAAAGGGAACTATTTGATATACCAGATTAAATAAAGGAGAGAAGTCTATGAGTAAATCATTTATTGAACAAGTACATTATATTAGAATTCCTGTAAAAGATTTAGAACTGTCTGCACAATGGTATAGAGATGTATTAGGGCTCCAGTTACTAAACATTACTGAGGAACTTGCAATTTTAAAAGTAAATGAAGGACCTTTCTTACTTATCTTAGTTCCTACCGAAGATGAAACATTTGCACATTTTACAATTGATAATGAACAAGAATTTAGCATTGGCTTTACAAGTCCAGAATTATCTAAATTTCATCAACACTTAATTGATAATCAAGTTAAGGTCGAGGATATAAAAGAAGATAATGGTCATGCCTTTTTCCACTTTTATGACCCAAATGGTAATAAACTTCAAGTACACTGGTAAGATTATAATAAATAAATTACCTTATTTCATTAACGGGTGCTTTAACGGAATAAGAACGGGAACGTCCAAATCAGACGTTCCCATATTTTTTGCCTGAAAAACAACAATACTATTTAACAAAGCCTATTTTTAAAGGAGATTGTGAAGGATTCTACTTAAACTAATGGGTGCTTTAGTGAAAGATGTTGGAGTGGAGAATTTGAAACAAATTGTGAAGCAGTTAGTCCAAACAGATTTTGGCATCGGGGTAAGGGCGCATAATTTACAAAAACGGAAACAGGTGGAGAAAAACAAATTGTTTTTCTCCACTTTAAATTTAAGGACTTATTAGATAACATCATTTTCAATAGCTCAGTGGTTCGATTTATATTTGTTTATTCGTTTCGATTGTTTCGATAAATTTTTCGATTGTTGAGGTTAAGTAACTATCGGCTCTTCTTATAAAAACGGTTTTAATCTTACTATATTGATCTGGAAGTGTATGACATTGGATGAGTCCGCTTTGTTCCATATGAATGACTGCTGACTTTGGAACGAATGTAACGCCAAGTCCCACGACAATACTACGCAAGATTGTTTCTAATGTACCGAATTCCATCACTTTTTGTGGTGTGATGTTTTGGTCTTTATACCAAGCTTCCAGACGTGCTCGGTATCCACAGCCTTCACTAAAGCATATTAACGGTTCCTCTTTCAACTCTTCTAGTGTGGAGGCGCGCATATCTGAAATTAAAACGAGCTCCTCTTGAAACACTTCATGCGATACAAGATCGGGATGAAAGTCTGACTCTGTAACGAACGCTCCGTCCAACTTATGATTTAATACTTCTTCTTCTAATGTTTCTGTGACGCCAGTAAATAACGATAAATCGACATTTTTATATTTTTTAATATAGGTAGATAATATTTTTGGTAAATGAATTACGGTTTCAACTGTTCCGATTTCTAATTTTCCAGACGGTTCATTTTTACTTTGAACGGCTTTTTTCATTTCATCTGTTAACAATAATATTTTTTTACTATATATTAATAGTTTTTTTCCTTCAGGTGTCAAACTCATACCACGACGATGTCGGTTAAACAAAGGGGTATTCAGTTCAGTTTCGAGCTTTTGAATTCTCGCTGTAATATTCGATTGCACGTAACTAAACTCTTTTGCCGCATTAGAGATGGTTCCTTTTTCCGCCACCATCTGAAAAATCTCTAAGTCCTTAAATTCCACTATTTTTCCACCCTTTAATGTTTTCCTTTTTATATCTATGATATCAATAAAATTGATAATAATCATTATTATTATTCACTTTACAAGATAATCAAATAGATAGATGATGAAATATGTCAGTTTAGAAGGAGGTAGAGGGAATTGAGAAATAGTGTATTGTTAGGAACTATTTTATGTTTTATTGCTGCAGTTTCGTGGGGAGCAATGTTTCCTGTAGCGCATGCGGCTTTCAAACATATTAATCCTTTCTATTTTACAATCATTCGTTATGGATTTGTTACGATAATTTTAGTAGCGATGCTTTTATGGAAAGAAGGAAAGCATGCTTTTCGATTTGAAGGAAAAGGCCTCCGTTTATGGTTTTTCGGTACAATGGCATTTACGGTCTATAATCTATTCATCTTCTGGGGAGAAGATTTATTAGGTGAATCAGGAGTGATGGTAGCATCAATTATGGAGTCACTAATGCCGATGATTTCTATTGTGATTGTATGGACGATTTATAAAAAACGGCCCCATCTATTCACATTAATTTGTGTGCTTGTGTCATTTATCGGTGCTGCATTAGTAATCACAAAAGGTGATATTAAAGCATTTCTTGGTGCGACGGATCATTTAATTCCTTCAATTCTCATATTAATTGCAGTTGTTGGATGGGTAATTTACACGATCGGTGGTAGTGAGTTTAGTGGTTGGTCTGCTTTACGGTATTCAACGTTAAGTTGTCTACTTGGAACAATCACAGCTGTTGTTATTACTGTAGGAGCAACGCTGTTTGGATATATATCCATCCCATCAGTAGATAGCGTCAAAGAAGTAAGTCCGCATTTATTGTTTATGATTATATTCCCTGGCGTCATTGCTTTACTTGGTTGGAACATCGGAGTGAGTTTATTAACACCATTAAATGCACTGTTGTTCATTAACTTTGTTCCCGTTACAACACTCTTAATTTCGATTTTTCAAGGGAATCATGTAACTAAGTTCGATCTACTTGGTACTGTCCTAATCATCGTTGCACTTTTATTTAATAATGTTTTTGTAAGGATGTTACAAAAGAAAGAATCATTTCAGCATGTTCAAGCAAATTTGAGTGAAAGTATATCCTAACCAAAAATGCGTCTTTTTCTATAATTATGTTCCTGCCGACAAAACATGGATACAATCAAGTAAATTTAAGACTAAAAAAGTCGATTTCTTTTCTTCTTTAGGAAATCGACTTTTTATTTATTCTTCTTTTACCAAAAATTCAATATTTAGTTTAAGTAAATTTCTTCACAACCACTTTTACACCGAGATCTAATTAAGACGTCTTACTCTACTAAATGGCCATTTAGTTGAACAAGAAGCTGCCTTTAAGGGTATTATTTAAAGAAGGAAAAAAGAATTAATGTGTCGAAATAATATGGTACTAAGACTGGGAAATATCTCAAATAATACATATTATCTTAAGTGGTTGTAGATTTTAGGAGGATTTTAGATGGAGCCTATTGTTCTATATATTATTTCCTTGTTAGTTCTCTATATAGTTAGAGAAGCTGCTGTCAGAAAGGGTATTAATAATTCTGTTATTGGTCAGTTTCTTGAAAAGAAGCATGGATTTAAAGAAGATAAAAAGTCATTGCAGGAATTACTTGAAAATGATTTAGATAGCGATAAATAAAAAGGAATACTACAAACTGGATCTTTACTTTAAGAACGTTGAGCTCCTTAAATGGCTCTTTTTCTTATATAACTATCGGTCAGTTTAGTTCAACAAGAAATAGCGGTGGTTCTCAAATCTTTTAAAATATAAAATTTTCCTAATGCAGAGACAATAAAGATGCAGTCCAATATCAGAGAGGTCGTATAAATCGTATTTAAGAGAGTGTCTCTCTTAAATACGATTATTTTGTTTTAGTGATGAAGATATTTATAGCTAATGTATTAATCATAATAAATAAGAATTTTAATTTTAAAGAAAACGATACTTTTCATATAGTCCATCGTCTATGATTTGTAAGAAGGGGTTGAAAATGATGAAAGAGGATGTAGAACGCTTGTATATCGATAATAGTGATGCAGTTTATCGATTTATTTATTTTCTCGTACGTCATAAAGAAACAGCTGAAGATTTAACGCAAGAAACTTTTTATAAAGCTATAAAAAGCATCAACAATTTTAACAACCAAGCTTCTGTCTTAACGTGGCTGTTGAAAATAGCACGAAATGTAACTTATGACTACTTTAGAAGGAAAAGACTTATTAAGTTTTTCACATGGGGAAATGAAAATGATATAGATTCTAAAAATCCATCACCAACAGTTCTAGCAGAAAAGAAAGAGGATTTATCTAGATTGTATGCCGCTTTAGGTAGAATGAAAAAGGACTATAGAGATGTAATAATACTTAGAAAAGTGAATGAGTGTTCCATTAAAGAAACTGCATATATATTAGGTTGGACTGAAGCAAAGGTGAAAACAAAAATGGCAAGGGGATTAGAAACTTTAAAAAAAGAATATTATGGAAAGGAAGGTTTGATAGATGAATTCATCAAAAGAGCTTGATAAACTTTTCCAAGAAATGCAGCATGTCGACCGTTCCCATGAAGCACGTAGAAACAGTCTAATAAAAATTAATAATAAACTAAGCAAAAAGAAGCAACGTATAACACCAATTTTCATATCAATAGTTATGATAGTTGGTTGCTTTTTTCTAGTATTTTCGTTAATCAACCAGACTTTAAATAATAATGAAGCTGGCATTATTGGGAAAGAGAATAATAATAGTGTGAAAGCTATCCAAACTGTCATTGAAAAAGAATTCACAGCACCTGATAAAGAGTATCTTAAATTATGGGAAGAAGTGTCAAAAAAAGAACTAAAGGACCGTAATAAGTTGGCAGAAAAGGAAAGAGATGCAGTATATCGGTATGCCGAAGAAAAGTATAAAGCATATTTTACTGAAAATGGTTTTATTAATTTTTTAAATTCTACTTCAGCTTTCTTCTATCAAAGAGAAGATATAAATTATAAACTACATGTGGAGAATCTAAAAATTAATCAAGAAAAAGACCATCCGACTATATATCGATTTACATTTCGAGTAAAACTTGAAGAGGCAAATGGAGATGTTACATCTTATGATTTTAAAGGGGAAGCAATATGCCCGGAAGACGGAAAAATAGGTAAAATTATGTTTAGCGATGGCACAGGTGCTCTGTCATCTAAGTTAATGGAGATAGCTAATGAAAAATGAGGAAAAGAAGAAGCTTTTCATATTAAACTAACGGGTGGTTTAGTCGAAGATTCTTTAAATAGTCAGTCGGTGACTAATAGGAGTAAAGGGAGAGGTTAGTTTTATGAACTAGGAACTTTTATGTTTTTGAAAAGGTGTGATTTGATTGAGTAAGAATATAACACAAATAGAAATAATACTAGATGCTTTAGCGTGCTCCTGGTCAGTTATTTCAAGTTCAAAATGGAGTATAGATAATCCTGCAAGAGGTCAATGCGGAGTAACAGCATTAGTAGTAAATGACATATTGGGTGGAAGCATACGAAAAACAAATTTATCTGAAGGCTGGCATTTTTATAATGAAATTAATGGTAAACGTTATGATTTAACTGCTTCTCAATTTAAAGGTGATATAGAATATATGGATATTCCTTCAAATAGAGAAGAGGCTTATTCAGATACAAATCAAAAACAATACGATTATTTAAAGCAAAGTGTTTTAAATTATATGATGAAATAAAGAAAGCTGAAATAAAACAACTATCCCTTTACTTAATTGCGACAGAAGACGATAGTAAATATCAAAAGAAATATGCAACAGTATGGAGAAATATGATAAAGAAGTATTTTGTATACAGTATGCCAATTAAACGAAACGAAATTAAAAGATCTAGCCAGATTATTTCTGGCTAGATCTTTTGTAATTATTTCAATTTCTTGAATTTCCATTTTTTAGACTTGCTATCGTAGTAGGCGCCTTCAACTGTTTGTTTTTTGCCGTCTCCACTAACAATTACAAAATAATCTTTAAAACCATTTGTTATTTGTTTGTCGTTAACATCTAGGAAAGAAATATTTTTAAGTTTTAGATCGTCTTTAATTTTATGTTTATTCTTCTCTTTTAATAATCCAGGTGGTACATGATAGTTTAGGTGTAATGTAAATTCACCACTATCTGCAAGGGTATCAAAGTTTTGAACAGTGATTGTGAATGACCCAGTAACTAGATTAATCACTACGTCTTTATTGGCAGCATCAATTTTGCTTACTGCACCTTCAGTGAAACGAATATAAACATTTCCTGCGTCATGTAGTACTGAGCCGTCGACAGTAATTTTAGCTTTTGAAGTATCTACTTCATCTGGAGTAATAATCGCTTCTCCATTTTTAGGAGCTTCAACCGTAACTTCGATTGAAACTTTGTTGCTACCATAAGTTGCTGTGATAACTGTTTTTCCTGCTGATTTTGCAGTGATTATGCCTTTATCAACTGAAATCACTTTTGGATCGAAGCCACCATATGTAGCTTCCGCCGTTACGTCTTTCGTAGACTTAGAGCCATCCTGTTTTGTAGTTGTTTCCGTTAAAATCACTTTACTAGTTTGACCTTTTTCTAATTCAAAAGCTGTTTGATTAGCTGAAAGTGTATAAGTGTCTGGTTGGTTGAATTCAACTTGAACAAGAACAGGGTCGTGGTCAGATGCACGGCCGTGAATGTCCATATAGTTAGCATTGATATGAATCATGTCTACAGCTGTTTTATTAGCCAGGTTGTTTGTTACTAAAATATGGTCTAATACTTGGTTGTTTCCTTGGTAGTAATAAGAGAAACGTTCACCAGCTGGTACTTTTTCAACCATATTCGTTAAGATTCCGCCTTTAAGAGCTGCGAGTGTTGGTGTGAATTCGAAATCATTCATATCACCAGCAACAATTACTTTTAGGTCAGGATCTTTTGCTTGGCCCGCTTTAATAAAGTTATTTATCATCGTTGCAAGTTCAATACGTTCTGCTTCAGAGCCTAATAATGGCGGCTGGTTTTTACCGAATAACGGTTGGTCTCCACCTTTAGAATTTAAGTGTGCTCCAATAACAACCACTTTTTCTCCTTGGAAATCAAATTGAGCTGCTAGCGGTTTACGTGTGTTTTCTTGTGGTAAGTCAAGAACACGACCTGGATTTAATGTTAAGTTTCCATTTTCATCCCATGCTACTTTTTCAGTAGAACCACCTTTTGTTCCATCTGCAAGTGTTACCCGTTCAGGATTGTATAAGTAACCAACTCGGATATTCCCTCCAGGTTGTCCACCATCCTTATTATATTCAGGAGCAATATCAGTCCATTTATATGCAGGGCCACCTGCTGCCGTAATAGCTGCGATTAATCTTTCATAACTAGCGGATGCATCCGTGTTTCCTGATGCTGTTGGTCCGTCATTATCTTGCACTTCTACTAATGTAATAATGTCAGGAGATTTCATGTTCTCTACAAATGATTTGGCGATTTTTGCAACCTTATCATCTGGAGTATTTTCTATATTCGTTGAGAAGTTCTCCACATTATAAGAAGCTACAGTCAGCTTATCTTCTGAAGGTTTGATATCTGTTACTACAACTGGCTTTTCGACGCGAGTAATTGGTGGAAGAGATGCTTCTTCAGACCATAATTTAAAGTTACCGAAACCAAAGCCCATTACTCCAACAATATTACCAATATAGTAGTCGCCTGATTTTGCATCGTACTTTTCGTTATCAATATCTACTGCAATTCTTTCAGGGTTATAGTCATTTGCAGAAATATTAATTCCACCTAATACATTAAAAGTTGTATTTGCAGAATTGCCTGCCACTACGACAACTTCACCGTATTCTTGAGGTCCAACTACTTTTGCATTTGGTACTGCAAGACGCATTAATTCAACAGATTCCCAAAAGTCGATTCCATCTTCTTGTGGATCAAACGTGGTTAACCCATCGTTATCAATGTTTTCTGTTGGCGGAATAATATCTTGTCCGATTACTAAAGGAGAAGGTAATTCAGCTGTTCCGGATTTTGTAGTAGTAGTTGCACGAATACGTGTTATTGGTAAGTCGTTCGCTTTCATATCTGAATAGCCTTCGTAGTACCATTCTTCTACCGTTCCGGCAACAGTGACAAGGTCACCAACTTTAAGTCCATTGGAAGCCTTATTTACGATGATTGCCTCAGAAGTTGAGTTATTATTATCTGGATTTGTATCCTGAATTACAAAATTTGCTGAGTTATATAGATGCGTTACAACTCCAGTGATATTTTGTACAGTCGCCCCTTCGTAATCGGAGAAATGACCTTGTCCTTGGATGTCACGGATTACAAGATTGTCTGATTTTAATACGTTATAAGTAAATGAGAATACTTCAGAAGTAGTATCGCTTACTGCAATTGCTTTAATAGTCGTATCTTTTGTTAATGTAATTGGTGCTGTGTATTCTGTGCTATTTGAAGTTGGTGTAGAACCATCCAATGTGTAATATATTGACGCACCTTCAATTGGTGAGATTAGTTGAATAGCTGTGCCTTCTGCTACCGTTCCAGGTAAAATATCCGTGTACACAGCCGGTTTGTTTACTAGATCAAAGCTTTCTGAACCAAGTGTCTTCACTTGAAAGGTTGTATTGAATTTAGAGGCAATTCCAGATACATGAACTAAATCACCAACTTTATATTGCTTCAAAAATGTATCATAATCTAATCCGTTTCGATTGTCGTTACGAATAACGACAGATTCTCCATTTTCATGTGTTGCTGTAAATTCAAATGTTCCAAAGTCGTTTGACTTTACTAGATTAGTAATAGTTACATTGTTTAATTGAATTCTTTCGCCTTGAGTTTCTTCGTTTACTCCAGCTGGTGTAATATCTTGCGTTGGTGGAAGTTCATTTCCAGAAGAAATTTTAGTAATTTTGGTCGTTTGAATCTGAAGCTCACCGCTATAAGGGCTAACTTTTCCTTCCAATTCTACTATATCTCCAGGATTTACATCTGATGTAGAAGTAAAAGCATAAATTCCTGCTGTTTCATCTTGGATGTAAAACGCTTTTCCACCCCAGAAACCAGTGCCTGTTGTGACAGTTCCGGTTACCTTAATTAATTTGTTCGGGTCCGTTACTGCACGAGCAGCAGCGATATTTTCCATAACTTCCGCTTCAGGTGAGGGAGGGGGAGTTTCACCTTCGGAAATAATAGTATATGCGGTTGCACTTCTTAAGCCTGGTACAGAGAAATAGGCTGAAAGAGTGCCAGTGATTGTTACTTCACCTTTAAATAGGTTAGGATTATCAACTAAATTTAAACCAGCTCGTACCGATCCGGTTGGTAACTGAACTGGTAAAATTTTTGACGGATCTGTTTCATTAGGAGAGTCAGCTAGACCCACGTTGGTCGCTACTGTAAACGGTGGTTCTTGATCGTAAGAAGTACCTGAACTTGCGGTACCAACGAGGAATCCTTTTACCGTTGCCGTTCCAGTGTTGTTCGCAATAGCCTCTGTTACAGTAATAGGCTCAGCTGCTTGTACATTTGGAACAGTGATGAATGGTAAAAATAATGATAGAACTAATAAGAGAGATAGGGCTACCTTACTGAAAGCATTATTCCAAAAGCTTTCCTTTGACATCTACAATCCACTCCTCATAATTTGTTTGGTATTGCCCATCGATTATAGCAAAAGAAAATTACCGTTTTAATAAGATATTGTAAAATTTTTAAAATTAAAATAAAAACAGGTGAGAAGTAGCTAAGAGACTAATAACTTCTATGAAAAATAGATTATAGTGGAGTGATTAGAAAGTTTTATACAAGTAGGGAAATAATGATAAAGCTTAATGAGGGATAATGAAAACTACCCAGCCAGGATAGAATGACTGAGTAGTTTATCTTTGCTATGTTTGTTGGGATGAACTATATTTCATCGTATGGCTTTCTAGTGGCTTTTGTAGCTTATTTTGTATAAAGAGTGCTGCTGTATTAAGTTTGTCTGAATCTATATTTGTTTGGATACCCATATTTGTAAGCATGTAATTTAGGTCGTCCGTCGCTAAGTTACCAGAAGCTCCTGGAGCATATGGACAACCACCTAAACCTCCAAGTGAGCTATCAAATTTAGAAATACCCATTTCTAGAGACGCCAACACATTTGCCAAAGCAGTGCCGCGAGTATTGTGAAAGTGCATAGCAATGCTATCACTTGGGTAGCGTTTTAGAAACGTTTCTAATACATATTTAACTTGAAGAGGGGTGGCAATACCAATCGTGTCGCCTAACGATAATTCATTAATACCCATATCAAAGAGGGAATCTGCCAATCTTGTTATTTGATCGATTTCTACTTTCCCTTCATAGGGACATCCGAAAACAGTTGAAATATATCCTCTAACGGTCTTCTGATTTGACAAGCTTTCTTTTACAACTTCTGATAATACAATTTCAGTTTCCGAGATAGTTTTATTAATATTTTTTTTGTTATGTGTTTCACTTGCGGAAATAAAAACAGAGATTTCATCGATTCCGTTCTCTATTGCTCTATTTAGACCCTTCATATTCGGTACAAGGGCAGCATAAGTCATTTCTGGAGATTTGCTGATTTGTTTTGCTACAGACTCTGCATCTGATAGAGAAGGAATCCACGAAGGATTTACAAAAGAAGTAACTTCTATATATTTAAGTCCGGTATCAGATAAAAGGTTTATCCATTCAATTTTATCTTTTGTTTGAATAAAGCTACTTTCATTTTGCAGGCCATCTCTTGGTCCTACTTCTCTAATGTGTACTTTTTTAGGATATCCTTGTTCTATCATATAGAAACCCCTTTCTCTTACATTCCAAATAGAGTCATCATAATCCAAGTCGATGCGTAGAAAATCATAAATTGTACACCAGCACCAATTCCAAGAATTCGATTTAAGAGACCGCCTACCGCTGCTACTGTGAATGTAAGTACAATACCAACAAGTTGCGCTTCATGGAATGCAAGTAGACAAGCAAGACCTATGAACATAGCAACAATTGCTTCTTGACTTACAAATTTCATAACTAGAACGGAAGCCTTTCTTGCATAGTTCATAGAGAAAGGGTAAGCGATCAAAGAGGCTACAATAAGACCGATTGCACCGTAAAGGAAAAACTCCCAAGATGTTAAATAGGTGTGTAGATTATTTATAGGATCTACTGAGAAAACTGGTGGAGCATTAAATAATGGCGATCCAGGTCCTAATGCAACTGGACTTAAAGGAATTCCAAAAGCAATTAATGGAATAATTACTTCAGCAATGTATGTAGACTCTGTTACACCATTCATTACTGCCAAACTTGTAGTAGATTTTTTATACGTACCTTTTGTACGCGAACCGACAATTTCACCCATTAGAGAGGTCATTCCTACTGGGCTAAAAACGAAAGTAAGAGATGAAATAAAAGTAGTGATGGAAGTAAATATCTGTTGTCTTCCCGTTAAAATTTTAAGTGGATTAGGGAAGTAACCTTTCCATGACTTTGTTTCAGGAGCCAAATGATATTCTTTGGGATTATCTCTTTCTATTGTTTTTTTAGCACTTGAGGAAGTAGCAAAGAGAAGATCACAAAAAATAGGTCCTATTGCTATTCCTAAGAAGAAACTGATAGATAAATGCTTGTCCAATATACTAAAACTCATCAAGTCTAAGCTTTTAATAAAGAAAGCGAATGGAATAATCATCAAAACACTTACCCATTTACCTTTTGAGAAAAAGGCGATTAAAATTGCCGCCAGTGTAAAAATGATTCCTGTGGATGACTTGAAAAAGTCAGCGAATTGTCCTAAAAATTGTCCTAAAAGTACAGCTGTTGGTAGTGCGATAAATGCACCAATAATTCCACCAGAAATCATCTTTCTAAGAGCAATATGTGGCATACCCATTCTTCTTAAAGTAGTTGCATGGTCGATTAATGGTACCGCAGTAGTGTCTCCAGGAATACCCATTAATGCAGTTGGAACTGCATGTGTAAGGTGTTTTGCTAGAACTGCAGCCATGAAAAATGAAAATACAGCAGCTGGAGGTGCACCTAAAAGGATTACTAATAAAGTAAGTGGTACCATAATAGCTGTCTCATCCGTACCCGATATTAATCCGATTAAAGAGAATACGATTGCACCAATTAATGCAAATAAAATTGCCGTAACTAGTAAACTCATTTTTTCTGCTCACCTCCAAGTGCTCGAAAGCTATTCAAAACTCCTAATTCTTCTAATTCTTTTTTAGTAACAGGATCATTTTCGATGAGTTTCAATTCTTCTATTGGATCTAATTGTAGATCCTCAAAAACTTGTTTCATACTTTCTGATGAGGTTTCCTCTTCGATTAATAATCTTTTTGGTTTAAAAATAATTGAGCATATAACAAGTGATATGACACTTCCAGAAATCCCAATAAGAAGGGAATAGGAAGCTACCATATTCTCACTAGCGATAGAGGGGAGCAACCAAAGACCAATATTGTATCCTCCTAAACTAACACCTACACTTAACAAAATTGCTAGAAGTAATTGGTTAGGTAAAATAGTATCCCCAAGAATCTCTAAATAGGTTTTAGTATTATTATTTTCGTTCAAATCAGTTGTGGATGTTTCGTGTTTATTTGACATCTTGCTCACCTCTTTGAATTGCTTTTGTTATCTCTAAAATACGATCGTATCTAAGGTCTTTCTCTTTTATAGCTTGAGCTACGATTCTATCAATATCGGACTTATCCGCACCTGCCATTACTGCTAAATTTCTAGCATGTAGAGACATATGACCTCTTTGAATACCTTCAGCAGATAAGGCACGTAAAGCAGCAGCATTTTGTGCCAAACCTGCAGCGGCTATGCTGCCTGCAAGTTCTTCAGCTGAATTTACATCCATAATTTTTAGGGCAGCCTGTGCTACCGGATGTGTTTTCGTAGCTCCTCCTACAATACCAACTGCCATAGGAAGTTCAATTGATCCAGATAAATTGCCATCGGCATTTATTTCCCATTTAGTTAGCGATTTATAGTGACCTGATATAGATGCATATGCATGTGCGCCTGCTTCTACTGCTCGAGTATCATTTCCTGTTGCTAAAACCACTGCTGATATACCATTCATTATTCCTTTGTTATGGGTAGCTGCACGATATGGGTCAAAGTCTGCAAATTCGAAAGCGCTTACAATGTTTTCGACGATTTCCTTACCACCAAGTGCCTCAGTAGAGAATACAGCTCTAGCACGAACTAACCGGCGATCTGCCAAATTCGAAATTATTCTAAGTACCACTTTACCACCTGTAATTGTTTCGATAGTCGGTGAAACTGCCTCTGCCATAGTGTTAACCGCATTCGCGCCCATCGCATCTTTCGTATCAACAATTAGATGAATGACTAACATTATTTGAGAAGTAGTTGGAACAATATGGACTTCTAAATCTTTAGCTCCTCCACCAAAAGAGACTAAGGTAGGATCTTTTTCGTTACAATAATTTAAAATTTCCTCTTTATGCTCAAAAATCTTTGCTCTTGCAGCATAGGGATCCGCAACATGTAATACTTGAATTTGTCCACGCATAATTGTTCCGCTCATGGATGTGAAAAAACCTCCATGATCATAAGCAGCTTTTGCTGCATTGCTAGCTGCAGCTACAACAGAAGGTTCTTCCGTTGCCATAGGAATAAACATATCTTTTCCATTAATTTTAAAGTTAGTTGCAATCCCTAGAGGGATTCCTATTTGTCCAATAACATTTTCAATCATTGAATCTGCTAAATCCATAGATAAAGCGTGGTCTCCAGAAAGATATTTTAATTGATTTTCTGTTAAATCTCGTCCCTTGGTAACAATATCAAATCTTTCTTTAGTTGATAGACGATAAAAACCTGGAACTCTTGAATTTGTCATTACATACACCCCTTGTATTTGTGTAATAGGATTCAACTTAGTTGAATCCTATTACACAAAAGTACATTAATAATTATTAATTGTAAATACTAAATTTAAATTTTATTCTGAAAATATTTATGAGATAACAAAAAATAATTATTAATGAGGATCTTGCGAATACAGGGGAACGAAAAGAAAGATACGAGTGTTTTCCAGGGAAAAAGATTATTATAGTGGATTCGTTTGAATGAATAATGTTAATACTTTCGCCTCGCTATTTTTATCTGCTGAAAGAAAGATATGAGGCACATTTCCTTCAAAATAAGCACTATCTCCTTGTTCTAAATAATGTAATTCGCCATCATAATAAAGATTAATAGATCCAGAAAGAATATAAATAAACTCATCTTCTATATGTGTAAAGGGTTCTACATATTCCGCTTCTGGTAGGACGGTGACAATTACAGGTTCTACTTTGCTAAAACGAGAACGATTTGCAAGAGCTTCGTAAGTGTAGCCTATTTCTTTATTTCCGACCTTTACTGTTTTTTCATTACTTTTTACGATAGATAATTTATTGTGGAGATTTGATTCTAAAAACCATGATAAGGGTGTGTCTAACTCCTGAGCTATTTTTGAAAGTGTTGCTACAGCAGGGGCAGCTTGTCCATTTTCTATTTTTGAAATATGACTCTTAGTCAAATTACATCTCTCAGCTAGTTCCTGTTGAGTGAATGACTTACTTAATCTAGCCTCTTTAACTTTTTTTCCAATATTGTGTTGAAGATAAATTGTACTCTCCTCCTAGATAATGCTCTCCATTAATAATCAGTACATTTAACAAACAAAGTCTAATACATGTACTCAAATAATCGACTTTGTGTTTTATTCATACGCGTCATTTATTATAGGCAAAGTGGTTTAAATCGTAGCGGCAGAAATTATATGAATAAATTTTAAGGAACTTTCATTCGTCTCTTCTTGAATAACCCAGTTAATGGACAGAAGTTGCTTTAAGGAAGCTAGCTGTTGTTCATCCATTTGTAATTGTTTTATTCCGTTCTCTAGTAATTGGTAATCTCTCTCCGCAATTTTATTGAACTTTAATTTCAATAGGTTTATAAGGCCGTTTCTTGTTACGAACTTAACAGTATAACCATCATGAATGATGGAAGCAAACTTCGATTTATCTTCTTCGTATAAGGAGATTAACGAAGTGACTTCAGTGTTTCTATCAAATAAGTGAGTCTCTTTTTCCTCAAGTTTTTGTAGTATTTCATCATTGGAAATGCCTTTATTACGAATTGTCTCAAGTAAAATAGCATCCATCATTGAAAGTTTATTGTTTTCCATTTTAAGCCCCCTAATAGCTTTTATCCTATATTACCAAAATTATATACATGCAAGAAGGGAATTTCATAGTTGAAAAGAAAATATTTGTAAGAGCGTTTTTATAGAATTATCAGAATATGGTAGAATATGTACAGACATACAAATCGGAGGAACCTATGAAATTAAAAATTTTACATACAAATGATGTTCACAGCAACTTTGAAAATTTTGCTAAAGTAGTTACGCTTATTAATGAGTATAAAGATGAAAACACGTTATTATTGGATGCTGGAGACTTTGCCGACTTTAAAAGTATCGAGTTGCAAGGCACAAGAGGATTAGCTGCTATTGAATTATTAGAAGCAGTAGGCTACGATGCGCTTACGATAGGTAATAACGAAATGTTTAATGGGGTGGATACACTTGAGTATATGGCGAGTAATAGTTCATTCCCTTTTATAAGCAATAATTTATTTAAAAAAGATAAAAGTATTATAAATGGTGTTTATAAAAGTATCATCATAGAGAAAAGTGGTGTACGAATTCTATTAACTGGGTCTTCTCCTAATATGGGAGAATTTAATGATGGTCTTGGTATTTACATGACCGAATATAAAGAAGCGATACATAATGAGATAAAAAGCTATGAAGGAAAATTTGATATTTGTATTCTCCTAAGTCATATTGGCACATTTGCGGATGAACCACTTGCATTGGAAATACCGGAAATTGATATTATTATTTCCGCCCATGACCATAAACTTTTCCCTCAAGCTAAAGTTATAAACAATATTATTATGAACAGTGCTGGGAACTATGGGGAACATTTAGGAATACTAGAACTAGAAATCAATGAAGGTAAGGTGACACTACTTCACTCTGCTACCATTTCTTCAATAGATGTGAAAAAGAATGAAGGAGTGCTTTCTATATTAAAATTGAATAAAGAAAAAGCAATTCAAGTATTGAGTCAGCCTCTTTATCCATTAGAAAAAGCTTTATGGCATGATGTTGTGGAAGAAAACCCTTTAACTAATTTAATAGCAGATGGGCTAAAGGATATGCTACATTGTGACATTGGTTTAATCAATAGTGGTATTTGTAACGCTGGAATATTCCATAAAATGACAAATAAAAAACTGATCGAAGTATGCCCGTCTCCATTAAATCCAACTTCTTTTGAAATACAAGGGAAATATATTAAAGAGGCTTTGGAACAATCACTTGATGTTCAAGCTTGCTTAGCGGATGGACGTGGACCTGGTTTTAGAGGGAGATTTGTAGGGCGATTACATATAGCAGGAGCTGAAATTAAATATAAAGAAGGAAAGATTGATACAGTTTTTGTAAATAACAAACTATTGGAAGATGAAGCGTGGTACACAGTGGCTAGCTCGGATTATTTACAAAGAGGTTCTGGATATCTTTGTCTTGCAAACAATCGAAACGAAAAATATCTACCTGAAGAAATAAAAGATGTCATTCGTGCTTATGCAGATCAGAGTGGTTTTATTGAAAAAGCATATAAGAACAGATGGAAGGACTTATCAAAAGAAAGGGTATTCCAATGAAAATAAGAGAAAGAGGAATTGTAATTGGTCGTCTTCCAGTAGGAGAAAAAAATTGTATTACAGATGTTAAAGGTGTAAAAGTGGGTCATGTAACACTTGATATTCCTTTAGGTGAAGGGGAGCATGCTTGCACTGGAGTGACAGCAATACTGCCGCACGAAAAAAATTTATTTAAACAAAAAGTGGTAGGAGCTAGTTATGTATTAAATGGATTTGGAAAAACAACAGGTCTTGTACAAGTAGATGAATTAGGACTTATTGAATCACCTATTATGTTAACCAATACGTTTGCTGTACCAGCAGTAACCCAAGGAACATTGGAACATATGCTAGAGGGTAATCCGGAAATAGGGGACACTACAGGAACGATTAATATAGTAGTGGGGGAGTGCAATGATAGTAGATTAAACTCCATTCGCAAATTACCGATTCAGCCGAAGCACGCAGTAGAGTGTATTAAAAAAGCTTCATCAAATGTCTCTCTAGAAGGTGCGGTTGGGGCAGGAAAAGGAATGATATGCTTTGGCTATAAAGGTGGAATAGGTTCTTCTTCTCGACTTGTAAAAGAAGAACATAGCTACTTAACCTATACACTTGGTTGTATCGTTCTAAGTAATTTTGGGAGTAAGGATGATTTTCAAAGTGACAACTATAAAGTTGTAAAACAGAAAGAAATTACCGATTTTCTTAAACCAGCTGATGGATCGATTATGATTGTTCTGGCTACAGATGCTCCGCTGAGTAGTAGACAGTTAAAGCGATTGGCGAAAAGATGTGGTATCGGGCTTGGTAGAACAGGTAGTCATTTTAGTAATGGAAGCGGGGATATTGTTATTGCTTTTTCTACCGCACATAAGATTCCTCATTCTTCATCAGAAAATATGGAAACAAGAGAGCAATTGAGAGATGATCAACCTATAATAAATAGTCTTTTTCAAGGTGCAGCGGAAGTTACAGAAGAGGCAATATTAAATTCTTTGTCACAGGCTGAAACAACGGCTGGGCGTATGGGGAATACCGCATATGCTTTTCCTTTTGATTAAGTTTAAGAAAACAATCTTGTAATTTTTAAGTCCTATGGTAAGATTTAAATGCAATTAATAACTAAATAAATGACTGCTAGGGGAGCCTTTGTTAGGCTGAGACACATCGTTGATGTAAACCCTTTGAACCTGATCTAGTTAATACTAGCGGAGGGAAGCAGCTGGGACCCCTACTGTCGTATGTTTGGTTAATTATGTAGAAAACAGCCGCTTTCCGTTTATGGAGAGCGGTTTTTTGTTACCAAAAATAATTGATGGAGGGAAGAAGGATGACACAAATACTGGAACTACAAATTTCTAAAGTAGTAGATGAACAGAAAGAGCAGCTTTTACAAATACTTGCGGATTTAATTGGTTTTCAGACCGTTAGTCCGCCAGCGAGAAATACGGTGGATGCACAAATGTATATTGCTCGCTTTTTAGAGGAACAAGGATTCCAGACTGATAGCTGGGAGGTTTATCCGAACGATCCTAATGTAGTAGCCACCAAAAAAGGAAGCGATGACCAAAATTTTAATAGCTTAATTATTAACGGTCATATTGATGTTGCAGAAGTGGGTGATATTAGTGAGTGGACGGTGCCAGTATTTAATCTGACAAATAAAGACGGAAATGTTTATGGCAGGGGAACTTCGGACATGAAGGGTGCGATAGCTGCAACATTATTTGTCACTAAACTATTAAAAGAGATGGATATTAATCTAAAAGGGAGCTTACAAATACAATCTGTTATTGGGGAAGAAGCAGGAGAGGCTGGTACTCTTTCGTGTGTTGAAAAGGGCTATACAGCCGATTTTGCACTAGTAGTAGATGGAAGCAATCGTCAAATCCATGGACAAGGTGGCGTAATAACTGGATGGATAACAATAAAAAGCAAAGAGGTTTTCCATGATGCGATGAGGATGAAAATGCTTCATGCAGGAGGTCTAGTTAAGGGTGCTAGCGCAATTGAAAAAATGATGAAAGTAGTTGTTGGTCTTCAGGAGCTTGAACGTCATTGGGCAGTAACGAAAGAATATCCAGGGTTTTCACCTGGAACCACTACCATTAATCCCGCGGTTATTGAGGGAGGGAGACACGCTGCTTTTGTGGCCGATGAATGTCGACTATGGATCACCGTTCATTTTTATCCAAATGAAACGTATCAATCAGTAGTACAAGAAATAGAAGAGCATTTAAATAATGTCGCAATGGCGGATCCTTGGTTACGAGATAACCCACTACAATACCGTTGGGGTGGCAAATCGATGATAGAAGAACGTGGCGAAATATTTCCCGCATTAAAAATGAACGCTGAACATTCAGCAGTTCAATTGCTTGGGCAATGCCATGAAGAGATAGAGAAAGTGCCGGTCGAAATTGGAATGTCTAAATCTGTGACGGATGCAGGATGGTTAGGTGAAGCAGGTATTCCCACTGTTATATATGGACCAGGTAAATTGGAAGAAGCGCATTCTGTAGATGAAAAATTAAATGTAGAGGAGTTACTAACATTTACAAAAACACTCTTATTATTTATTTATCGATGGTGTAATACAAAAAAATAATTATTACCGGAGGGAAATTTTATGATATCTACAAAGAAATTTAGTGACCGATTATTTGAGAACGCTAAACCTATTTGGGAAAAAAGTCATCAGCATCCTTTTGTACAAGAGTTGGGAAAAGGAACATTGTCTGAAGAGAAATTTATTCATTATATGAAACAAGATTACGTCTATTTACTCGACTATTCTAAATTGTTTGCGGTAGGAGTTCAAAAATCACTTGATTTAGAGATGATGTCAAACTTTTCTAAAACTCTTCATGACACCCTGCATTTTGAAATGGATTTACATCGTGCGTTTGCGGCAGAGTTTGGTATTACTCCGGAAGAACTGGAATCTACGAAACCTGCACCTACCAATTTAGCTTATACGCGTTATATGTTAAATGTTTCTCAAAATGGCTCGCTAGTAGAATTAGTTTCCTGTTTACTTCCATGTGCTTGGGATTACTGGGAAATAGGGAAACTATTGCGCAAACAGTATGGGGACACCTTGTCCATCAACAAGTATGCAAAATGGATAGAAACGTATGATTCAGAGGAATTTGCAGAAGGTGCCAAGTGGTTAATACAGTTGATGGATCAGTTAACAGAAGGGAAACCGGAAAGAGAACTGGCTCGCATAGAAGAACATTTTCAAATGACCTCTAAGTTTGAGTATTTATTTTGGGAGATGAATTATCAATTAGAAAAGTGGCCGATTTAAAGGAGAAGCAGGGAAAAATGAACAAAACTAGGAAACTAACATTAACATCACTAATTATCGCTATAACGACGATATCAAGCCATCTCATATTTATACCAGTAGGTTTTGCAAAAATCTTTCCAATCCAACATTTTGCAAATGTACTCTTATCGGTTTTACTAGGACCATGGTACGCGCTTGCAGGTGCATTAATTGTATCAACTCTACGAAATTTGTTAGGAACAGGATCTATTTTTGCGTATCCTGGGAGTGTTTTTGGGGCGCTATTAGCAGGTCTTTTATACATGAAAATGAAAAATATTGGATCAGCATTATTAGGAGAGGTTATTGGCACAGGTATTATCGGCGCTGTTGCTACTTATCCAATAGGAGTTCTTTTATTTGGAGAAGAGCTAACATTATTTGGTTTCGTTCCATCTTTTATGTTTAGTTCGTTTACAGGTGCATTACTAGCGTTTGGTTTATTGAAGCTGATGATGAAAAACAGAGTTATGGAGGGATTGATAAATGAAAACAGCGCTCACAATAGCCGGTTCTGATTCGGGTGGAGGTGCAGGTATTCAAGCGGATATTAAAGCTTTTTCTGCAAATGGTGTATTTGGCATGTCCGCTATTACCGCAATTACAGCTCAAAATACTAATGAGGTTCGTTCTGTTCAGTATGTTGATTTGAAAATGATCCAAGAACAAATAGAGTCGGTTTTTGATGATATCCAAGTGGACGCAGTGAAAATCGGTATGCTTGGGAATGCACAAATTACTCAAGTTGTAGCAAATACCTTAAAGAAATATTCCCCTAAATTTATTGTTGTTGATCCAGTAATGGTCTCGAAAGGTGGGCACTATCTATTAGAACAATCTGCTGTAGAAGCTTTAAAAAGAGAAATATTTCCCCTAGCGTCTATTTTGACACCGAACATTCCAGAAGCAGAAGTATTAATAGGGTCAACATTGCATTCGGAAGATGAGATGTATTTAGCGTGTGAACAAATTAGAAGTATGGGAGTTACAGCTGTTTTATTAAAAGGAGGTCATTTGAGTGGTCCATCAAACGATCTTTTTTACGACGGTAAGGATTTTCATTGGTTAAAAGCGGATAGAATTGAGACGAAAAACACCCATGGAACTGGATGTACATTATCATCAGCGATTACTGCAAATCTCGCCAAAGGGTCAACCTTATTAGAAGCGGTTACCTTAGCCAAATGTTATATAACTACAGCGATAACACATAGTTTTCCATTAGGTTCTGGTCATGGGCCAACAAATCACTTTTATGATCTTTACAAAAAATCAAATATGATAGCTCGGTGAGGGGGAATTGAAAATGAATAAAAGTGTAGTAAGCAATCTTTTTTCACGCTTAAGAGAAAAAAATCCACTCGTACACCATATTACAAATATTGTAACTGTAAACGATTGTGCAAATGTGACGCTTGCTATAGGTGCTTCTCCTGTAATGGCAAACAGTGTAGAAGAGGTAGAGGAAATGGTTCAATTAGCTAATGCACTAGTGCTTAATATAGGAACAATACAGGCTGAGATATTTACAGCTATGATTTTAGCCGGAAAAGTGGCAAACGAGAAAGGGATTCCAGTCATTTTTGATCCAGTTGGTGTTGGAGCAACCGCTTATCGAAGAAGATTAGCAAAAGAACTAATACAAAAAGTAAAAATAAGTGTTATTAGAGGAAATGCGAGTGAGATGTACTCTCTCATTAGAGAAAATGGAAGAACTAGAGGTGTAGATTCTACTGATATTTCTTTAGATAGAAAAATACTTGCCGAAAAAGTAGCGAATTTATTTTCTTGCATAGCAGTAATAAGTGGTGAAACAGATATAGTATCCAATGGCTTAGAAACGGTGCAAATTACAAACGGGGACCACTGGTTAACCAAAGTGACTGGTACTGGATGCATGACTACTTCTTTAATAGCATCTTTCACTGGAACGACAGCCGACTATTTTTCGGCAAGCATAGCTGGCATGTCTGTAATGAGTTTAGCTGGGGAGAGAGCGAAAAAGAGTATGTCTGAGGAAGATGGGATTGGTCATTTTAAAGCTCAATTGATGGATGAAATTTTTCATATGAATGAAGAAGTATGGGGAAAAGAGGTTTCTATAATTGAAACATAATATGACATTATATTTAGTGACAGAAGAATCGATTTCTATAGATTCATTGCTAACAGTTGTGGAACAGGCTATTAAAGGTGGGGTAACAGTTGTTCAACTCCGGGAAAAAAATAGCTCTGGAAGAGACTTTTATGAAAAAGCAAAGGCATTAAAGAGATTACTAGATTATTATCAAATACCCCTTATCATTAATGACCGTATAGATATAGCAATCGCAGTGAAAGCGGCTGGGGTCCATGTAGGTCAGACAGACTTACCGATTTCGATAGTGAAAGAAATTGTACCTTCTTCGTTTATAATTGGAGTTTCCGTGGCAACGCTCGAAGAAGCAAAAAATGCTGAGCTTGAAGGCGCTAATTATATAGGCGTCGGCTCTGCTTTTCCTACTGGTACAAAAAGTGATGCAAAGCTTTTACGTAAGGGTGTCCTCGAAGAAATAACGAAAACTGTTTCCATTCCTGTAGTTGCAATAGGGGGGATAACACTTGAAAATGTATCCTCGTTGCAAGATAGAGGAATTGCTGGGGTCGCTGTAGTTTCAGCGATAATGAAGGCGGCGGATCCCTTTTATGCTGCTCAGCAGTTTAGACTGAAACTAAAATAAGAATCTCCATTGAAGTTAAGTAGATCAGGTATCGTTGAGAAACAATAGAATTACTAAATAAATTGTTATAAATGAAAGGAATTCTATACTTTAAGTAGAATAACATATAAGTATTTCTTATAAAGCTTGGAGGTAATACCTTTGTTATTTTATTTTTGATATATATCATCTACCTAAAAATTTCATATAAATTAGGAGCTGAAATATATTGATTTACAAAAATTCGCTCGAGGGTATTTCATCTGATATGTTAAATGGTTTTTTTGTAGATTGGCCGAATCCGCCAAATCCACAAACTCACTTAAATCTGTTAAAGAAGAGCAGTAAAGTGATTATTGCTATTGATGATAATACGAAGCAAGTAGTTGGATTTATTACAGCGATAAGCGATGGGATTCTATCTGCTTACATTCCATTTCTTGAAGTTTTACCAGAATATAAAAGTATTGGTATAGGTAAGGAATTAGTAAATCAAATGCTCATAGAGCTTGAAGACATATATATGATTGATTTATGCTGTGACGATGACTTAGTTCCTTATTACGAAAAGTTCGGAATGACGAAGACAAATGGAATGATTTTGAGGAACTATAAAATGCAATCTGGAAGTTAAAATAATTTATGCAAGAAAAAGCGCTTGGATATTTGTCCAAGCGTCAGACTTTAGGTAGACTCTGGATTTTGAGTTTATCTATAGTCTTTTTTCTTTTAAGATAAAAATATGATAAATAGAATTGGGATTCCGCTTCCGGCGGACGCTTTCCGCGGGCTGGGCCGAGCCGCTTCCTTCGCAAAGCTCTAGGGCACTGAAAAAGTCCTCCATGAGATTTCATAACAGTATGTGAACGACAAATTGTTCACATACTCGTTTTTATTTTGGATCCGTTAATTTACGTTCCAGGCGGACGCGTTCCGCCGGCATGGCTTCAGCCGCTTCCCTCGCTACGCTCAGTCCAGGGTCTTCAGCTCATGCTCTTCCGGCTGGAGTCGCCGCCTTCCACTCCAATTAACTATTATCCGCTTTTCAATTAGGAAATCATCATGCCATTAATAGAGCAAGTTTTTATCACTTACATTTTTTCAATTAGTATTTATAGAAAATCGTTGAAAAAGGCGATACTCCTGTGGGAATAGTGTTAGCCGAAGACCCCGCAGCGCAGCGAGGAGGCTAAGGTAACGCCCGCGGAAAGGGAGCCGTTTCAACGATTTCCTTATTTATCGGACGACATTATTTAGTAAAGTCAAATTCTATGGACTTCTTTTCAGTGCCAACCAAAGCTCAATCCAGGATCTCGACAGTCCCGCTTTTGCCGTTGGAGTTGCCGCCTCCGCTCCGATTAATATTTTGAATAATTACATATATGATATAAGTTAAGATTTCCCCTGGTAAAATATTATAATGACAAAAGGTATCGAGAGGACGACCTCTTGATACCTTTTGTAGACAATCTGGGCTTGGATATTTGTCCAAGCGTTTTGAAAATTGTATTATATAAAAAAATTGGCCACTCTTAACCATTTATTCCTTGAAGTCTAGTTTTAACTTGCCTTCGACTAGCATAAGGCTAGCATTAAAGGTTTGCCCGTTTTCTGCAACAAATCCTTTGATAATATTTGTTTTTCCTTTTGTACAGAGCAGTTTAATCTGACTTGGCGTAATCTTCTTTTTTAAAAAGAATCCATTAAAGGTTTGCGAGCAACCTTTTTTATAATTGGTACAGCCATAAAAACCTTTTCGCGCAACAATAGATCCTTCTTTACATTTTGGACATAGCACGATCGGTTCTTGTTTATATTTAGTATATTTAGAACTTGATGTTTTAGACGGAATGAGTTTGATATCAATATTTTTTGATTTTAATTGAGTAGGAACTTCTTGTAATAAACTGTTTATGAACTTCCCAATGCTATGAAGGAAACGTTCCTGAGAACCTTCTCCATTACCAATCTTCCGTAAATAGGTTTCCCACTTTGCTGTCATGGATGGGCTTGCTAGAAGATTTCCTTCAATTGCTTGGCATAGAACTCGTCCTTTATTTGTGATAGAAACGATATTTTTTGTAACATCAATATATCCGTGTTTCTTAATTGTTTCAATGATTCCACTTCGGGTTGCTTCTGTTCCCAGTCCTTCTACTTCTTTTAATATTTCAGTTTCCCCTTTGTCTTCTACCAATTTTCCACAGGTTTTCATCATTGCAATGAGTTGACCTTCTGTATATGGTTTGGGAGGCATTGTTTTTCCTTCCTTTATAGTAATATCGCTGTCTACTTTTTCTTGCATATATAAAGGAGGGAGTGTTGGTTCTTCTTTTTCACTTTCTTTATCAGAACGAATAAATAACGCTTTCCAGCCTTTGTCTCTTTCCGTTTTTCCAGTTGTGAAAAAGGGCAGCCCATTAACAACTGTTGTCACTTTAGTTTCTGTATACAAATAATCACTATGAAACATTGCAAGGGTTGAACGGATAATTTCCTCATAAAGATTTCTTTCCATACCTGACATGCCGGCAAGTACAGCCTGCGAAGGTATTTTTTTGGTCGGTATAATTGCGTAGTGCTCCTGTACTTTTGAACTGTCCACATATCGCTTTTTAGGAGCGAGTGAAGTAACAGGGAAGGAATGTCCAATTAGCTGTTGATATTCTGATACTTTAGATGATAAATAAGAGAATTCACTTGGTGTAATATAACGTGAATCCGTACGAGGATAGGTAACAAGCTTTTTCTCATACAATCCCTGCATTGTCTTTAAAGCATTAGCAGGACTCATTTTCCATAATCGATTCGCTGTAGCTTGTAGCGTCGACAATGAATGGAGTTGGGGTGGAGGAATACGTTTTTCCTGCTTTTCTACAGAAGTTATTTCTCCAGGTGAATTCCGTTGAATAGCATGTTTAGCAAGAAGCTCCTGAATGATTTCTCGTTTTGGCTCCTTTACTTTTGCTTTCCCCTTATAGTTCCCGTTTGTTGCAGTGAATATTGCTTCTACTTCAAAAAATGGTTCAGATACAAAGTTTTCAATTTCCAATTGACGTTGATAAATTAAGTAAATAGTTGGTGATTGAACACGGCCGATAGGAAAGACTTCTCGAATACCTTGTGATTGTAATAAAAGAGAATACAGCCTAGATCCATTCATTCCAACAAGCCAATCACTAATTTGGCGTGCCTTTGCTTCATCATATAAAAGTAAATCTTTTCGGTTATCCTGTAAGTTAGCAAAACCTTTACGAACTTCTTCAGTTTCTAATGAATTAATCCATAATCGTTTAATCGTCTTTCCTTTTGCTCCAGTATGATTGTAAATACTATAGAATATATTTGATCCTTCACGGTCCACATCACATGCGTTTATGATTGTATCCGTTGTTTTCATAAGTTTTTTCACGATGGTGAACTGCTTGTATTTCCCCTTTGCCACTTGGAATTCATAATGATCTGGTAATATGGGAAGACTATTCAAAGACCATTTATCCCATTTTGGATCGTATGCTTTCGGTTCCTTTAGTTCAACAAGATGACCTACTCCCCAGGTTATATAGGCTCCTTCGGGGAAAATAGGGCATGGGTTGATTTCTAAGAAGCCCTCATGTTTTTTGACTGAAAAAGCATCAGCATATGCTTTTGCCTGACTAGGTTTTTCAGCTAGAATAACTGGTTTCAAACAAGTACACCTCACAGTTGTAAAAAAATAAAACACTCGTTCTTATAATTGTGCATCAAATTTTTAAAAAATACAAATAAAAATCCCATTCGCCCAATGAAGGGGAATGGGATTTACATATACATGAATCAATTATGAGCAACGATAACTAGCTTACCGGCATCTAGCTCTTTTTCAGCAGCAGAAGCTTCTTCTTTTGTTAATCCAGCAGCTTCCATTTTACTTCGTAACTCATCACCACGAGAAGTAAAAAGGTTCTTCATCGATTCTAGAAAGCCTTGTTCTTTTACTCCAACGTCTTTCGTATCTAAAGCGTCGTTAATATCGTCCGCTCTTTCTTTAAAGTGGGCGAAAATATGAATGTTATCTCTTGAATAACCTTGTGTTTCAAATTTTTCAATTTCTTGTTTCGCTTGAACGGCATTTTCAACAGTTACTTTAATTGTCATATTAAATTCCTCCATTGTTGTATTATTTGCTATATCTATCTTTACCCTGCATTAGGGTTGTTTAAACAAAGAGTCGGGTAGAAATCTAAATATGTGAAAGAAAAGGTTGATTTTGATATTCTAAAAAGAAAAGAGAATGGAAGTTGCTTAATGGAAAATAAATTGGAACAAATAGCTAGCTTTAAAGCTGCTATGGGAAATTACCCGACAGGTGTTACGGTTGTGACTGCATTTAATCCAGAAGGTAAACCAATGGGATTGACGGTTAATTCCTTTGCATCGGTTTCTTTAGAACCCTTGCTAATTTTATGGTCTATAGATAAGAGAGTAAACTCGTATAACGATTTTCTCAAAGTAGATAAATTTAGTGTAAATATTTTAGCTGAGAATCAAAGTGATTTATGTAATTTATTTTCAAGTAAAGTAGAGGACCGATTTGGTCAATGTGACTGGCAGGAGTCTGACTTAAAATTACCTATACTCACCGATGTGCTAGCAGTATTGCAATGTAAGGTATTTAAGCAAGTGGAGGCTGGCGATCATACAATTATGATTGGAGAAGTAATTGATATTCAAAATTATAATAAAGAACCGCTACTATATCATCGAAGAACTATTGGAGCTATTCCAAAAGAGTTTTATAAATAAGAAAAAGGATATCTAAAGAGATATCCTTTTTTCATGTTTAATTTATAGTCACCGAGCTTGCGTGAGAATGCATCGATAAGACCGATGTTCAAGACGATTAGAAGAACTAAAAAATGAACTCCTCATAATAGTGATAGAACTGTACCTAATTGTAAAAAGGATTTCAAAAAGATGTTATCTATTTGTACTTATATGAATAAAATGTCTCTCTGATTAACAAGTGGAGGATCAGTCTGGCATCCTATACCCGTATGGCCAATCAGACTGACCTTGCTGATTCTGAGGACTTTGCTCCCAAGGGTAACCCTGCTGATCTTGTTGACCTTGCCCCCAAGGATACCCTTGCTGATCTTGTTGACCTTGCCCCATAGGATAACCTTGCTGATCATACTGGCCTCGCCCCATAGGATAACCTTGCTGATCATACTGGCCTTGCCCCATAGGATAACTTTGCTGATCATACTGGCCTTGCCCCATAGGATAACCTTGCTGATCATACTGGCCTTGCCCCATAGGGTACCCTTGCTGATCATACTGGCCTTGCCCCATAGGATAACCTTGCTGACCATACTGGCCTTGCCCCATAGGATAACCTTGCTGATCATACTGGCCTTGCCCCCAAGGGTAACCTTGCTGACCATACTGACCCTGCATCCAAGGATACCCTTGCTGACCATACTGGCCTTGCATCCAAGGATAGCCTTGTTGCATTTGTCCTCTTCGAAACTTCCGAAACATTCAATTTTCCTCCTTTTTATTCTTCAAATTAGCATATGTAGAGATAAAAGGAGGGGTTGGGAACTACTTCGTTTTTGTTTTCAGTTTGTTGTTCTAAAGGCACATTTTGTTTCATCTTTGAACTCGTTAGAGAATGGATAAGAAAAGAGAGAAATTGTAATCTAGTTTTCTAAGTAAAAAAGCTTAAACAGTATCTCTCTTTGAGGAACTTTTAGTGTTTTAAACTTTGTAATAAACGCTTCTTTATCATAAGTTGCTTTATGAATTCGAACAGTAGGTTTACTGTCAGTGAAATCAATTATTGCATAAGGAGCAGTATTTCCTTTTGAAACCCCAAGTGCCCCAGGATTTAAATAGATTTGGCGTTCATTTTGAAAAAAATGTTCTGGATGATGGTGGCCAAAACAAATAATATCAGCTGGATAATTTTCGTACATCTTCTCCATATTCTCTAAGTTTGGCTCTAATATACTGTAAAAAGGGTCATCTTTAATATGTGCGTGTTGCTTATTAAATTCAATATGATAATGAATACCAATGACCTTGATGCCATTAATTTCTTTTTCTATTATTCGGGGAAGTTGGTTTAGCTTTTCGATATGGTTAGAAGATAATTGGTTTGCAATCCACTCGTGATGTTCAAATGTATGTTTATAACTTTCTGGATGACCTTCACCAGCCAATAGGGACAAAATAGCTTCATCATGGTTTCCGGTAATCATACGAATATCGTTACGAGCAAACAGTAAATCTAATACTTCGTTTGTTTCTGGCCCCATTGCAATCATATCTCCAAGACACCAAATTTCTTCTATATCTCCACTCAGGTCAATTTCTTTTAGAACTTCCTTTAATGCCATTTCATTGCCATGAACATCTGTTATGATTGCAAGCTTCAAATGTATTCGCTCCTTTTTATATCTATATGTATAAAAAAGGTTGTCCTTTTATTGGACAACCTCAGACTATTGACAAATGCTTTCGTTCTTCATTGCGTGCTCATCTAATACAAGTATCTTCAACCTACTAATTTTATTTAAAACTTAAGAATCCATCGTCCACTGGAACTGTTTGACCGTTAATCGCGCTTGCTGCATCAGAAAACAAGAAGGCAACAACTTCTGCTACTTGTTGTGGTTTAATTAATCGATTGTGCATATGTTGCGCAGCTAAATAGTCTTTCATTTCTTTATCTTCGCCAAGAATAGGAGTGTCGATAAATCCAGGTGCAACTCCGTTTACTCGGATACCATATTCAGCTAGTTCTAAAGCTGCTGATTTAGACATCATCACTACTGCTGCTTTTGCAGCATTATAGTTGAAACTACCTTTAGCAGCCATTGTGCCATAAATAGAAGCAGTGTTAACAAATACTCCTTTTGCACCGATTTCTACCATTTTTTTCGCTGCATAGTACATACCATAATATACGCTATGTTGATCGACATCTATTACTTTATGATAAGATGCAGGGTCCATTTCTAAAAATGGTTTTACTAAACCAATTCCTGCGTTGTTGAAAATTCCATTTAATGTACCGTATGTCTCTACTGTGAAATTGATTAGCGCTTCTACTTCTTCTGCTTTTGAAACATCTAGTTTGTAGGAGGTAGCTTTACCACCATTTTTTTCAATTTGAGCCACTGTTTCCTTTGCACCAGCTTCATTAAAATCAGCAATTACAATTGTGTTACCTGCTTCTGACAATTTGTACGCTGATTCTCGTCCAATTCCACTACCGCCACCTGTAACAATAATTACTTTACTTTCTGTTGCCATTTAATGTTCCTCCTCAAATGAAATTTTGACATTTTCTTTACATATTTAGTATAACGCTTCAATGTCTCGAATTCAAAATATCTGTTTTGCTATGAAAACACACAATTGTAATATGGATGAAGTTAATCGATATTATCCTTTTCTAAAGAAACTGCTTTTCTTTTATTTCGAACTATTTTAATGAAATAATATAGTGCAATCGCAGCTATAATAACGATCCAAATGACATATTCATCCCATTCTGCAGACAATATCCCCGCAGGTATTAAAGCTAAAACGAAGAAGTAAAGAAAATTTCCAATGGAGGTTGCTAATAAATATGGGAATAACCGTATAGTACTCAGCCCTGCTAAAATATTTATGATACTTGTTGGAACGAAGGGGAAAATTCTTGCTTGGAATACATATGTAAAACCATTTGCGTCAACTTTTTCAATTAACTTCGGGTTAAATTTTTTCATAATTATATCTTGGAAAATATAGCGAACAGAGCAATAGACAATTACTGAGGCAACGACACTTGTAAACCAGCTCCATAAAAAACCCTTCATAAATCCAAATAAAGTAATATTTATTGTAATGACAAGGACTAAGGGGAATACTGTAAAAGAGTTTTGTATGAGCATAACGATGAATAGGAAGAATAGGGCAAATCCTAAATTTTTATTTAAGAAGTTGCGAATACCTTCGACATCTCCATCTAAGAGCAAAGAGATTAAATCTTTATTTAATATAAAAAACAGGACTAATAGAAGTAGTCCGCTCCATACGATCCATTGTTTTTTTAGGAGTTTGTTCATATTTGTCTTCATAGGTCACCTGTTCTTTCGATAAAGGTCGTTAATTTTATCCTACCATGCTTTAGTCTTTGTAAAAAATTTTGGGCATTGTTATTCTTAAAAGAGTGCAAGACTTTTTCGTAAAAGGAGTAGTTATATGCCGACTAAATCAATTGTAGAAAAATTAAATGTAGAAAAATACATAAATAAATTAATCCTCCATTTGCCAACGGGTATGAAGGATTTTGATGAAATTGACTTTGATACTTCTATAAATGAAAGTAAATATGATTTTGTATTTGTATTTGTTAATAACTTAGAGGATTATACGAACTATTTAAATGAAATGATCGAAAAGAAGTTGATTGAGAATAATGGCTACTTATTCTTTGCTTATCCGAAAAAGAATAATCCGACGTATAGGGAATATATTGATCGTGATGATATGATCAATTCGATTTCACCAGATGAGGATGGATACGTTACAGGTAGTGATTTGAAATTTTCAAGAATGGTCAGTATGAACGAAACATTTACTGTTGTGGGTTTAAAATCAGTGCCTAAGAAAAAGAAAAAAAGTACTACAACCCAAAACAGTCAATGTGTAGACGATTATATTCTGAATGTTAAATATATTATAAGGTATTTAGAGAAGAATGAGAAATTACTCGATTTTTATAATCAATTAAAACCTGGTTACCAAAAGGATTGGGCTCGTTATGTTTATAGTGCAAAGCGTAAAGAAACACAAGAGAAAAGACTGCTTGAAATGGAGAAAATCCTTGGGGAAGGTTATAAGTCAAAGGATTTATATAGAAGAAATGAGGGAATATAATGAACTACCGAGGCTCTAGTGCTTACGATCAATCGGAATTCTTCTCAAACTATTTGAAAAGAAGAGGGAGAAAGGACAGTCCCAATAACGCGATTGAAGGACCAATTATATATGAACTAATTGGAGATTTTACAAATATAACGGTACTTGACCTAGGCTGTGGAGATGCTAGGTTTGGTAAAGAACTATTGGAAAATGGAGCAAAGCAATACATTGGCTTAGAAGGTTCTAAACAAATGGCGGCAACTGCTATTCAGCATATTTCAGGTATGAATGGGGTAATCCATTTGGAATCAATGGAGACTTTTCATTATCCACAAAATGAATATGATCTTGTCACTTCAAGATTTGCCATACATTATGTAGATAATATTCAAAAACTGTTTAATAACGTGCATAATGCTTTGAAAGAGAATGGAAAGTTTGTGTTTAGCGTTCAACATCCACTTACCACGTCATCCTTTGAAAGTAAAAAGGCTGGAGATAGACGGGAGAACTGGATTGTGGATGACTACTTTATCGCCGGGGAACGAAAAGAACCATGGATGGATGAAGTGGTTATCAAATTTCACCGAACGATTGAGCAATACTTTCAAGCGTTAGTTAGAGCAGGCTTTCAAATAGTCGACTTACGAGAAGGTGAGCCAAAGATTGAACATTTTAGCAACGAAGAGGAATTTAAAAGAAGATTAAGAATTCCTGTTGTGTTGGCTTTTTCTTGTGTGAAATAAGGAAAGGGGATGGATTAGAATAATCTTTCACCTAGTTACATTTTATTCGGTCAAAGTTACATTATGTTCTTTTGCCAAATCTTCAATTTCATTTAAAGCTTGGCGCATTAATGCTCTTCCTTCGTTAAGCATTTGGTTGGCTTCGTTGATTTTATCGTAATCTTGGGCTTCAATTGCCGCTAAAACGGTTACTATACCATTAAATTGTGTGTTGCTTGCGTCTATATAAAGTTCATGTATCTCTCTCACTTCTTTAGTTTCTGGTCTAATTTCCTCTAATTCTTCTATAAGCTTTCTGTATTTCGGTATGACAACATCATGTATATGGTGGTATGTTGTTTCATCATCCACAAAATTTTCACCAATGACACTTTCATATTCTGAGATAGCTTCAGTCTCTAGTTCTTCTAATGTCTTTACTTCATTGTTTATATATTGAAGTAAATCATCTTGAACAGGGTCACCACACGCACTTAGAACAAATATAGGAATAAAAGCTAAAATAATAAAAAGAAGTCGCTTTATCATTGTACCTCCTAAGGCAAAGTTGAATTCAAACACTAAAATCAGCATATGCAAATCATTAAGAATACGGTACGGATAGTTATGAATGAAAATAGGTGAAATGACTCAACCTTTAATAGAAGGGAGTGAATTAGTTGGTTTCTCTTGAAGAATCTATAAAAAAATATGCATTGCGTTATGAAACAAAAAACGATTTAACGCCAATAATTGATGCCATTGGTGATGCGAAAATAGTCCTTCTAGGGGAAGCTAGTCACGGTACATCAGAATTTTATACCGTCCGAGCTGAATTGACTAAACGATTATTAGAAGAGAAAGGGTTCTCTTTGATTGCAATTGAAGGAAATTGGCCATCCACTCAGCGTATAAATAGGTTTATAAAGGGCTATACGAAGGAACCGAGTAATGTAATGGAAGCTCTTCAGGCATTTGAACGCTGGCCAACTTGGATGTGGGCAAATGAAGAAACTGCTGAATTTGTTAGTTGGTTAAAGGTGTACAACGAGCAAAAAGAGCATAAGGTTGGTTTTTATGGAATTGATATATATAGTTTGTGGGAGTCATTAGATGAAGTAGTGAAGTATTTAAGTCAAACGAATCCCGAAGGAACGGATTTAGCATTTGCCAAAAAAGCACTCTCATGTTTCCAACCCTTTAATCGCCATCCCGAAACCTATGCATTTTCATCTTTAAATATTTCGGATGCATGTATAGAGGAAGTTGCCAAATTAGTTTCTTCCATACGTGCTCATGAGGACAATTATAAGGATGAAGTAGAGTCTGACTTAAATTTAAAAATAAATGCAATGGTTGCTAAAAATGCGGAGGAATACTACCGCGCAATGGTTCGTAGTGATGAATTGTCATGGAATGTTCGTGATGAGCATATGGTCGAGTCAATCAATGAAATAATGGACTATCATGGGAAAGATGCAAAAATAATCGTCTGGGAGCATAATACCCATATCGGAGATGCATCTGCTACGGACATGAAAAATTCCGATATGATCAATGTCGGACAGCTCCTCCGCCTGCAAAATAGAAAGGAAAACGTTTTTGCAGTTGGTTTTGGTACTCATAGAGGAACTGTTATTGCAGCAGATGAATGGGGACTTCCTTATAAAATTATGGATGTTCCACAAGCACGAAAAGACTCTTGGGAAGATGCATTGCATGACGCAGGAGCATTTGATAAGGTATTGATTTTTAATGAAGAAAACAGGTCTTTATTTAATGATTGGATAGGTCATCGAGCAATAGGGGTTGAATACAATCCGGATTATGATGCATATGCCAATTACGTACCATCCAAAATAGGGGAACGGTATGATGCATTTATTTATATCGACAAAACAAAGGCGCTTTCTCCTTTAGATAGAGAGCAACATAAGACTAAGGCTGCTCAAAGATTTTGAGCAGCGATTTTTAATTGCCTGCTTTTTTCATTAACCATGAAGTTAGCAATAAAATTGCACCAATTCCAAGTGAAACAGTCCATGGAAGCACAAAGGAAGGACCGAAATCTTTGATAAAATAGCTAGCTATAAAAATAAATAAGAAGCTTCCAGCACCATATAAACCTGCTTGCAACATCATTTTCTTATCACTTGAATTTTGATCGAAAGCTGTTTTATGAATTAAACCAAAAATTACTTTTACTCCAATAGCAATCAATAGTGCAATTAATAAGAAAATTAGAAGAGAGGGGACAATATAAACTCTAGAAACACTCTCTTGCCCTACTAATAGAGTAGCAACGCTTCGGATGACTAAAAACCATCCAAGCAAATTCACTCCTATTCGGCTAAGAAATTTAGACGTGCTTTTTCTTTCTTCCTTTGGTAAATGGTTAATTATTTCGTCTGCATAACCTCTCGGGTCATCGCCAAATATTTCTCTCGCTGTTTTGCCATCTTCTTGACCTTCTATTAAATGATCTAACATCTCCATTAATACTTCTTCCGATTGTTGTTCAGATAGACTTAGTTTAGTACGTATATAAAGAAGCATTCCGGAATAATATTTTTCGTTATCTTCTGTCAGCAATTCTCTTTTTTGATTGTTTTGCTCTATTAATTCACTTGCTTTCATTCGTATTTCCTCCTTTTGACAATAGGGTGTTAATCGGTACTGATAATTGATTCCATTCCTCTGAAATGATTTCAAGAACTTCTTTGCCTGCTGCTGTTAAAGAGTAATACTTTCGATTTGGACCAAAATCGGAAGGTCTCATTTCACCTATAATAAGTTTGTTTTTTTGAAGTCTTAATAAAACAGGGTAAATTGTTCCCTCGCTAACATCTGATAAACCGATTTCTTGCAGTTTTCGTGACAGTTCGTATCCATAAACAGCTTCCTTTTCTATTACAGCAAGCACGCATCCGTCTAGAATTCCTTTCAAGAGTTGACTTCTAATTGACATAAGTGAGCCTCCATAAAGCTATCTTGAAAACATAATAGCTAGTTAAAAATTAACTACCTTGTTTTGCAAAGTAGTTAATTAGAGTATATACAAGCGTGGGGTAATTGTCTACTAGGAAAATATGCCGTATTTTGTCTCTTTTTGAAAAAAATAAGGTATTATCTGATAATTTGGTGTTAGAATAGTTATATCATTTTGAGCCTTATTCAGTGTGCAATAAGCACAGCTGAATAGTTAATTGGGTTGAATAAACTCTTTTAAAGTTACATGCTAAAGCGCATTTCATATTAAAATTTGGGAGGTATAAGGTGAATATTTGGAGAAAACTCTTAGGTAGTGTCGTTGCTGTTTTTATGATAGCTGGATCAGTAATTATTCCAGTAACAGATAATTCTAGCGTTGAAGCTGCTACTACTTATTCAAAATTAACAAGTACGCTTAATAATATTATGTTAGATAGTAGGATGAAAAATGCAAATACCAGTGTGACAGTAAGAAAAGCTTCCACTGGAGAAGTGATTTATCATCATAATCCGGACAAAGGAATAACACCAGCCTCCTCGTTGAAATTGTTAACTGGTGCAGCTGCACTAGATACTCTAGGTGAAAATTATCGTTTTTCTACAGTTGTTTTAACTGATGGTACCGTAAAAAAGGGAACGTTAAATGGCAACTTGTATTTACGAGGTCAAGGAGATCCGACTTTATTAAAATCACATCTTGATAAATTTGCAGATGGATTAGCGAAACAAGGGATTAAAAAAGTTTCGGGTAATTTAATTGGTGATGATACTTGGTTTGATTCTGTTCGATTATCTGCAGGAATTTTAGCAGAGGACGAGCCCTATTATTATGCAGCTCCGATTTCGGCTTTAACACTTTCACCAAATGGAGATTTTGATGCAGGATCAGTCATAGTGGAAGCGAAGCCTGGAGTGAATGGTAAAGCTACGAAAGTAACATTATCTCCTGTAACAAGTGTGCTACAAGTAGTCAATAGATCAAAAACAGTTCCGAAGGGGTATAAAAATACACTGAAAATTACTCGTCAAGTCGGTTCTAATAAGGTAATTATTACAGGGAATTCACCAGTAGGCACTTCTGGTAAAAAAGAATGGATTTCAGTGACAAATCCAGCCTTGTATACATTGGATGTTTTTAAAAGTTCATTAAAAGCAAAAGGTATTACATTTGTATCTACCTCCAAAGTAGCCCAAGGAAAGGCGCCAAAAAATGCTAAAGCGCTCGTATCAAGAAAATCGATGCCATTAAAAGAATTAATCATTCCATTTATGAAGTTAAGTAATAATACACATGCAGAAATGTTAGCCAAAGAGATGGGGAAAGTAAAATATGGGGTAGGTAGTTGGGATGCAGGTCTAAAAGCTATGCGTGATTACGCAAGTTCTATCGGTCTCGATGGTAGACAGTGGAAATTCGAGGATGCGTCAGGCATGTCATATTCCAATAAAATTACTTCCGAACAATTATCTCAATTACTTTATGTTGTACGTTCTGAACCTTGGTATACCACGTATATAAAGAGCCTTCCAATAGCGGGATCATCAGATCGATTTATTGGGGGAACACTTCGAAATCGTTTGAAAGGATTCCCTGCAAAAGGGAATATAATGGCAAAAACAGGAAGCCTCGAAAATATTAAATCACTTGCTGGCTATGCAAAGACCCAAAATGGTGAAACGTTGATCTTTACAATACTAACCGAAGACACAAAGACGAGCACAATACCTGTCATCGACCAATTCGCAACAGCCATAACAAACTTCAAATAATAACAATTGAAATCAAGAGATAATGTTACAGTAGTGTTACTGGTGCCTGGCACCAGTAACACTACTGTAATTTTTTTATTTGGATGGATTAGTTTTCGGTTTAGTCTTGGTATACTATACTTGAGTTATGAACGAGGTGAGTACGTTGGGTAGAGATCGTAAGTTTACAGATGAAGAATTATTTAATGCTACAAAATCAATGATTATCCACGATGGATACGAAGCATTTACATTTAGTCGATTAGCGGCGGTCTTAAATGTTTCAAGAGGTAGTATATATAAGTATTACGAAAATAAAGACGAACTAATATCGGAATTTCTTATGTACGAAATGAATCGTTTCCTACTTGAGTTTAATGCGCTAGACAAAACAGGAGATTTCCAAAGTCAATTTAATTTATTAATTGATTTCATATTTGAACATAATAATATCCATCAAGTGTTGGAAATAATTCATCAAATACCTTCTAACACAACAAAAAGAGTAGAAGATAACAAATCCAAATTAAGTGAATATCATGTGGATATGTATAAGCAATTCCAAGGCTTTATCGAGTTAGGACGAAAAGAAAATAAGATAAAAAGTCATATTCCTACAGCGGTTATGTTGGGAATGATCTTTCAAACAATTGCAATTCCGAACCATTTTGCCATCCCACAAGATGAATGGATTGCATCCATAAAAGAAATATTAAGTCATGGAATGTTCAGTAAAGAGTAATTGACATATCTGTCACTTATGAAGTATTGTAAGAGACAGATATTTTTTTGTTAAAAGTGACACAAGTGTCACTAAAATAATTTTACTGGAGAGTGATTAAATGAAGACCGTTTTACGACACATTACAGATTTTGTATCTAGTAAAAAAGGAATGTGGATTACCCTCGGAAGTTGGCTAGTTATAACTGTATTGCTTGCAGTATTGGCTCCGAGTGCAAGCGAGTACAAAGTCTCCAGTGTTGCATCATTACCGGAGAATGCTAAATCTGTCATTGCGCAAAAAAATATGGATGAGCATTTTAAAGATGCAGAAAGTCTTCCAGCTATTCTCGTTTTGCAATCGGAAGAGGCTGAATTAAATATAGATGCAATAGGGGTAGCTTTAGATAAGGTAAGTGCTTCTAATATTAACGGGCTAAAGGAAGTCATTCCATTTAGTAGCTTACCTCCTCAAGCGCTTGCAGGATTTTTCTCAGAGGATAAAGAAACAGCAGTCATTCCGCTTAGTTTTATTACTTCTTTGCAAATCTCAGATCTTGAAAAAAGTTTAGAAGAAGTGAAAACAATAGTAGCAAAGGAAACAGGCTCTACTGTTTATATGACAGGACCCGCAGGAATTGCAGTAGATACAACAAAGCTATTTGAACGTGCAGATATTGTTTTACTTCTGGCTACTGTAGGAATAATACTGGTTCTACTAATTATTATTTATCGTTCGCCATTGCTTGCTTTAATTCCATTACTAGCTGCAGCATTTGTGTACGAAGTAGTAAATCAAATCCTTGGTTTGTTTGGAAAAGCAGGATTAGATCTTGCTAGCCAATCAACTTCAATTATGTCTATTTTATTGTTTGCGGCGACAATCGATTACTCATTATTCGTGTTCTCGAGATACCGCGAAGAATTAAAAAACTATGAAAGTAAGTTCGATGCGATGAAATGGGCGATGCGTGAAACTGGTATTCCAGTATCCTTCGCTGGGGGAACTGTTCTTGCCGCAATGCTTGTTTTGTTCTTTGCAGAATTTGGGGATTACAAAAACTTTGCACCGATATTTGGGACTACGATGTTCGTCATTATGATTGCATCTGTTACATTGATTCCAGCACTCTTCACGCTTTTCGGAAGAAAATCTTTCTGGCCGAAGATTCCAAAGTTTGGGGAGGAAGAGGTAAAAGCAAACTCTTTATGGAATAAAATCGGTTCATTTGTTGTAAATAAGCCAGTTGTAGCAGCTCTTTCTATTCTTGCTATTTTAGTAATTTCTTCATTGAACTTGTTTAATTTAAAATATGAGTTTGATACGATGAAGTCTTTCCCAAGTGATATGGCTTCACGTGAAGGGTATGAAATTATTGAAGAACAATTTGAAAAAGGAGATCTCGCACCAACGACAGTACTATTTGAATCTGAAAATGAAATAACAGAGGAAATGCAGGCAAATTTAATAAAACAGCTTTCTAAGCAGAACTTAGTAAGTAGTGTACGTGCATCAGGAATTTCCGAAGATGGGCTTGCAGCGCAATTTCAATTAACTTTTAAAGAAAATCCATATTCTTCGGAATCAATGGATGCTTTGGAACAGATGATAGAGGAAGCAAAGAGCATTGTGAGCGATAGCAACGTTCAAGGCGATATTTATTTTGCAGGTGAAACAGCATCCCAAGTGGATGACCGCTCAATCAACAATCGAGACTTAATCGTCATCGTATTGTTAGAAACACTTTTGATTTTTGTTTTATTGATCGTGTTAACAAAATCCATTAAAATGCCTATTTACATGATGGGAACTATCCTATTATCATTTTTGGCAGCACTTGGTCTAGGTATGTTCTTGACAAACCTTTTCTTCGACATTGATACAATTAGTAACCGAGTTCCTCTTTATTCGTTTGTATTCCTTGTAGCATTAGGAATTGATTATAATATAATTCTAATTTCTAGATTTATGGAAGAAAGGGAAAAACACTCGGTTAAAAAAGCGGTACAAATAGCAGTTTCTCATACTGGGGGAGTTATTTCTTCCGCGGGTATCCTCCTCGCAGCAACTTTCGCCGTGTTAATGACACAACCTATACAATTACTATTTGTATTTGGCTTTATCGTAGCAGTTGGAATCATACTCGATACTTTCTTGATTCGAGGAATACTACTGCCAGCATTAATCGTATTGTTTGAAAAAGATAAAAAATAAAACATAAAACACTTGGTAGCAGCAACCTCAAAACTACCAAGTGATTTTTTATGGATGTTTCAAAAGTGTTACGGGTGCCTGGCACCAGTAACACTTTTGTGATGATAAATATTTATAGGCAGGAGGTGATTTTCTGCTATATAATAAATTCAGCAAAATGAATTAAATGGAAATGGAGCAATCATTTTGACATACATATTCATCGTTATAATGGCTGGCACGCTCAGTTTGTTTTTAAGCTTATACGCACAAATAAATATTAAGGATGCTCCAGGTGCCAAGTCGTATGTTATAGTTACTTTTTTGTCATCAGTCTTCACTTTCGCCTACGCTTTTGAATTAGCTAGTACCACTTTACAACAAATGAAGTTTTGGCTTAGTGTCGAGTATCTTGCTATGCCTTTTATCCCTGTGTTTGTCCTATTAATGTGTTTGGAGTATGTAGGGCATAAGCTGAAGCACTGGGTATACTATGTTCTGTTTCTTATTCCTTTCACGACTATTTTCATGATGCAAACAAATAATCTACATCATCTATACTACACATCTCTAAATTTAGAGAATACTAGTACCTCTCCTATACTAAAACTTGATTGGGGTCCATGGTTTTATTTTCACTCTATCTTTGTTTTCTTGTGCTTAATCATATCTATCGTTGTATTACTTAGACAATTTAGAAATGCCTTATTTATGTTCCGAATGCAGATTTTATTGATGGTTGCGGGACTACTTACTCCTATCATAGCGAACTATTTTTATTTAAATGGGTGGAGCAAAGGTATCGATTTAGGTCCTGTCTCTTTAAGTATCACCTTTCTCTTTCATGGTGTGGCTCTTATTTCATTGAAAATGTTCAATGTAGCCCCAATTGCCAGAGATAGTGTATTTGAAAGTATGAAGGAAGGAGTTATTGTTATTAATCAAAACCAAGTAATTGTCGACTTCAATCAAGCGGCGCTAACTATTATTCCTGCATTGAGCGAGCAGCAAATAGGTAAAACAATTAATGAGACTCTAGGAAATAAATCAAGCCTTTCAGAAAAAATAAAGGCTGAGCAGGAGTGCGACTACACGATGTCTTTAGACGAGAAAGTTTTACATTACCGAATAAACTTTTCTCCGATTCTGAATAAAAATGGATTACATGTTGGGAAAATTATTACCTTTATTGATGTGACAGAGAGAGTGAATATGCAGGACAAACTAAAGAAGCTAGCTAGTTTGGATGGCTTGACTCAAGTATTGAATCGAACTTTTTTTATGAGAAAATCGGAAATGATTATGGACCATCTAATACTGAATGGTGGTAGTATCTCGGTAATCATGTTTGATATCGATTACTTTAAAAAAATTAATGATACATTTGGACATGAAGCAGGGGATTTAGTATTAACGCAAGTTACCAAAACTGTCCAAGAAGAATTACATAATACAGAATTTATGGGCCGTTATGGTGGAGAAGAATTTATCATATGTATGCCAAAAACCTCTTTAGCAGAGGCTAGTGCTCGTGCTAAAAGCATTCGAGCGGCAGTAGAGGAAAGCTATACGATTTTTAATGGTGAAAAAATTATGGTAACTTCAAGCTTTGGAGTCTCTAATGCTATTGTTGAAGAAGGGGAGGATCGTTATTCTCTTTCAGACCTAATTCGGCAGGCAGATATGGCTTTATACACTGCCAAAAACAATGGAAGAAATTGCGTAAAATCTTATGAGGAAAACAATATCTATTCATATAGTTAGGGGTATTACAGGAGTATTACGGGTGCCAGGCACCTGCAATACTCCTGTAGCAATTTAGAATACTTTTTTGCGGTCTCTTTCGTCTTTTATCATCTCTACTGCTTCCCGGAAGCGGAGAGAGTGAATATTTTCTCTTTCTCTTAAAAATCTTAAAGCATCACTAACGCCAGGGTCATCGGAGATATCGATTAACCATTGATAGGTTGCGCGTGCTTTTTCCTCCGCTGCAATGTCTTCATATAAATCTGCAATTGGATCTCCTTTTGCCTGGATATATTCCGTTCTAAATGGCACTCCTCCCGCATTTTCATAAAATAGTGCATGGCCATGATTAACAAAGTGGGCGCCAAGACCAGCTTTTTCTAGTTGCTCTGGTGTCGCGTCTTTCGTTAATTTATAAATCATCGTTGCAAGCATTTCCAGGTGAGAAAATTCCTCTGTCGAAATATCCGTAAGAAGACCAATTACTTTATCTGGAACCGTGTACCGTTGATTCATATATCGTAGAGCGGCAGCGAGTTCTCCATCAGCACCACCATATTGCTCCATTAAATACCTAGCAAGCATAGGATTACATGTAGTTACTTCCACTGGATAAAGCAGTTTTTTTTCATAAACCCACATGGCGTTTCCCCTTTCTCATCGTTGCCATGGCCATGGAGGTGAATTCCATTGCCAGCCGACTTCAATTGCTTGTTTGGAAGGGACCGATGTTAATGAAAGTGGTCCGTATTTACTTTCATAGTGTCTACGAACTCTAGCTGCTTCCTTTATTGCGTCTCTCCACTGATTTCGTGCGTCCTCATCATCTGGATGTGTATCGGTATATAAGGTTAGCTCCACTACGACAAAATCCAGTTGCTGCACTTTTTTCAACAAGTTCCACTCATCGTCATACACATTCATGAAATTCCCTCCTCCCGAAAAAATCCATCGACAAATGCAGGCCAGAGGGACCCATGCATGAGCGCTTCCTCAGGAGAAAATTGAGGGAGACCAGGTTGTTGAAAGTTTGTGTAAACTTGTGGAGGTAAAACAAATTTCTTTACTAACATAGGTGGACAGGGGTCTCTTGGCGATACATAAGGCTTGTAACTACCTCGGAACATTGAACGGTCCAAATGACATCACTCCTTCTGTTCATCCTATGTGAGCAAAGGCTCGTCTGATTCGTAGTGGACAACGTCAAAAAAAAGAAGGGAATTATCCCTTCTTACTAGTTAGGTAAACACCCAATATGGTGAAAAATCCTCCAACTATATGGAACAATTGAATAGATTCTTCAATGAATAAAACGGCGAATACTGTAGCAAAAACAGGTATTAAATTCAAATAAATGCCGGCTTTATTCGCTCCTATTTTCACTACTCCTGTGTTCCATGAGAGGAAGGCGACGATGGAGGCAAAAATCCCTGTATAGAAAATAGCAGAAATAGATTTTATAGACCAGATTACATTAATAGCTGGATTCCATGTTTCGTAAAGGAAAAAAGGAAATAGAATAAAGATTCCCACTAAAATAGTTACTTGAAAGGTAGAGTGAACGGGAAGTCTTTGTGAATATTGTTTCACTAAGATGGAATAAATGCTCCAACAAATAACGGCCGTAACTACTAACAAGTCTCCTCTATTAAATGACAACTCAAGGAAACTTTTAAAAGAACCTTTGGAGATGATACATAACAGACCTATCAAAGAAACAAACGTACCCAGTAATTGATTTTTATTTAGTCTCTCCTTAAAAAAAACAAAAGATATGATATAGATAAGGATTGGTGTAGTCGTATTTACTATGGAAGCATTTATAGATGTTGTATAATGCAGGGCTAAATACAGAAATGCGGTAAATCCTACAATTCCCGTTAAAGACATTGCTAATACAATTTGCCAATATCTCTTTATTAACTTCCATTCCTTTTTCAAGGGGTTCCAAACAATTGGTAAAAAGATGATAAATGCTAAGCACCATCTTATAAAAGCAAATGTAAAGGGAGGTAATTCATCCGCAACAGCTCGTCCATATGCGAAATTCCCTCCCCATAGTAGAGTAGCGATTATTAGTAATGCAATAGGTGGAACACTATTCATGAACAAAACCCTTTTCTCAAAATGTAATTTATACCCCTAAAAAAAATAGAACGAGTGGGATGCTGATTATACTTATTAATGTTGTAACAAAGGTAGTGAAAGAAACGAGATCTGGTTCAGTGCCAAATTGGAGCGCAAGAAGTGTTGTATTCGCTGCAGTTGGCATTGCCGCTTGTATGATAAACACTGTTTTAATCAGATCATTAAGTGGCATGAAATAAACAATTACAACTGCAAGTAGAGGTGATACAACCATTCGTATAACAGTTACAGCTGAAACAAAACGATAAGCTACTTTTTTACGAGAAATAACTGCCAGCTGCATTCCAAGAACAAGCATAACAGTTGGGATTGAAGCATCTGCTACAAGGCTGATTCCTTCCATTATTACTTGAGGTATCGTAATGGACGTTAATTGTAAAACAATACCTGCAACAGCTGTGTAAATAACTGGCATACGTATTACTTTATGAACAGACTGCTTCCAAGTAGCTTTTTCTTCTCCTCCAAGAGAAGCAAAAAAGATTCCAAACGTATTTATGATTAGGCCATGTAAAACCATAATAACAACGGCATAATCAAACCCTACAGCACCTAAAGCAAAAAGTACAACTGGTGCCCCGTAATTACCACTGTTCGGAAACACTGCCCCAAGTATGATTGCTGCATATTGAGGACGAGTAGTTTTCATTATGCGAGCAGTTATCCAGGAAACAAGCAATAGTGTAAAAGTAAGCAATAAACAAGCTAGTACAATATAGAAATAATCTATCGTCAATTCATTCGTATAAAATGTCCGAAAAGCTAAGAATGGGGACATCAAATAAAGTGCGGCACTGGATATAGATTTAATGTCAAAGCCAATTAATCTTTGTCCCATATAGCCAATAAAAAATATTAAAAATACCGGTAAAATAATTAAAATTAATTCCAAAAAACTCACCTCTACAAATATATTACATTTATATATTAGGTAATGGCAATAACTTCTAGTAATTTATACTGGGCATTGGCATATATAGTAAGAGTGTCAAAAAGGGGGAGGGTTTTTGCTGGGAAAAACATTCGAAGAGTCAGCGCTGTATGAACTTCATTTCTGGTTAAAAGTGTTGGAGGACCACGGAAGATTTATTCATGATTCATTGGCTCCAAGTGAGAAGGAAAAAATTGATGCTGCAAGTTCATTTATTAAAAGATTTAGCCAGTTACTTACTACTTCCAAACAATCCTTATCGAAACAGGAATTAATAACTTTGGCCGCTAAGGCGAAAACATCAAGTGAAAAAATACGTGCATTTAAATTATATTTATTAAAAGAACACTTAGTTGGTAATATTAAAATCGCTTTGCCACCAACTTTCATCAATCATATGGTCAATGAAGTAGAAGAAGCGATACGTGTGTTTTCCTACTTAGAAAAGGGTGAGAACGTTCCTATTGTACATCTACTGCACCATGATTTACTATGGCTATTAGATGCTGCCGGTCACGCAGGTGCAATAGATGCAAATTTGGATAGTGTAGAGAAAAAACTAAAAGAAAAAGGTCAACAATTTATGAAGGAATGGGAAGACTTCTATTTGAAAGCAGTTGAATTTGCTGGTTATTTACGTACCAATATTGAAAAGTTTCCAGCCTTAGATAAATTCCACGATGATGTAGAATTAGAAATGAAAATATTTAAGATGTTTCTAAAGGAATTAGAAGAAATGAGAATAAAAAAAGAAGCTCTTGGAACTTTTACGCCGCTCATGGCTGATCATATGGCGAGAGAAGAGACCTATTATTTAACAAAGCTAGCGACCACATAAAAACCTCACTATTAGTGAGGTTTTTTTATTGGCAACTATTCCATAATGATTTATACCTTTAAACTCAGATATTTCCTGATATTCCTCGCTATTTCTGGAGGTACATACTCAGAGTAAGACGTTTAAAAAGTGTCTTGAGAGAAAAATTTGTAGAATAGGCAGAAGAATTGACACTTTCAAAAATATAATTTATAGTTATTTTGAATTCAAAATATGTCATAATGAGATATATTAATTCAAAGTAGAGGTAGTGATTAGGTTATGGGTTTTATAGACAAATTATTTGGTAGAACCAAAGAGGAGGAAATAGTAATGACAGTAGAAAAATTAAGAATTGGTATCGTAGTTGGTAGTGTACGTCAAGGACGTAATGCGGAAGCAGTTTCTAAATGGATGTATGACTTTGCTACAAAACGCAACGATGCAGATTATGAGTTAGTAGACCTTGTAGATTACAAATTACCATTCTTAGGGGAAGAACTTCCTGCAGATAGACAAGATGCTGCTAATACAGCAATTAAATCTTGGTCAGACAAAATGGCTTCATTCGATGGTTTCATTTTTGTAGCACCTGAGTATAATCATGCAATTGGTGGAGCTCTTAAAAATGCACTTGATTACCTTAAACCTGAAGTTGCAAACAAAGTAGCTGGTATGGTAGGTTACGGTAGCTTAGGTGGTACACGTGCACATGAAAATCTTCGTTTAATCTTAGGTGAACTTTCTGTAGCAGACGTTCGTACTGCAGTGACATTCTCACTTATGTCTGATTTTGAAAACATGAGCGTTTTCAAACCAGCTGAATACCATGCAGCAAATGCAAACCAAATGCTTGATGAAGTTCTTGCATGGGGCGGCGCTTTAAAAACAATTCGCTAATTTAAATAAAATACCTAAAAAATGCCAAGTTGAGTTTACTATTCAACTTGGCATTTTTTTGTATTTTATTGCTCTGATGATAGTGGAGCGGAGGCGCTTGCCTCACTCTGAGCCTCCTCTGGCCGTAGAAACAATTTTATCAAAGATGGAATTCTACATCTGCTTTCAAAATAATAGATTGACAATACATTAATAGAATTCTACTTTATTTCTTATCAAGACTGGCATTCGTGCCCTTCCAGCCGCTTGGTACGCTCTAAGTTGCATCTTACAAAGTGAAAAATCATCCGTAATAAATTTCAGAGTCATTTCATAGATTAATCTCGCTTAAATTATTAGAATAATTAGAAATATAATATAAAAAGAGTTATAGTTTACTTACAAGCTTTTAATTAGGAATATCCGTCTTATAAAAAAAATTCTGGGGTGATGAATATGAATATTAAAGGGAAAATAGCGGTCGTAACTGGTGGTGCATCTGGTTTAGGGCTAGGAACAGTTACAAGTTTAGTAGAGCAAGGAGCCAAGGTTGTAATACTTGATATTAATGAAATCAATGCAAAAAAAGCATGTGATGAGCTGGGTCAAAACGTATTTTATTTCATTGTAAATGTGTCCGATCCAGAATCAGTGCAGTCAGCCATTCAACATACAATCGAGCGACACGGAGCTATTCACATTTGTATTAATTGTGCGGGGGTTGGAACGCCTCAAAAAACAATTGGGCGCTCAGGTGCTATGCCTTTAGAAAATTTTAAGCAAGTAATTGATATTAACTTAATAGGTACTTTTAATGTTTTAAGGCTAGCTGCAGCAGAAATGACAAAAAACGAGCCTCTAACTGTTGGGGGAGAACGTGGAATCATTATTAATACTGCATCTGTTGCAGCTTTTGATGGTCAAATGGGGCAAGCGGCTTATGGTGCAAGTAAGGCAGGGGTAGCTGGAATGACATTACCTATTGCACGTGATTTGTCTTCTTATGGAATAAGAATAAATACGATTGCTCCAGGATTATTCCGCACACCAATGGCAGCGTCTTTACCAGATAAAGTAGTGGAAAAATTAGAGTCGATGGTCGAGTTTCCAAAACGGTTAGGACGACCAGATGAGTATGCATCACTAGTAAAGTTCATCATCGAAAATGAGTATATTAATGGTGAGGTGATTCGTCTTGATGGTGGGATTAGAATGTCACCGAGATAAGTACTAGTTTGGAAGGTTACTTACAAAGAAGGGTGGACAGAATAATGAGGGAAGTCGTAATAGTAGACGGTGTTCGAACAGCGGTAGGGCGTAGAAAAGGGGTTTATGCTAATTATAGATCGGACGAACTTGCAGCAGTTGTTCTAGATGAGCTTGTAACACGTATAGGTTTAGATAAGGCGGAAGTGGAGGATGTAATCTTAGGATGTGTCACCCAATCAGGAGAACAAGGTGGTAATATTGCAAGAACTGCAGCGTTGATTGCAGGATTTCCAATTCACGTGCCGGGTGTAACAATCGATAGACAATGCGGCTCCAGTCAGCAAGCGGTTCATTTTGCTTCACAAGCAATCGCATCTGGTGATATGGACATTGTGATTGCTGGAGGCGTAGAAAGTATGACGCGGGAGCCTATGTTTTCAAATATTGGAGATACTAAACCGAGTTCTAAACTAACCGAAAAATATGAAATTATCAATCAAGGATTATCTTCAGAAAGAATGGTAAAGAAGTGGAATTTAACACGGAATGAGCTGGATCAATATTCTTCTGATAGTCATAAAAAAGCATTAGAAGCAATTAAGAATGGTCACTTTAAAAAAGAAATCGTGCCGATTGAAATACTTCAAGAAGATGGTAGCGTCAAAATAGTTGATATTGATGAAGGGCCAAGGGATGGTTCATCGCCAGAAGTACTAAATCAATTAAAAACGGTATTTGATGAGGAAGGCGTAATTACTGCAGGGAATGCGAGTCAAATGAGTGATGGTGCTTCTGCTGTTTTGCTTATGTCTCAAGAAAGGGCAAACCAACTCGGCCTAAGACCAAAAGCACGCATTGTTGCTAGAAGTGTAACAGGATCAGATCCTACGCTAATGCTAACGGGTCCAATTGAAGCTACTAAAAAAGCTTTGTTAAAGGCTGGACTGACGATTGGCGACATAGACACATATGAGGTAAATGAGGCATTTGCCCAAGTTCCACTTGTTTGGTTGAAAGAGACAGGGGCGGATCCAAAAAAATTAAATCCAGATGGAGGAGCAATCGCACTAGGACATCCATTGGGAGCAACAGGAGCGAAGCTTTTAGTAACTATTTTGCATAGATTAGAACGTACTGGTGGTCGTTATGGGCTTCTAGCCATTTGTGAAGGCATGGGAATGGCCAATGCAACTATTATTGAACGGATAGAATAAGGGGGGATTGAATTTGGCAAGGTATCGTTTTGAAACGGAAGACCATGAAATATTTCGTCAATCGCTTCGGAAGTTCCTTCAAAAAGAAGCTGTCCCCTTTTACGATACTTGGGAGAAACAAAAAGCGATTCCTATTTCTTTTTGGAAGAGGCTAGGAGAGATGGGATTTCTCTGCCCCCAAGTGGAAGAGGAATTTGGAGGACTAGGGCTAGATTTTAGTTATAGTGTAATTATTTCTGAGGAGTTAGAGAGAGTAGGGACTAGTTTAGTAGGAGTCGGTCTACATAATGATATCGTCGTTCCATATATTGAGTCTTTTGGATCAAAGGAACAAAAGCAGCGTTGGCTCCCCAATTGTATATCAGGTGATTCGATTACAGCCATCGCAATGACCGAGCCAGGAACCGGATCTGACCTAGCTAATGTTCAAACGACTGCTATTTTGGATGATGAGCACTATGTGTTGAATGGTCAAAAGACGTTTATCACAAATGGTATTAACGGAAGTTTATTTTTGGTTGTTGTTAAAACAAATCCAAAAGCAGAACCAAAACATAAAGGTATAAGTCTGCTCATGGTAGAAGAAGGAACTCCCGGTTTTACAAAAGGTCGAAAACTTGATAAAGTAGGACTTCACGCACAAGACACTGCCGAATTATATTTCGAGGATTGTCGAGTACCAATTGGTAATTTAATTGGAGAAGAAGGGCATGGCTTTAGTTATTTGATGGAAAAACTACAACAAGAAAGGCTAGTAGTTGCTATTACAGCACAAATTGCTTCCGAGGATATGTTGGAAATAACTATGGAATATGTGAAATCTCGTAAAGCATTTGGTAACGCTGTGTCATCCTTTCAAAATACACAATTTAAACTAGCGGAGATGGCGACAAAAATAGAGCTAGGGAAATCATTCCTAGAGTCACTAATTGAGGATCATCTTGCTGGAAAAGACGTCGTGACAAAGGTGTCAATGGCTAAGTATTGGTTGACTGAAACGGCTCGTGAAATTTCCGTAGAGTGCATGCAATTACATGGAGGCTATGGCTATATGGAAGAATACAAAATAGCAAGAAGATATCGTGATATACCAGTCGCCTCTATTTACGCAGGTACTAACGAAATTATGAAGGTAATCATTGCAAAAAATTTAGGGTTATAAAAATTAGACCTCATTTCATTGTCTAAAGGACAGGGGAATGAGGTTCCTTATTGTTTGACATCAAAATAAAAAAGGTATATAATATCTTTAATTCAAGATAAACGAATTCAAAGTAAAGTGAGAGGAGTGGGAAAGATATGGGGGAGAATTTATCGTTAAAATCGTTTGTTGTTTTGATGAAAGCATCTAAATCTGTGCAAGATCGGACGAAAAAAGACATTAGTAGCTATGAAATGCATACATCTGAATTCACGGTGTTAGAAGCCCTATATAATAAAGGAAAACAAACGGTACGACAAATTTCAGATTCAGTGCTTATTAATTCGGGTTCCATCACTTACGTAATCGATAAATTAGAAACAAAGGGTTTATTAGAGCGATTAAATTGTAAAGAAGACCGTCGTGTTGTCTATATTCAAATTACGGAAGCTGGTAAACAATTTATGGATGAGATCTTTCCAAAGCATGTATCCGTAATTGAAGAAATCTTTTCAGGAATAACGAAAGAAGAAAAGGTTGTATTGATCGATTTATTAAAAAAAGTTGGAAAGAATAACAACAGTCACTAAATAATAAGAGAGGAAATTGTAAAATGAAAAAAACAGCAGGAATACACCATATTACGGCAATTGTAGGACATCCACAGGAAAATGTCGATTTTTATGGAGGGGTTTTAGGACTAAGGTTAGTGAAGAAAACAATTAATTTCGATGACCCAGGAACATATCATTTATACTTCGGAAATGGTGGAGGAAAACCAGGGACAATTATTACATTTTTTCCATGGGTTGGCGCTTATCAAGGGAAAATTGGGGATGGACAAGTTGGTGTGACATCTTATGTGATACCAGTTGGGGCAATGCCTTTTTGGGAAAAAAGATTGGAAAAATTAGGTGTTCTTTTTAATAAGGAATCACGCTTTGGAGAAACTTATATTACGTTGGAGGACCCACATGGCCTCCGATTAGAACTAGTGGAAAGAGAAGATGGTGAAGCTAACAATTGGACTTTTGGTGATATTACCGCTGAAGTAGCAATTAAAGGTTTTGGTGGAGCAATATTGTTTTCATCACAACCAGAAAAAACTGCAAAAACACTAGAAGAAGTGATGGGCTTTGAGAAAATTGCAGAAGAAGGTGATTTAATTCGTTTCAAATCAATTGGTGAAATCGGGAATGTGATCGATTTAAAAACGACATCTAGAGGCCGTGGGCAAATGGGTGTAGGCACAGTTCATCATATTGCTTGGAGAGCTGAAGATGATAAAGATCAACTAGATTGGCAGCAATATGTAGGCAATCATGGATATGGAGTAACCGAAGTAAAAGATAGAAACTACTTTAATGCAATCTACTTCAGAGAGCATGGCGAGATATTATTTGAAATCGCAACGGATCCTCCAGGATTTGCTCATGATGAATCGCTTGAAACTATGGGCGAGAATTTAATGCTACCTTATCAATATGAAAAGTATCGAGAACGATTGACCAATGAGTTAATTCCAATCAAAATAAGAAACTTTGACTAATTTGAGGAGGAATCCATTTGCTTTCTTTTGATCCGAAAAAAAGGACAGAAAGAGAAAATTATAAATTGTTAATCGGTAGTATAGTTCCTAGACCGATTGCATTTGTCACTAGTTTGGCGAAAGATGATACGATTAACGGTGCACCCTTTAGTTATTTCAATATTGTTTCGTCTAATCCGCCAATGATTTCCCTTGCGATTCAGCGGAAAAATGGAGAACGAAAAGATACCGCACGAAACATTTTAGAAAGAAATGAGTTTGTTGTCCACATTGTGGATGAAGAAAATGTAGAAAAGATTAATATAACTGCTGTCTCGCTGCCTCCGAATGAAAGTGAAATCAAAAAAGCTGGGTTAACCTTGGCATCAAGTGAAATAATCGGTACTCCAGGAATCAAAGAAGCGAAAGTTAGGTTTGAATGCACTTTAGAGCAAATTATTGAGTTGGGTGAAGGTCATTCTATAGGAACGGATCTCATTATAGGAAAAATCGTTCGTTTTCATATAGATGAATCTATTTACGAAGACGGCAGAATCAATCATCAAACACTTGGAGCGGTTAGCCGTTTAGCAGGTTCTAACTACGCTAAAATTGGTGAAGTATTTTCGATAGAAAGACCAAAATAAGATAGATAAGATTACCTCCGAAGACCGAATGTCGGTATTCGGAGGTTTTTTTTGCTATTTATTTATATCGTATGTTACGATATAAATAAATATTATTTTAGGGAGAATACAAAGGTGACCGGGCAAATAACGAGGCTAAATCAATATTGGACAGATATTTATTTTTACTTACATTATCCACATGAGGATAAAATCTCCCATCAGGCAGTACGTATACTTCAGCTTATAGAAAAAAAACAATTTGTTGGCGTGAATGATGTAGCTATTTTTTTACAAATTTCGCCTAATACAGCATCAGAACATGTAAAGAGATTATTGGAGAAAAAATATATTAAAAAAGAAAAGAGCGCCGAGGATCAAAGGAAAGTAAGTTTAACTTTAACTGAGCTAGGCAAAAGCGTGTTACATCGAAATACGAGTTTGGATGAGGAAAAATTAAAAATAGTACTAGAGCAGCTATCGAACCAAGAAAGAATGATGATTGAGAAAGCATTAGAAATATTAAGTAAGGGTGCGAATAAATGTATGTAATTGTGAAAATAATGATTTCTGCTATTTTAATAGGGATTGTAACAGAAGTTTCGAGAAGGTTTCCGACCTATGGCGGAATAATCGCTGCGCTTCCTTTAGTTAGCCTTTTAAGTATTATATGGTTATATGTACAAGGTGAACAAACTACTGTGTTAAGTAAGTTTGCATTAGGAGTTCTTTGGGGATTTCCTGCTACTGCAGTGATGTTGTTAATTGTTTATATCTCCTTACAAAATTCTCTTCATTTATTCGTGTCTATCGGATTAGGGATTTGTGGATGGCTTTTGTTTTTATTTGTACAAGACGTTACGATTGATTTTGTCAAAGGATTGCTCTAATTAGAAAGGCTGGCAAAGAGCCAGCCACAATTTTATAAATTTCCTGCGTGTTTCCATTTAGTAGGTGTTCCAGCTTTAGGGCAATTTGGGAATGTTGCTCCTGCTTCTAATTCTAATTCATCTCCGTCTTCATCTACATATTTACCAGATTCCGTTACCTTATCTCCAGAATTATGATAATGACTTTCCGAATGCTTCCAATAGGTCGAAATTTCCGATTCTGGGCAAGAAGGAAATTTATCGCCCTTATATAATGTTTTCGTAATACCAGCTTCGCAAGTGTATTCTCCTGTTTCTTTTACGATGTCGTCTGTTGAGTGTTCATATAGATGATTGGTCATATAATATTCCTCCTTCAATTAATAACGTATAATTTATTTACCCATGAAGTAATTAATAAAACATTAGGAAAACAAAATCATACAGTACGATTAAAGATATCAACAAGTTCTCCACAACTTGGAGCAAGAGAAAAGTGTGCGATCAGAATAAAATCACACACTACAGACTGTAGCCAAACTCGAATTTATTATATTGGATAGTTTAGGTTTTCCGAAGCTTACCGCTCGCTTTCCGCGGGCGAGCGCCGAGCCGCTTGGGCCAACAGGTTGTTGGTCATGCAATCGTTGCCGCAGGACGCGGCGAACTTAGATTGCCATCCTCTACTTCGCTCCTGCAGGGTCTCGTCTGTCTCGCTTTTCCTGCAGGAGTCGAGCGGACGCTTCTCCAAACCGATAAAATGCTACCTTATTATTTCTATATACTCAGGAAGAATAATATTGAAAATGATGACACAATATTAACTTAATGAACGAAACCACTTAGCTAACGGCCTTTTGTCTTCAATCCGAAAGATATAATATATCTCTAAATATTTTTTTGTAGGAAAAAAATATTCAAAAATTAATGGCAGCCTTCAGTATTCACACAAAGTGAACTTGCTTTTACTATTTGAAAATTAGGAAGCCATATGTTGATTGAAACGGAGGACGGCGACTCCAGCGGGAACAGCGTGTCCAAGTGAGACCCCGAAGGAGCTTGCGACGAGGAGGCTCACGGACCGCCCGCGGAAAGCGTCCGCCCGTAGTGAAATTCAACTAAATAGGTTATTTATATTTATTGTAAGAAAAAAGACTGTAGTTCAAACACGAAGATATTCGAGTTTGTCCCCAGTCTAAAGTGTGCGATTAAAATAAAATCACACACTTTTTATGTTAATTTATGAAGTTAACTCTTTTTTGGGGGGAAATGGTCGGTCTATTGAATAAACTAGTCGCTTTATATCTTATTTGGTTGCTCTTATCCACACTTTACCAACATATTTTATTTCCAAACGTCTTCTGCGATTTGAACGACATGGCGGATTTTTTCCCATTGTTCTTCTTCTGTAAGAATGTTTCCTTCCTCCGTAGAAGAGAAGCCGCATTGTGGACTTAAGCATAACTGTTCTAGAGGCACATATTTTGTTGCTTCTGCAATTCTTGCTTTTATTTGGTCCGCGTCTTCTAAAGCACCATGTTTGGAAGTTATTAAACCAAGTACGATATATAAATCAGAACGGTTCACATGACGAAGTGGTTCAAAGTTTCCAGAGCGCTCATCGTCAAATTCTAAGAAAAGACCGTCTACATTTAGTCCACCAAAAATCGTTTCCGAAACCAACTCATAGCTTCCGCTCGTAATATATGTAGAACGGAAATTACCACGACAAATATGCATAGTTACGAGCATATCATTAGGTCTTTTTGCGATGGATTCGTTGATGGCGCGTGCAGAAAGTTGAAGAGCATGATCCAAATCTAAACTGCGTTCTTTTAAAGAAGCAATGCCTTCCTCAGAAAAAGAGGTTGCCCAAGATGTATCATCGATTTGTAGATATCGACAGCCCTCATCATATAATGCCTGAATTACGTCTTGATATGCAGCGATTAAATCATTAAATAAATCTTCGTCACTGCTATAAATACCTTCTTCAATTGTTGCTCTATAGTAAAGAATATTTGGGCTCGGGATAGTAAACTTAACAACGGAGTCTCCAGCAATACTTTTTAGAAACTTGAAGTGATCAATCATATAATGAGTGCTAAAACTGATCTTACCTGTTACTTTAATACCGTGTGCTCTAGTTTGTACTCCTTTAAAGGAGAGTCCTTTATCTGTTTCATAGAACTCTACTCCATCAAGGCCTCCTAGAAAGTCAAAGTGCCACCATTTACGACGAAATTCCCCATCTGTAACGGATATTAACCCTGTCTCTTTTTTCTACTAGTTTTATAATCTCTTCGTTTTCGATCTGTTTTAATTGATCTGCAGTAATTTCTTTATTTTCATATTGTAAACGAGCCTGTTTTAAACGTTCTGGACGTAAAAAACTTCCAACGTGATCTGCTTTAAAAGGCGCTTTATGTACTAATTGATTTGTCATGTTAAATTCCAACTTTCTCTATTAGTTTTGCAGCTACTAGAAGTGCTTGGTCGAAGTCTGCTATTAAATCATCTACATTTTCTAAACCAACTGAGAATCGAAGTAATCCATCAGTGATTCCTCGTTTTTCCCGTTCCGATTTTGGCATAGCGGCATGGGACATCTGGGCAGGGTGGGAAAGAATAGATTCCACTCCGCCAAGACTTACAGCGAAAACAGGAATCTGAACACTTTCAACAAATGCTTTTGCTATTGCTTGCGTAGGTAAACGGAAGGAGAGGACTGCCCCAGGGCTTGTTGTTTGCTGTGCATGAATTTCATATCCTGGATGGGATGTTAACCCTGGATAATAAACTTCTTCGACTAAAGTATGATTGTTTAAATAGGCAGCAATCTGTTGGGCTGAATCTGCTGATTTTTCAAATCGAACGCTCAACGTTTTAATTCCTTGAATAAGTGAAAATGAATCTTGGGCACCTAAAATCGCACCGAATGAATTTTGAAGGAATGCTAATCGTTTTCCAAGTTCCTCATCTTTTGTAACAGCTAGACCTGCAATTATGTCACTGTGTCCTGATAAAAATTTAGTAGCGCTATGTAAAACTACATCTACTCCAAGGTCGAGTGGACGTTGGTAAAGTGGTGTCATAAATGTATTATCTAAAAAGGTTAGGCAATTGTTTGCTTTAGCGAGCTCCACGATTCGATTAATATCCGTTATACCTAGACATGGATTGGATGGTGTTTCAATATAAATCAATTTTGTATTGGAGCGAATCGCTGAAGCAACGGATTCTAAATCCGTAAAATCAACGAAAGTATGCTTAATTCCAATACGAGGCAATACCTCGGTTACAAAACGAAATGTACCTCCATAGACATCTTCTGTAATAACAATATGATCACCTGCGGATAGGAGCATGAATGCGGAAGAGATTGCAGCAAGTCCGGAGGAGAATGCTAAACCTCGAGTACCACCTTCTAGTTCAGCAATCGTTTTTTCTAAAGCATCTCTCGTTGGATTTCCAGAACGGCTATAATCATATGGACCAAATTCATCAAAGCTTTCTTGATGGAAGGTAGAGGACAGATAAATCGGGACATTGACAGCACCAGTTTTTCTCTCTCCATGCCCACGAGTTGATGCCACGACAATACTCGTTTCTAATGACTCTTTATATCCACTCATTTTACGGACACCTCACTTTCCAATAATGCAAAAACTTGTTTCAAGTCTTTTATTAAGTCCTCTGCCTCTTCAACACCGACAGAGAAGCGTAGTAGGCTGTTATCTACACCACGTGCTATACGTTCTTCTTCTGGAATTTCCGCGTGTGTTTGAGTTGCGGGATAGGTGATAAAACTTTCCACTCCTCCAAGGCTTTCTGCAAAAACGATTAATTGGAGGTTTTCAAGAAAGGGATTAATCCATTCACTTTTTTGTAAGCGGAAAGAAAGCATTCCGCCTTTTCCAGAATATAAAACATCCTTTACTACTGATTCATTTTGTAAGAATTTAGCAATCTTTTTTGCATTTGCATCATGCTGTTTCATACGTAAGTGAAGTGTTTTTAACCCCCTTATTAATAACCATGAATCAAATGGAGAAAGCACTGCACCTGCTGCATTATGATTTATTAGTAATTTTTCACCTATATCGGTGCCTTTAGAAACAACGAGACCAGCAAGAACATCGTTATGGCCGCCAATGTATTTTGTGCCGCTGTGAATAACAATATCGGCACCAAGTTCAATTGGGCGCTGTAAGTAAGGGGTTAAGAATGTATTATCCACGATTAATAATAAATGATGCTTTTTAGCTAATGTCGCATATTGCTCTATGTCGATTTCTTGCATTAACGGGTTAGTAGGCGTTTCTATAAAGATTGCTTTTGTGTTTTTAGTAATGAGGGCTTCTACTTCTTGAACAGTTTCAAACTTTGAATAGGATGTGCGTATATTGTAGGAATCTGCGTACTGATTAAATAAGCGATAAGTCCCGCCATAAAGATCCTCTGGGGCAATCAGTTCATCACCTGATTTAAATAGAGATAATACCAATTGAATTGCAGCCATACCGGAACTACAGGCAAATCCCGCATCTCCAGCTTCTAGCTTCGCGATGCCTTCTTCTAATATAGCTCTTGTCGGGTTTTTTGTACGTGTATAGTCATAACCAGTTGATTGACCAAGTCCGGCATGCTTGTAAGCGGTAGATAAATAGATTGGTGGATTTACAGCTCCTGTCTTCGAATCACTATGGTTCCCTAATTGTACTAGCTGAGTTTCTATACTCTTTTTAGACATCATTATTCATCCTTTACTATTAAATTATTCATGCGCAAGCGCAAGTTCCTTCTGCGACGAGCTTTTGCGCAGGAGCAAGACGCTGGAGTCTGCGAGAAATAAAAAAAGAGGATTCTCTAATAAGAAGAGAATCCTCAATAAAATACTGAAGTTAGTCTTCTTATCTTCAAGACGTAGAACGTCTATTGGAATTAGCACCACACCTTTATTGGGCTGGTTGCTGAGACATCTTCGGGCCAATCCCTCCGTCTCTCTTGATAAGAAATAAAATATAAAATTTTCAAAAAATTAATTTAGGTAAGTTTATCACGGGATGAATTTTTATACAAGGTCTTTTTTTATGTGTATTTCTAAATAGTACAATAGGAGGTGCTTAATTTTTCGGTATAGCAACCCAATGTCCTTTGGAGACTTCTAGTAATTCTGATTGTGATAATTGATATCGATCTTTTTCCCGATTTTCTTCCATTAGTGATCGTTTTTTCTTTGCTTCAATTTTAGGATCTGGAATAGGTATCGCTGCTAATAGTGATTTTGTGTATGGGTGCAATGGGTTAGAGTACAATTCTTCACTTTCTGCAAGCTCGACAATTTTTCCTGCATACATAACTGCCACTCTATCACTAATATGCTTGACCATCGATAAATCATGGGCGATAAAGAGATAGGTAAGTCCCAACCGATGTTGAAGGTCCTCAAGTAATTCAACAATTTGTGCTTGGATAGAAACATCTAATGCGGACAATGGTTCATCACAAACAATAAAGTCAGGTTCTACTGCTAGTGCTCGAGCAATTCCTATTCTTTGTCGCTGCCCACCTGAAAACTCATGTGGATACCGCATTGCATGCTCTGGTTTTAATCCAACCATTACAAGCAATTCTTCTACTCTATTTTTTCTTTCCTCATTATTTTTACTCAACTGATGAATATCTAATGCTTGCCCTATAATATCAAGGACTTTAAAGCGTGGGTTTAAAGACGAATAGGGATCTTGAAAGATCATTTGCATATGACGTCGCATTGTTTTCAATTCATTTTTGTTTAATCTGTTAATGGCTATACCCTGATATAATATGTCTCCATCTGTCGGCTCGTGAAGTCGTAAAACAGCTCTACCGGTTGTAGACTTTCCTGATCCAGATTCTCCAACTAAGCCTAACGTTTCTCCCGGTTTTATGAAAAAGCTGATATCATCGACTGCTTTTAATACATTGCCTTTTCCAGTATTGAAATGTTGTTTTAGAGACCTAACATCGAGTAATGGTTTTCCTTCTTCTATTCCAATAGAGCGAAGAGGGAGACGTTTAGGTTTTTTCTTTTGATCCAGACGAGGAAGGGCATTGAGCAATCTTTTGGTATAAGCATGTTGAGGGTTTTCAAAGATCTCTTCTGTTGTTCCAGTTTCAACAATTTCCCCATCCTTCATTACTGCAACCCTGTCACACATACCTGCGACAACTCCTAAATCATGGGTGATCAAAATAATGGATGTTCCAAAACGTGTTTGCATATCTTTCATCAGATTTAATATTTGTGCTTGAATCGTTACATCAAGTGCTGTAGTCGGTTCATCTGCAATTAGTAAAGTAGGTCGACATGCAAGTGCAATTGCAATCATGACACGTTGACGCATTCCCCCAGAAAACTCATGCGGATATTGATTAAAACGTTCTTCACTATTTTTAATGCCTACAAGTTTAAGTAGTTCAACTGCTTGTTTGTATGCTTCCTTTTTAGATAACTTTTGATGTTTAGTTAAGCTTTCAGCGATTTGCTTTCCAATTCGGATAGTAGGGTTTAGAGAGGTCATAGGATCTTGGAAAATCATACTAATATCTCTTCCACGAATACTTTCCATTTCTTTTTCTGATTTATTTACCAGATTTTCACCGAGGAACTCAATTTCTCCGTTTTTCAACAAGGAGGGAGGTGAGGGAAGAAGTCTCATAATGGAACGGGCAGTAACACTTTTTCCGCTACCAGATTCTCCAACAATACCTAAAGTTTCTCCTTTCTTCACGTCAAAACTGACACCTCGTACAGCTTCAAATTCTTTGTCGCTGGTTAGAAACGAGATATGTAGATCTTTTACTTTTAAAACCGTCTCCAACATAAACACCTTCCTAATTCTATATGTAATTATTTAAAATCCATTGACTTAATAAAAGTTCGAATCTATACTATACTATACCACTTGGATTTATACAATATAGGAAAGGAGGTAAATAGTCGTTGGGGTTAAATAAAGAGCAATCCGTCAATTTTGATATATCCGATCATCTTGCATTCATTTTCGGGAAATTGATGCAGAGAGCGCCGTTTAAATTCTTGTTGATAATTTTAGGATTTCCGTTGCATTTTATCACTTTTTTTTATTATCAATTGAAAAAGAAGAACGATACATATTTTATTATTTATGAAAAAATGAATGCTTCCTTGAAAGACTCGGGTCTAAAAGAAGAGCTGAAGAGAGAATTTGCAGACCAATATGTGCGCAAGCATGCTTTCTTTCGTGAAAAAGTTAATGAACAGGAAATGGAGAGAGAAGTAGAAAAGCTTGCAGAGGAACGATACACAAAAGTACTCTCTGAGAAGATAGAGGAACAGTATGAGCAAAATGGATTAAAAAAGCTAACGTATGTTTCTTATTTTCAAAGTTTACTTAATAAAAAGTCATTTTTAGTTGTTTCATTTATACCTGGGATACTTATGTATCTAATACTAATTTTGTATAGTAACGCTTTTGTTAAGTTTATCTTTGAACGACTAATTATGAGTGTATTTGTTATAGCAGGTGTATCCATTCTAGTATTTACTATTCTATATTTATCTCCTTTTGATCCTGCAGCTAATATCTTGGGAGAAGCAGCGACGAAAGAGCAAATTGCAGCTTTCAATCAGATGCATGGTTTGGATCAGTCTTACTTGGCTCAATTATGGGATGCACTAAAAGGAATAGCTATGTTTGATTTAGGAGCTTCTTTTAATGGAAATGAAGAAGTAGCCACAAGTATTGCGAATAAATTCCCAATTACCTTAACTATTGCAATTTTTTCATTGTTAATGGCGATTGTTATTGCAATACCAGTAGGAATAATTTCAGCTACTAGACAAAATACGTTTTTAGATTACTCTTTCATGTTTGTTGCTTTAATTGGATTATCTATTCCTAACTTTTGGCAAGGTCTAGTGTTTATTTTAAATTTCTCGATTAAATTGCAGTGGTTACCTGCAACCTATAATCCTCAAAATTTGTTGTCGATCATTATGCCGGTCATTGTTCTTGGAACCGGATTGACGGCATCTGTTGCAAGGATGACACGATCCTCCATGTTAGAAATTATTAATGAGGATTATATTATTACAGCAAAAGCCAAGGGGCTAAACGAAAGACAGGTACTTTGGAAACATGCAGTTGGAAACGCAATGATTCCTATTATTACAGTAATTGGTTTACTGTTTGGTGATATGCTCGGAGGAGCAGCAGTAACCGAGAAAGTATTCAATATTAGTGGTATAGGAAGTTATATTGTTGATAAACAATTCGTTCCAGATATACCAGCGATTATGGGTGGGGTAATTTATATTGCCATAACCATTTCTTTAGTAAATGTGCTCATCGATATTTTGTATGCGTTTTTTGATCCTCGCATTCGATCTAAGATGAAGCAACTGTAAAGAGAAGTAGGTGTAAAGGTGATTTCAAATCAAAAACATGCGTTGAAGTTATCCCGAGATTATACACAAGCAAACTTTGCATGGATTCTTTCTCTTATCGTGACCCTTCTTTTATTAGTAAATAGTTTCAACTTTAAAGAGGGGACATTGAAGGGTGCTGTTTTTACTGTATTTCTTGTTTATCTTGTATTTACTGTTTTTCAACTTTTCCTTACATGGAAAATGAAGAGGGACCTTTTGAATACAGGTGAGATACAAAGCAAAACAAGAAAACTCGGCTATATTCAACTTCTTAGCATATTGAGTGCAAATATATTTATAGCTTCATTTGCATTTAACATAATAAAAAAGAAAAAAACACCAGAGTACACATTTGCTGTGTATATGTTGTTAACACAAATATTTATCCTAGCTATTTCGTCCCTCAATTTGTTTAAACCATATGTGACAGACACCTTTTTACCGGCAATGGGTATTTTGATAGGGATATTAATATTCCAAGTCATAACGCTAGTTCTGGTGTCCAAACATGTGGAAGATAACTTAGCACCGTCATGGATGATGGCTATTGCCATTCTGTTAATAACTACTTCCCTGACGGGAAATATATTTAACTTATTATTAGGTATTAGTTTAATTGTAAAAGTACGTAGTCATGATCAATCTAGAATTCTGAAGTGGAATACGATGTGGAGCAAAATTACTCGCAACTCAACGGCAATATTAGGAATGTTTTTTATCATTCTAATGTTTTCATTGTCGGTTTGCAGTAAATTCACGTTTGATTATGATATGGCTGTTGAGAATAATTATGGAGAATTACTTCAAAATCCTAGTCTGGAGCATCCATTTGGTACAGATAATTTTGGACGAGATTTGTTTTCAAGAATTGTCTTTGGAGCGAGAATTTCACTTATTGTTGGATTTGCTTCCACGATAATTCCAGCGATTATTGGTGGATTTTTAGGAGCTTTAGCAGGATATTATACGAAACGTGCAGATAATGTGATTATGCGTCTTCTAGATATTTTGTACGCTATTCCTGGAATTTTACTTGCCATAGCTATTATTGCTGCATTTGGGGCAAACACTATGAATCTAATTTTGGCATTAAGTGTCGGATCAATTCCGACCTATGCTCGAACGATGAGAGCTAACGTACTAATGGTTTCGAACTATGAATTTGTCGATTCTGCGCGTGCACTTGGTTCGTCTGATTTGTCTATTATTTTTAAGCAAATCGTGCCGAACTCTCTAGCCCCAATGATTGTGAAGGCAACCTTGACAATTGGAGGAGCCGTCATCGCTACTAGTAGCTTGAGTTTCCTAGGTCTTGGAGTGGAACCACATATTCCAGAATGGGGAAATATTTTAAAAATAGGAAGTACCTATCTTGAATCACATTCGTATCTTGCTGTAATACCAGGGCTTGCTATTATTGGCCTAGTATTATCCTTCAACTTTTTAGGTGATGGATTACGAGATGCTTTTGATCCAAGAATGGATTAAAAAGAATTATATTTTAGGAGGAAATAGTATGAAGAAAAGTATATTAGCTATCCTGATTGCTTTTGTTTTGGTTTTAGCAGGATGTGTAAATACGAAATCGGATGTTGCCGATAAAGCAAATGATAATAAAGACGCTAACACAGATCAAAGTAAGGTAGAAATTGAACTTTTAGGCATGAGTACAGGTGAAGCGGATATGAACATCGTCCGTGACCAACTGATTAAAAATGGTTTTGATGTGAAGTTAAATATTCAACCTGATTACGGTAGCTTTACTGCACAAAAAGATGCAGGAAACTATGACTTAGCTTTATCTAGCTGGACAACGGTTACAGGAAACCCTGACTACGCAGTTCGTTCGCTGTTCAAATCAGATGGAGATAACAGTATTATGTCTGATGAAGAAGTGGATAAATTAATTGATCAAGCAAGTACAGAAACAGAAGAGGAATTTACCGAAACATATAAACAATTAGAGCAACGTCTTGTTTTGGATAAAGCATATATTGCACCGCTTTATAATTCTTTCAAAGCTCAAGGTGTAAATAAAGAAATCTTAAATGCAGATACAGTAAGACTTGCAACTTCACGTGCAATTGCATGGGAAACGATTGATTTTACAGACACTTCAAAAAGAGCAACACAACCATTAATTATGCAACAAGCAATCGGGACTTTAACTTCTTTAGATCCGATTAAAGGTAATGATGGATCTATCAATACGCTAAATACTAATATGTATGTAAGACTTGTTAATTTAACTGATGACGATAAAGTGGTTTCAGATGGTTCTTTATCACTTAATCACGCAATCGCAGAAGGTAATGAATCATATTACTTCCTTCTTCGTGATGATATAAACTTTGCTGCTGTTACAGATAAAAAAGCAGTTGACACTGGGGAACGCGTAGGAGCAGATGATGTTGTATTCTCTTTAAACCGTGCAAAGGATAAAAACTCAGTTCCAGATCACCGCACATATAGCTTGCATGAAAGTATGAAAGACATTCAAGTAGTAACTGACTTATCAGAGCTTGATGTTAAACAATCTGGAAGCGATGTTACTGTAAGAGAAGCGCTTGAAGAAGGCTTAGACGCTAAAATTACCGAATTGGTAGAAGACAAAAATACTGCAGATAATGCGGCAGGCAAATATCAAGTGGTGAAAATTACAACAGTAAATCCATTCCCACAAGTACTAAATTATTTAGCTCACCAATCTGCAGGAATTGTTTCTAAAAAACAAGTAGAAAGCATTAATACTTATGATGTGGCAACATTTGATGTAAATAAAGATATTCCTTACGGAGATCAAAATACAGTTACAGAAGGCGACAAATATAACAATACGTTATATGCAAGCGGTCCGTACATCTTATCTCATAAAAATGACTACGAAGCAATATTCTTGAAAAACCCAGCTTATATGGCAGGTACTGAAAATGAAGCTAAAATTTCAAATGTAACTGTACGTTTCATTCAAGATCCTGACAGCGCACTTTCCGCATTACGTAATGGAGAAATTCATATTTTCAATGGTGTTCCAGAAACAAAGTATGATTTAGTAGAAGGAGATAGTAAATTAACCCTTCAAAAAAGTGATAGTAATGCCGTATCTTATTTGTTATTTAATACAAAAAATCGTGAAGTATCCGATAGCGAAGACCTACGAAAAGCTATTCTTTATTCAATTAACCAAGATGAAATTTTAAATTACTACCAAGGAAACAAAAAGAAAGCAGTTTCCACTGTAAGTCCACTTGTTGATACTGGAAATGAGCTAGTAGCAGATCCAGCAAAAGCAAAAGAATTCTTAGATGCATATAAAGCAAGCAAATAAGTAGAGAAAAGCTTGGTAAGTGTAAAACACTTACTGAGCTTTTTTAATTATTGAAAAGATGCCATACAGTCAAAATCTTTTAATGTGGACAGATAAAATTTTATCCGGTCAGAAATTTTATTATCTGGACACATTTATTTTTATCCGGTCATATAAAAAGAAGTTCGTGATTAGTGCTTCTCTTATATAAAAAGGCATGTGCGGTAACTTGACCCGGACATGCCGTAAATACATAATTACCATTTATCTAAAAGAGCATCGGAAGAAAGAACGCAATTGCTCCAAGTACAATTGCACTCCAAGCTAGGAACTTTTGAGGGGAAGCTAAGCTGATTAGGCCTAAAATTATTGCAGCTCCACCGAACCAAATAGGTGAGTAAAAGAACCCTATTACAGCAAGAATAATAGCTACCCAGCCAATCCACATACCAAAAGAAGCTTTCATGTCGAACACCTCCTTTTTTATACTAAAGATCAATAAATTAATAGAAACGTAATATCCACATTATTGATCTTACTCATAGTATATGAAGGGGTGTTCGATAAAAAATAAACAATTTGCCGAAAAATGTAGACGGACAGGCATTATTTATTCCACGAAAAAGAGGACCCTAGAAAGATAACGGGTTCGGTTATTGGGGAGAAAATATTAATAACAACCTAATCGGGGATGCAATACATATGAGTTGGTGTTTCCCTTTTTGTGGTTATATCAATGCTTTAGTAGATTTTACAAATTAATTAGACATCAATACGCATATAAATTGATGGCGTTTTAACAATGGCAGGATTTATAGCAATCGTGGTCGTTGGAGTTAGACTCAAGGATAGGCTCTATGGCACCATGGTTTTAAAATGAATAGTTTAAAGTTATAGAGCATTTCGCTGTAATGAGGAGTGCTTTTTATTTCGTCTAAAACAAACTGATGATTTTATAAACAATAATAATGTAATTAAAATCAATATTTTTTTATTGTAAATCAATAAATAATGTGTTAAATTCAATTTAACAATAAATAAATGAGGTGCGTTTTATGAAACGAAGTTCAACACTCTTTTTAAAGGTAGCTGTTATTTTTATTGGCATTCCGGTTCTTGCTTTGTGTCTATTTTTGTTGCCTCAGATAGCGAATGAAGCAAATGAAGCAGCAGAACGAGGTTCAGATTTAGCTTATGTAGTATATGGCATTTTAATGGTTATGTATGTTTCGGCGATCCCATTTTACATTGCTTTATATCAATCTTTTAACCTTTTAAGCTATATTGACAAGAACAAAGCTTTCTCGAAATTATCTGTAAGAGCTCTAAAGAAAATCAAAAACTGTGCTATCACAATCAGTGGCTTGTATACGATAGCCTTACCATTCGTATTTATCCTAGCGGAGATAGATGACGCACCAGGTCTCGTACTAATCGGAATGGTCATGATTTTTGCTCCAATGGTGATTGCTGTTTTTGCGGCCGTTCTTCAAAGACTTTTACAAGAAGCCATCGATATAAAATCAGAGAACGACTTAATAGTCTGAGGTGAATAACATGACAATAATAATTAATATTGATGTGATGCTGGCTAAAAGGAAAATGAGCGTAACAGAACTTTCGGAGAGGGTTGGAATAACAATGGCTAACCTTTCTATATTGAAAAATGGAAAGGCAAAAGCGATTCGACTATCCACGTTAGAAGCAATTTGTAAGGCTTTAGACTGTCAGCCGGGAGATCTTTTAGAATACAGAAGTGACGAGGACACTCTAAAATAATAGATAATAAATTTCTTTAACTAAACCAGCCAAAGGTTAGTTAAATTAGATTTCCCTATAAGATGGAATACTCCTTTTTTTACAATTCCTTTAGATATTTGTAAACTCCTATTAGATAATATTTTATTTGTGGGAAGTAAATCAAAAAGACTCAGAATAACATCTGAGTCTAAACTTCTTTTTATTTTTCCCTAGTAGTGCCATTAAACCTTTAAATATTTATATTCCATTAGTATGAAAATTTACCTTTTGTTAGTATTTTTCTCCCCATCAACCGAAGGCCACTATTTATTATTTTCCGCCTAAAAGATCGAACAGTCCTCCAGCAATACTTCCTTCACCTGGTGAGCCTCCACCTGGAGTTTGAGGAGCAGCTGCAAACACTCGGCTTGCTAAACGGCTAAATGGTAAGGATTGAATCCACACTGTACCTGGTCCACGAAGTGTTGCAAAAAATAGCCCTTCGCCACCAAATAGAGCCGTTTTTACACCTTTAACCATTTCGATATTGTAATCCACTTCAGAAGTCATAGCTACTAGGCATCCAGTATCTACTCGTAAAACCTCTCCTGGCTGTAAAACTTTTTTATGGATTGTTCCGCCAGCATGAATGAATGCAAGCCCATCACCTTCAAGCTTTTGCATGATGAAACCTTCACCACCGAAGAATCCAGTTCCTAATTTTCGTTGAAACTCAATCCCTACAGAAACACCTTTTGCTGCTGCAAGAAAAGCATCTTTTTGACAAATTATTTTTCCTCTATGTTCGCTTAAATCCATTGGAATGATCTTACCTGGGTATGGAGAAGCAAAGTAAACATGTTTCTTTCCGCTGCCTGTATTCGTAAAGGTTGTCATGAATAAACTTTCACCTGTAAGCATACGTTTACCTGCACCCATTAATTTGCCCATTAGACCACCGCCGCCACCAGAGCTGGAGCCGTCACCAAAGATTGTCTCCATGGAAACGCCGTCTTCCATCATCATTAAACTGCCGGCTTCTGCAACTACTGTTTCTTGAGGGTCTAGTTCAATTTCTACAAATTGCATATCGTCTCCGTATAATTTGTAATCTATTTCGTGATTGTTCATGTTTATTTCCTCCTCTTATTCAATATTTATTAATACGAATCATGTTATGAAAAGTTTCACTCTGAAAATTCTTATTTTTAGAAAAAATTAAAGGGATTCTTCAAGTAATAGAGAATGTATTCTTTATGTTAGCGTTTTCATAAAAAGGAAAAGAGGTAATAGGATTATGAAGCTCACAAACTTTTTTGATGGGAAATGGCAAGATATTGGCGAGGAAAAATATACAGCTGTTTTAAATCCAGCGAGTGGAGAACAGTTGGCGGAAGTAAGGATGTCAACAAAAGAGGATGTAGATTTAGCTGTTGCGGCTGCTACGAAAGCACAGAAAAAATGGGCACTTGTACCAGCGCCAAAACGTGCAGATTATTTATATGAAATTGGTAGGCTAATGAAAGAAAAGAAAGAACATCTGGCACAGGTTCTAACGAAAGAGATGGGAAAAGTAATTGAAGAAGGCCGTGGGGAAGTACAAGAAGGAATAGACATGGCGTTTTATATGGCAGGGGAAGGTCGCCGGTTATTTGGAGAAACGACACCATCTGAGCTAGCAGATAAATTTGCGATGAGCGTGCGCGCACCAATTGGAGTAGTTGGACTGATTACACCTTGGAATTTTCCTGTAGCCATAGCTACGTGGAAGTCATTTCCAGCGATAGTAGCAGGAAATACTTTCATTTGGAAGCCTGCAACTGAAACACCAATGATGGCTTATGAAATGGCAAAAATATTTGAAGAGGCTGGTTTACCTGATGGGGTAGCAAATATAGTTTTTGGTTCTGGTTCGGAAGTTGGAACCGCAATGATTGAGCACCCGGATGTAAAAGTGATTTCCTTTACAGGTTCTACTGAAACAGGTAGTAAAGTAGCAGAGCTTGGAGGAAGGCATTTAAAGAAAGTGTCTCTTGAAATGGGTGGAAAAAATGCTGTTATTGTGATGGAAGATGCAGACTTGTCTCTTGCTGTAGAAGGGATTTTATGGAGTGCATTCGGAACAGCGGGTCAACGTTGCACTGCATGTAGTCGAGTAATCGTGCATAAAGATGTAAAGAAAGAATTAGAAGTTAAATTACTAGAGCAAATGGAAAAGTTGACAATTGGAGACGGCTTAGATGAATCAGTCAAAATTGGGCCAGTTATTAACAAGAAAGCGTTAGATAAAATTCATTCCTACATCAAAATTGGACAAGAAGAAGGGGCTAATCTTCTAGTTGGTGGAAATGTATTAGAAGAAGGGGACTTAGCAAACGGAAATTATTATGCTCCAACCCTTTTCACGGACGTTAAACCAAATATGAGAATAGCGCAAGAAGAAATCTTTGGTCCAGTTGTTTCACTTATTGAAGTAGGTTCTTTAGAAGAAGCGATAGAAGTTAATAACGGAGTGAAATTTGGACTCTCAAGTTCTATCTTTTCCAAAGATGTAAATAAAGTCTTCCGTGCACAGCGGGACTTAGATACGGGAATTGTTTATGTTAATGCTGGAACTACAGGAGCTGAGATCCATTTGCCGTTTGGTGGGACTAAAGGTACCGGAAACGGACACCGAGACTCAGGTGTGGCGGCATTAGATGTATATACGGAATGGAAGAGCATTTATGTAGACTTTAGTGGGAAATTGCAAAGAGCACAAATAGATACAGAATAATAGGGGGATGATTACATGAAGGTTGCTGTATTGGGAGCAGGATTAATGGGAAAAGAAGCAGCTCGGGATTTAGTGAAGAGCCCTAATGTGGAAAAGGTACTATTATGTGATTTAGATGTGGGACAAGCAACGATGTTTAAAGAAAGACTACAAAACTCGAAAATAGATGTTTTAAGATTAGATGCAAATGATGATGCGAATATACTGCAAATCATGGAAAAGGTTGATGTAGTCATTAATGCATTGTTTTATTCGTTCAATGAAAAAGTAGCTAGACTAGCAGTAGATGCTGGTGTTCATTCAATCGATCTAGGTGGCCATATTGGAGGAGCAACAGATACAGTTCTATCACTTCATGAAAAGGCAAAGCAGAAAGGGATCACACTAATCCCAGATTTAGGTGTAGCACCGGGTATGATTAATATTCTTGCGGGATATGGAGCTAGTAAACTAGATGAAGTTTCAGGAATCCATTTATACGTTGGTGGAATACCAGTAAAACCAGAAGGAATTTTCGGATACAACATTGTCTTTTCATTAGAAGGTGTATTTGACCATTATACCGACCCTTCCCATGTAATCCGGGATGGTAAACTGCAAGAAGTGGAATCCCTATCAGAGATAGAGCCGATATTCTTTGATGAGTATGGTGAGTTAGAGGCATTCCATACTGCAGGTGGAACTTCGACATTACCTAAATCTTTTCCGAACATAGACACATTGGAATATAAAACGATACGTTACAAAGGGCATGCAGATAAGTTTAAATTACTTGTAGATTTAGGATTAACAAATAAAAAAACCATAGTGAATGTAAATGGAAATATGGTGAAGGCTCGCGATGTCTTAAAAGAAGTATTAACACCACAATTATTACTTGGTGATAAAGAAGATGCTGTTTTATTACGTGTAATCGTTAAAGGTATAAAAGAAGGGGAAAACACAACTTTTTCATATGAATTGTCTACGAAAAAAGATAAACTTTCCGGGACAACCGCAATGGCAAGAGCAACTGCCAATACAATTTCTGTAGTAGCACAAATGATTGGGAATAATGTTATTTCTAAACGAGGCGTATACCCACCTGAATTGATTGTCCCAGGAGAATTATATATTAGAGAAATGGCAACTCGTGGAGTTGATATTGTAGAGACCGTTGTGAGAGGTGAAGAATAATGAATTTCGAATTAACGGAGGAACAAGTCCTTTTACGAAAAACAGTTCGTCAATTTGTAGATAGTGAAATCATTCCTCATATAGCCAAATGGGAAATAGAAGGTGCATTTGATAAAGGAATCTGGAAACGTCTAGCGGATCTTGGCTTAATGGGAGTTTGTGTTCCGGAGAAATACGGCGGAAGTGGAATGGATTATAATTCACTTGCGATTGCTTGCGAAGAACTAGAACGTGGTGACACAGCTTTTCGAACTGCCGTGTCGGTGCATATAGGACTTAATTCAATGACGCTTATGCAGTGGGCAACTGAAGAACAAAAGCAAAAATATTTAGTTCCCCAAGCAAAGGGAGAAAAAATAGGAGCCTTTGGATTAACAGAACCAGGTGCAGGTTCAGATGTAGCGGCCATGTCGACTGTTGCAGTGCTCGATGGGGATCACTATGTCATTAATGGGCAAAAAACATGGATATCATTATGTGATGCGGCTGATCATTTTATCGTCTTTGCCTATACGGATAAATCTAAAAAGCACCACGGTATAAGTGCTTTCATCGTAGAACGAACAATGGAAGGCTTCTCCTCCAAAGCAATTAAGGGGAAATACGGTATTAAATCCGGAAATACCGGTGAACTGTTTTTTGAAAATATGCGAGTGCCGAAAGAGAATCTTTTAGGAAAAGAAGGAGAAGGGTTTAAAATTGCTATGTCTGCTCTCGATAATGGAAGGTTTACGGTAGCAGCAGGAGCAGTAGGACTTTCTTTAGCTTGTTTAGAAGCAAGTGTTAAGTACTGTCATGAAAGAGAAACTTTTGGTAAGGAAATTGGAAGACATCAGCTCGTGCAACAAATGGTTGCGAAGATGGAAGCAGGACTTCAAATGAGCCGATTACTCGTTTACCGTGTAGGAGAGTTAAAAAACAAAGGTGTTCGTAATACACGTGAAACGTCACTTGCAAAATGGCAAGCATGCGACTTTGCAAATAAAGCTGCAGATGATGCTGTACAAATTCATGGTGCTTATGGGTATTCAGATGAATATCCAGTAGCGAGATATTTACGTAATTCCAAAGCACCTGTAATTTATGAAGGAACACGTGAAATCCATACCATTATGCAAGCGGAATATGTACTTGGCTACCGAGAAGATAAAACACTTTCTCATATGCTACCAAAATGGCCATTTGAAGAAGAGTGATAGGGAAAGAAAATGTAACTGGTGTTGATTCTGAACAAATACTATATAAAAAGGTTTTCTTGACTTGATCAAGAAAACCTTTTTGTTTGAAAAATAAACTATGACCGTCCACCGAACTTTAGAAACAAATAAAAGAGGCATTGCTATAAGAAGGGGAGATTTGCGCAACTAATTATAGTCTTAAAAGTAAGAGGAATAGTTCAACTTTAACAACATCATATTATCTATAAAGGAGAGATGATTTGATGACTCGAAAAAGTGATAACAAACATGTCGAAGCAACTCCACATTTCGATGGAGAAAAGGAAAATATATATAATGATCCGACAGCAACTGCTGGAACGAAAATCGGTATCCAAGTTAATGCAAGAGAGGAATTTGCACAGGAAAGAAATCCTTTTAATTACCTCCCAAAAAGGAACAGAGACATGGAAGAATTCGAAAAATTGACTAGAGGAAATAAAATAGAAGAATAAAACGAAAAAGGCCCCATTCTTAAGAGGGGTCTTCAAATTGAAGACAAAAGGCAGTTGGCTAATTGGTCTCGTGCATTGGAGAAGTATCCGCTCTGCTCCTGCGGGAAAAGCGAGACAGACGAGACCCTGCAGGAGCAGCGTTGCGAGGTGACTGAAAAAGTCCTCTATGAGATTTCATAATAGGTATGTTGGACTCGTTAATTTCCGTTCCAAGCGGACGCTTTCCGCCGGCATGGCTTCAGCTGCTTCCTTCACTATGTTCAGTCCAGGGTCTTTTCGCTCATGCACCTGCCGCTTCGCTTTCGGTGCAGAAAACATTTGCTATTCCGGCTGGAGTCGCCGCCTTTCACTCCAATCAACTATTATCCACATTTAAATTAGAAACCATATGCCATTAATAGAGAAATTTTAAATAAAATCTTTTCAATTAGTATTTATAGAAAATCGTTGAAAAAGGCGATACTCCTGTGGGAATAGCGTTAGCCGAAGACCCCGCAGTTGAGGGGAAGGCAATCTAAGTTCGCCGCATCCTGCGGCAACGATTGCATGACCAACATCGTGTTGGCCTAGAAGGCTAAGGCAACGCCCACGGAAAGGGAGCCGTTTCAACGATTTTCTCATTTATCGGATGATATTATTTAGTAAAGTAAGATTCTATAGAATTTCTCAGTAACCTCGGAGCTTACCCGCGGAAAACGAGCGGTAAGGTTCGGAAAAAACTGTCTATCCTATATAAAAATAAATTTGAGTTTGTCTACAGTCTGAAGACCCCTTTCTTAAGAGGGGTCTTTTTCTTAATTCTTTCATGTGAAAAATAATTTAATTAAGAGGTGAAACCATTTATTTTATTCGCAGTCTAATGGTTTAACATAGTAAAAGAGAGGGAGATCATATGAAGAAGTGGATTATGTCGATAATTGGTACGGCATTAATTGTTGGATTGGTCATAGTATTTTTTTCAGCTAGAACGTCCGTGAGTGCTCAGGATGTTGTATTTTCCAACCAACCATTTATCGTTACTTTGTCTTCGGCAGTTAGTGAGGATGCATTCAAAAAAGGGGAAATGTATGTAACTGACCAACAAGGGAAAAAAGTTAATGCAAAGCATAGTGTATCTAAAAAGGGGAAGGTAGTTGTAATAACAGGCTTAAAAGAAGGTACCTATAGCTTATATGTAAAAAATAAGTTTATGAAAACGAAATTTCCTTTCACGGTGTACAAAGAACTTCAATCCGTAAAATCAAAGGAAGAACTAAAAGCTTATTTCGAGCTAGCGAAAAAAACTCAAGGGTATGAAGAAGTCACAATTATGGAAGACACTATGGAAACAGAATCGAAAGAATCTTCCAATGCTCAAGGAGGAGATTATTCTACTACAAATAACCAGGTAGATGGTGTAGATGAAGCTGATATGGTAAAAACAAATGGCTCCCATGTTTTTTCAATTAGTGAAAATAATGTAGTCATAGTAAATGTAAAAGATCCCAAGAAAATGAGAGAAGAAACGAAAATCCGCTTTACGAATGATTTTTATCCTTCTCAACTATTATTGTCTAATGATACGTTAATAATCATTGGGCAAAAGAATGTGTTTCGCACACTAGAATCAGACAGTAAACAAAATATTGATAGAATTGGAATGCCAATGGATTCCATGACGAGTGTGTATTTCTATGATATTACAAACCCTGCGTCACCTAAACTGTCTAGGGAGATTGCCACAGAAGGATATATGAATGGCGCACGTTTAACAAATAATACCCTGTATTATGTAACTACTGTCTATCCAAAGTTTTGGATGATGGAAGAGAATGAGGATATAGAGCTACGTCCTAGTGTATATGATTCCAAGACAGATAAAGAACCGAAACCTATGAACTATGATAACATTGCGATTCTTCCTAATTCCATGCAAGCAAATTATAGTATTATATCAGCAATCAATGTAGAAAACTTACAAGATAATACCGTTATGACAAAGGGGTACCTTGGAGGAAGTGAACAGTTATATATGTCCAAGGAAAATTTATATTTAACTTCAACAATTTTTGAATCAACAAATTCCAATTCTAAAAAATTTATATGGAATCCAGGTAAAATGGATACGGAAGTATTTAAATTTGCGCTTCACGAAACATCCGTTCAATTTGTTGCATCAAGTCGTTTGACGGGTACGATATTGAATCAGTTTTCCATGGATGAACATGATGGATATTTCAGAGCTGTAACTACGAAAGGGAGTAGCTGGGATGAAAATGAACCTTCCGAAAACAATCTTTTCATTTTAGATAAAGGGATGAAAATAGTTGGGTCCTTAACGGGTCTAGCAAAAGATGAGCGTATTTATTCTGCAAGGTTCATGGGTGATAAAGCATATATGGTGACTTTCAAGCAAACAGATCCGCTATTTGTCATCGATGTTGCAACACCAACTGCACCGAAAGTTTTAGGAGAATTAAAAATTCCTGGCTTTAGTAATTATTTGCATCCATTAGACGAAAATCACCTAATAGGATTTGGATATGAAACAAAGATTGTCCCACAACAGGGTTCTAAAGAACCTCTTATTATGACTGAGGGAATGAAAGTGTCTTTGTTTGATGTAAGTGATTTATCAAATCCTAAAGAAGTGGATACAGAAGTTATTGGAGGGCAAGGAACTTTCTCACCTATTCAATACGATCATCATGCTTTGTTCCAACATCGTGAAAAAAATCTATATGGCTTTCCAATTACTATTTATGAGCAAGGCGTTGGTCAAGAGTATGCTCAGTTTAAGCAAGACGGAGCTTTAATTTATGAAATAACTCCAGAAAAAGGGATTGTAATGAAAGGGAATTTATTAAACCCCCACAATCCTTCTCAGCTCTATGAAAATTGGGAAAGTAGTATTCAACGAATGTTGTATGTTGAGGATTCTTTGTACACGATAGCAGTAAGGGAAATCACAAGCTATAACTTAAATAAATTTGAGAAAATAGGAAAATTGAAATACTAGCATAAAGGATGAAGGCAACCGCTAAGGTTGACTTCATCCTTTTTCGGTCTGTTCACGACATTGTACAAAGCCCTAAAGATTTTGAGAATAAATGAATTTCCGCTATCCTTTTAGTACGAACAAATGTCTGCAACAGCACTTAAGGAAAAGCTTCCTACTACGGATAAAAAAATAATTCGGGGAATCGGTCGAAATACCCGCAAAGCGATAAACGAGGGTATATGAACGCCTTATTTTGAGGAAGCTTGAAGTATTATATGAAGGATTATTATTGCATAAATATTATATTAGAATTTATCGATGAATATATGATAAAGTAATAAACTGGATTGTTTTTATGTTCATCGTTCGATAAGATTATCGTAAATAGAGGAAGGAAGGTGTTTCGATTGAGACCTGATTATGATTTAGCAGTAGAGTGTTGTATTCTTGCAGGTAGATTAATGATGGAAAGTGGAGCGGAAACTTACCGTGCAGAGGATACCATGGATCGCATGGCTCAGTCGCAACAATTAACCGAATCGCAAAGCTTTGTGACGCCAACAGGCATTCTTTTCAGCGGAAACAGAGCTATTCCAACTCGATTAGCAAGAATTAGTAATAGAACAACAGATTTAGAAAAAATTGCACTCGTTAATGCTGTCTCCAGAAATTTAGCCAATAAAGTAATTACTTTGGATGAAGCGTATTTAGAATTAAAAAAAATAGAGGAAGAACATAAAAAGTATCCCTTTTGGATACAAATAATCGCGGCGTCCATAGCATCGGGGGCTTTTCTCTTACTCTTCGGTGCAAATCCTACTGATATACCCTTAGCCATGTTAGCAGGAGGAATAGGATACACAGTATCTGAAACGCTACAGGTAAAAACAAAGGTTAAGTTTTTTGCAGAATTATTAGCTGCATTAATAATTAGCGTAATAGCTATTGCTTCAGTTGAATATGGTCTTGGAAGGGATATAGATAAAATTATTATAGGTTCTGTAATGCCGCTTGTTCCTGGACTGCTCATTACAAATGCTATTCGTGATTTAATGGCAGGACATTTTATGTCTGGATTATCAAAAGGAGCGGAAGCATTTCTTACTGCATTTGCAATAGGGGCAGGAGTTGCAATTGTATTGTCATTCTAAGGAGGAAGGCCATGTCTTATTTATTGCAGGGAATACTAAGCTTTATTGCAGCAACAGCATTTGGAATAGTTTTTAATGCTCCCAAAAATTCACTTTTTTATTGTGGCTTAGTTGGAATGACAGGATGGCTAATTTACTCGTATATAAATGAATTAAGTAATGATCCAGTCAAATCCTCATTTGCTGGTGCCTTTACAATAGCTTTTGTCGCACATCTAATGGCCAAACACTTTAAAATGCCAATGATTATTTTTAGTGTTGCAGGAATCATCCCATTAGTTCCAGGGGGAGTTGCGTATAACGCAATGCGACATATTGTGGAGCGGGATTACGCTGTTGCTATTGAGTATGCATCACATGCTTTAATGATTTCAGGAGCGATTGCAGTAGGTTTAGTATTTGCAGAGATAATTACAAAGCTGCTATTAAAAACGAAAAAACAACCAAAATTAAAACCGTGAAAAACTTATATGTTTTTCACGGTTTTTGCTTCTTTGTTTAACAAATTTTCCACTTCTTTAGTAGAAATCGGACGACTTATATAATACCCTTGTAAAGCATCACAGCCTATTTGTTCTAATTGGCTATATTGTTCTGCTGATTCTACTCCTTCTGCAACTACTCGTAGACTCAAGGAGTGTCCAAATTGAATTAGTCCTTGCACAAGCTGTTGGAGCTTTTCTTGTTGTAAAAGTGAACCGATAAATGATTTATCGATTTTCAGTTGGCTGATTGGCAGAAGTTGCAAGTATCGCAGCGATGCGTAGCCAGTTCCGAAATCATCCAGTACGAATGTCACACCATCTTGCTGGAGCGTTTGCATTTGTTGGATAATAGATTTTTCTGCTTCTGCTTCTAATGCAAATTTCTCAGTAAATTCTATTTGTAATGCTTCAGGTGGGCAATCATACTTCTCCAACACTTTTCGAATGGTTTTCACCATATTTTTGTCTCGGAATTCTCTTATAGAAGAATTGAAGCTAACCTTTATTGGAAATCCTTTATTGTGCCAAATCGCTGCTTGTTCGCAACATTTTTCAAGCATAAAGGTACCAATTTCATTTATTAGACCAGTTTCTTCAGCAATTGGAATAAGTTCCTCAGGCGAAATTACTCCAAGTACTTCATCTTCCCATCGAACAAGAGCTTCGACAGCGGTTATTTTTCCTGACTCCAGATCTTTTTGTGGGAGGTACATTACATGCAAATCTCGATGATTTAATGCTTCTAGAAGACGTTTCTCAATTTGTATTGTTCGACTTAGTTTATTATGTTCAGATTGAGAAAGACTGGCTATCATTCCACCGCCTTCTTGCTTAACTTTTTGGATTGTTGTATTGGAAGCTTTTATTAAATGTAAGTAAGAATGCTGGGCTTCTGGGTATTTTGTAATTACCCCACTTATTGTAATAGGAATGACTTTATTATTTAAATAAATAGGGTTTTGTCTAAGATAATTCGTAAATCCTTGGATATACCAATCACTTAAAGGAGTAATCAGTGCAAATTCATCTCTTCCGACACGAGCAATCGTAGTGTCTTCAAAATATACTTTTAATCTTTTGGCAAACTCAATTAATAATTTGGATTCGGTTTGATCATTGAAAATTTCTCTTAATGTATAAAATTGATCAATTGTAATAAAAACAAATGAAAAATGTCTCTTCTCTTCTATATATTCTGTTACAATATCCTCTAAGCGGTGTCTACTCATAAGTCCAGTTTCTGTATCTACATATGCAATTTTCTCTAAACGAGACTGCAATAATTTTTTTTCAGTAATTTCCTCTTCCAATAATAAATAGTAGAGGGTATTATTTTGGGTATCTCTTACTGGGATAGCAAGTAATTCAACCCAATAATTAATTCCATCTTTTGTTATTTTTTCGATGGTGCCTTGGAAACTCTCTCCTTTTCGGAGTAATTTCATGATGTTAGTGGCAACCATTTGATGTTCGGAAGTATCAGGAAACATTTGCCAAAATGATTTTCCTAAAATACGTTTTGGCGTCCAATTACTTTTCTTTAAAAATTGAGAATTTGCATTAGTAATTAAACCTTCTTTGTCTAAGTAAACAACCATATAGGAATCGGATAAGCTTTTTTTAATTGCTTGTAATTCTAAAAAAGAAGCTTCTTCGGATTTAGGTAAATGATCAAGATCTATTAAAAATATAACAAACGAATAATGGTCTATAGTAAAGGATTTTGCCACAATAGAAGCAATAGAATTTTCACCGTTTTCATGATATAGCAGAATAGAATCAAAGCGGACAGGATCTTCATTGTGTGAATAAGTATCATACATATCAGAAAAAGATTCTTTTACACTACTGTCAAGTAAAGGTGGGTTTTCTACCTTTACATCATCATGACTAAAACCAAAATGTCTTTCAGCTTCTCTGCTCCACCAAATTATGTTACCTTCTTTATCCGTAAGAAAGGCTGGGTAAGGTATATTATTGAAAATAGAGCTGCTTGAATCTAATGTTGCTTCAATCGAATACATCTTTTCAACCCCTTTCATAGTAATCTATTTTGTTTATTTATAATTATATAGAATATAGGTAAATTAGTCATTACTCTAGAACAAAATAATCATATTGTAAAAAACAATAGTTAAATAGTCCCTTCATAATATTTGGTACATAAAATAACAACGTTAAAAATGAGGTGAGAAGAAAGTGAATCGCTGGAAAGGTATACTATTAATAGTTAGTGGTTCTATGCTTTGGGGCGCAACAGGTCCGATGATGGAGTGGGTATTCAACAATAGTAGGTTGTCTGTTCCTTTTTTCCTAACTATAAGATTAACTGTAGCAGGTTTTTTTCTTCTACTATTTATGCGATTGAGTGGTAAACAAATTTTTGCCATTTGGAAAGAGCCTAGCTGGTGGAGGCAATTAATTATCTTCGGTATTTTTGGAATGCTAGGTGTCCAGTACACGTTCGTGGCAGCAATTGATGCTAGTAATGCATCTATAGCAACATTATTGCAATTTTTAGGACCTATTTATATTATTCTATTTGTTTCTTGGAAAAGTAAAATGTTCCCACCAAAATATCAGGTAGTCGGTATAATCGGCACACTTATTGGACTTTTCTATTTGTTGACCAATGCTGAAGTGAACAATTTATTAATAAGTACCGAAGCTTTACTTTGGGGGTTAAGTGTAGGTCTTACTTTTGCGTTTTATACGGTGTATCCAGCAAGACTCATGAAGGAATGGGGAGTACTGATTGTTGTCGGATGGGGAATGTTAATCGGGGGTGTATTGCTAGGGACAATCACTCAATTATGGCGTTCAGATGAATGGGTTTTTCTAGCGGAATCTCCATTCAATTGGATGATTGTTTTTATTATCTTAATCGGTACAGTTGCATTTGTTCTATTTCTATCCAGTATGAAATACATAACTGCAGTAGAAACAAGTATTCTTTCTAGCTTAGAGCCTTTGACGGCCATGATTATTTCTGTAATATGGTTTGGACAAATACTGGGAGCGTGGCAATACTTTGGAGTAGTAGTGATGCTTGTTTTTGTTACATGGCTCTCGGTTGCAGGAGAAATTAAGTGGAAAAAGAAAGTAACGGAAGGGATTGAAAGTTAAACATTTCTACTAACCTACCGGTCAATTATTAAAATAATGAGAATAATCTGAGATGACTTGAATTTTAAGTCATCTTTTTCTATCTGTTCTTGATTGATTATGGCATAATAGGTCATACCGATAATTAATTCGTGTAACGAAGAATCTAGGGGTGTATGAAACATGAAGACAGTTTTATCTTATTTATCTCCATATAAATGGCTTGTAGCTACTGCTTTGTTCTTTATGCTGACTGAACTATCCGTAGAGCTAATTCAACCATTATTAATAGCAACTATTATTGATGATGGAATATTAGCAAGAGATCAACACAAAATCATTTTTTGGGGAAGCATTATGCTTGCTCTGTCTTTCATTGCATTTTTGGCAGGGATTATTAATACATACATCGCTTCTCATGCAGTGCAAAGCTATGGATATGACATCCGGCAAGCGCTATTTAAAAAGATTCAATCGTTTACGATGGCAACCTTTTTAAAATTTCCTACTTCCAGTTTAATTACACGATTAACAACAGATGTGACCATTACGCAAAACTTAATCTTTATGGGACTTCGCATCATGTTAAGAGCTCCCTTACTTGTTATTGGAAGTATTATTATGTCCTTTGTAGTTCATCCTTATTTAGCGCTATATTTAGTAATTGGTGCTCCTTTTCTAGTCGTGTTCTTATATTGGATGAGTAGAAGGGGATTAAAGCTTTTTGGAAAAGTGCAAAGAAGTGTAGACCGTGTGACTAGTAAAATCCAAGAGAATTTGCAGGCAGTACGTTTAATAAAGGCATATTTACGTGGTAATTTCGAAGCCACTCGATTTGCCAAAGTAGCAGATAGTCTCAAAATAGATAATATAACTGCCTTTCGCATAATGGAGTTAATCTTACCAGTCCTTCTGTTTGTGATGAATGTAAGTTTAATGGCAGTTCTATGGTTTGGTGCAAAGGAAATACAAGTTGGAAATGCCCAGATGGGTGAAGTGGTTGCGATTGTGAACTATGCAACGCGTATGACTGGTGCTTTTTCCATGTTTGCCTTTATCATCATTTTCTTCTCGCGTGCTAAGGCATCGTCCGAGCGTATGGAAGAAGTGTTATTAGTGAAGGAAGGAATAGAAGAAATTGAGACAGATACTCCTGATTCTCTCCCTGGAATAGGGGAAATTGAATTTAATCATGTATCATTTCACTATCCTACAACAGATGTTCCAGTTTTAAAGGATGTATCTTTTACTGTCAGACCTGGCTCAAAACTAGCAATTATGGGGGCAACCGGTTCTGGAAAGTCAACTCTGTTAAATTTAATTCCCCGCTTTTTTGATGTGTCAAAAGGAGAAATTTTAATTAATGGAGTAGATGTAAAGGAATGGCCATTAAAGGAGCTTCGCCAGGTAATAGGACTTGTCCCACAGCAATCGATTTTATTTACCGGGAGTATTGAAGAAAATTTAGGTTGGGGAGACTCTACAGCAACGGAGGAGTTATTAAGAGAGGCGGCAAAGCAAGCACAAATTCATCATTCGATTGAGCAATTCCCCGATCAATATGATACGAGAGTTGGTCAAAAGGGAGTGAATCTTTCTGGGGGACAAAAGCAAAGACTTTCGATTGCACGTGCTTTAGTTCGAAAACCAGAAATTCTATTGTTAGATGATAGCACAAGTGCATTAGACGTATCGACAGAAAATGCTTTATGGGAAGCATTAGAGGATGAAAAAGCCACTATGCTAGTGATTACTCAAAAAATTAGGACTGCTAAAGGTGCAGACCAAATACTATTACTAGAAGAGGGAAAAGTTTCAGCATATGGTTCCCATGATGAGTTGATGGAGAGCTCATCTTTATATAGAGAAATTGCAGAATCACAGCAGGAGGGAGACAATTATGTTGAACTTCATTCGTAAGCCTTTTGGTTATGAACCTATAGTAACTAAGGAAGATTTGAACAAAAGCAATAAGAAGAAAGTAGAGAAAGCATCCGACTGGAAAGGTGTACTCTCACGTATATGGAAATTAGTTGATGAACAGCGATTCTTATTAATAATCGTGCTTGTATTGGTAGTTGCAAGCTCCGCTTTAGCATTACTAGGACCTTATTTGATTGGTGTCATAATAGATGAATACTTAACTAAAAGTAATTTTGCAGGTCTCGCAAAGATAATTGGAATTCTTGTCATTGTATATGTTTTTTTATCGATCACGATGTACTTGCAAAGTTATTGGATGATTGGAATCTCACAACAAACGATTTATCGAATGCGAACTGGCCTATTTAATAAGCTACAAAAATTACCGGTATCATTTTTTGACAGAAGACAGCATGGCGAGCTAATGAGCCGAATGACAAATGATATTGAAAATGTGAGCCAGACGTTGAATTCTTCCTTCATCCAGGTGTTTTCAAGTATATTAACATTAGTAGGCACAGCCGCGGTCATGCTTTTATTAAGCCCTTTACTTACAGTAATCACTTTAACAATTGTTCCATTTATGTATTTTGCAATGAGATGGATTACGAGACGAACATCTAAATTGTTTAAAGAGCAGCAGCAAGCGGTCGGCGAATTAAATGGAATGATTGAAGAGACTATTTCTGGTCAACGAATCGTCAAGGCATTCTCACAAGAAAGTCGTATGCTAGAAGAATTTTCAGTGAAAAGCGATCGATTGAAAAGAACTGGATTTTGGGCACTTACATACTCGGGTTTTATTCCAAAAGTGATGAACCTATTAAATAATGTAAGCTTTACACTTGTAGCCGCAGCGGGTGGTGTCTTAGCATATTATAATTATGTGACGATTGGTGAAATTGTTATCTTTACGGAGTATGCTCGTCAATTTACTCGTCCTTTAAATGATTTAGCCAATCAATTTAATACGGTTCTTTCCGCTATTGCTGGGGCGGAACGTGTTTTTACGATTATGGATGAACCGGAAGAATTAGATGCTGCTGTTGATAATAAGGACTATAAACTAATAGGAAATGTCACTTTCGAGGATGTAACGTTTCGATACACCCAAGAGGAAGAAAAACCAACTATTCAGCATGTGTCTTTCCATGTAGAAGCAGGGAAAACTGCTGCCTTAGTTGGTGCAACTGGTGCTGGTAAAACTACTATAATGCAGCTTCTAGCACGTTTTTATGAAGTGAATGATGGGCGGATATTGATTGATGGGATTCCTATGAACCAATTACCTAGACATACATTACGTAGCCAAACAGCATTTGTATTACAGGATCCTTTCCTTTTTGAGATGTCGGTAAAAGAAAATATTCGGTACGGCAAATTAAATGCAACAGATGAAGAAGTAATAAATGCAGCAAAAGAAGCTAATGCACATGACTTTGTTATGAAGCTGCCAAATGGATATGATACGATATTAACGGCCGATGGTGGAGAGATTAGCCAGGGACAAAAACAACTATTATCGATCGCACGAGCATTAGTAGCGGATCCGGCCTTACTTTTATTAGACGAAGCAACTTCTAGTATTGACACAGTCACGGAACTAAAGATCCAAGAAGCGCTCGAGCGGTTAATGGAAGGTAGAACGAGCTTTGTTATTGCCCATCGATTAAATACAGTTAGAAAAGCTGACCTTGTATTCGTAATGGAAGGTGGAGAGCTAGTAGAAGCTGGAGGTCAAGAAGATCTATTAAAACAAAAAGGTCGCTATTACAATATGTTGACCAATGCAAAAATTTAAGGAGGAAATATGCATATTTCTTTTATGACTGTTTCAATACCATTAGATGTTGATACGATGCTAGAAATAAAAGCATTGATACAAGAAGCATCTATGAAAGATAAAGAAAACTATACTTCTTTGTTAAGTATAGATGAACTGACGGATTATCATTTAAAAGGTTTTTGCGTGTTAGCATACGATGACGAATCAGATAGGTTAATTGGGTTAGCAACTGCTATAGATCGCATCGCTACATCGGATTTCGAGTGGAGTGCACTAGTTTTACCGAGCATCCGTCGTAAAGGAATTGGGGATCAACTTGTAAAGGAACTGATAAGAAACTTAGAGCTTAGAGGAGCAGAGACCGATTTAGCAATAACTCCAGAAACTGCAGAAGCAGGTCAACTTTTGCTAACGAAGCTTGGGTACACCCGTGACTTTTCGGAGAGAACGATGGGAGCAACTGCAGAAATAACTTCCGTTTCAAATGATATTAAAATTATTCCCTACAAGGAAGAAGAATCCGCAGTAATAGAAGTGTTAGTAAGTGCTTTTGGAGACACCGAAGAGGAAGCTAGAGAACTAATTGCATTTAATACAGTCACGCCAAATCGTCAACTCATCGTAGCATTAATGGATAATGACGTTGTAGGTACTGTTTCTTTAGTAGATGATTCTAACAAGTTATGGGTAACCGGACTAGCTGTTCATGAAAGAGCACGGGGTCTAGGGGTAGCAACTGCACTATTAAACTGGTCTAAAAACGAAGCATATCTCTTAGGAAAAACATTCGTATATTTAGACGTAGAAACAGATAATGAAGCTGCATTATCTATCTATACTAAAGCAGGATTTCAAACAATCCAGCATACTCATTTTTATAGAAAAGGATGATCCCAATTGGGTCATCCTTTTTTTAAAGAGTAGGAAAGAATATTAATTTAGTAACTAGTTTACCTTCCATTTGACGAGGAGCAATTAGCTTTCCTTTCTTACGCTGAGGACACTGAAAAAGTCCTCAACCGACAAGTTGTTCACATTCTCAATATTTATTTTGGACCCGTTAATTTCCGTTCCAGGCGGACGCTTTCCGCCGGCATGGCTTCAGCCTCTTCCCTCGCTACGCTCAGTCCAGGGTCTTCAGCTCATGCACCTGACGCTTCGCTTTCGGTGCAGAAAACATTTGCTATTCCGGCTGGAGTCGCCGCCATCCACTACAATTAACTATTATCCGCTTTTCAATTTAGGAAATCATCATGCCATTAAAAGAGCATGTTTTTATCATGTGAATTTTCAATTAGTATTTATAGAAAATCGTTGAAAAAGGCGACACTCCTGCTGGAATAGCGTTGGCCGAAGACCCCGCAGCGCAGCGAGGAGGCTAAGGCAACGCCCGCGGAAAGGGAGCCGTTTCAACGATTTTCTTATTTATCTGACGACATTTTTTAGTAAAGTCAAATTCTATAGATTTTTTCAGTGTCATGCTACGATCCTGCAGAGATAACACTAAACAAAGTATCGATAAGGTTTGAGGTATAAATCAGTCACTAATAAATATCCTAAAGAAGGGAATTACTATCATGTTGAATATAGAAAAATAGTAAGCACTCACCTAATAGAGGAGAACGATATCGACCGAAACGGCATCTTCGGGAGCTTACAATATAAATAGGCAGCATCTATTCTCTTATTTTCAAAACCAGTCTCCAAATGTTGCACGAGGGCGACGGACAGAAGATAGCGATAAGATTACCGAAAAAAGAAGGGGTGGTCGTGACGACAGTCACGACCACCCTTTCAAAATAATTCTACGGTAATAATGGTGCCAAAGTCTGTCCATAGCACTCCGGAAACAATTCGAAAACAGGTGGCTATTAAAGTGTGTTACAAGCGCCTTTCTTAAAAACAGAAGTCGAATTGGAGGTAAGCAAAGCAACCAATCCCCTTACGAAAGCTACCAAAAATATATTGGAAAGCCACTAGATTAACAAACTCTAAACATAACATTCACATCTCTTTCATAAACTATCTATATGATGAATGATGAAGACATCGTTCAATCGAAAAGGAGAGATACATATTGGGTTTAAACGAACGCAATGTAACATTGAGAATTTCGAATAAACGATTAAAATCTTTACCTTTCACTCACTTGAGACAAATGGTTCAAACAAGTCTACAATGGACTATTCTTAAAAAAGCACGACCACCTAAGCTAAAATATATTCCTATCCCACCGAGGGATTAATGTATATGGCGTCATTTCCTTTTGGAGATGGCGTTTTTATTATTAGGTTCTAACTGTGTATAATAGGAAGTATATAAAAGGAAGAATATTGATGGGAGGTCTTCACTTGAAAGTGTATGCACACAGGGGTTCGGCAGGGACACATCCAGAAAATACGATTGCTTCGTTCAAAGCAGCTGCAGCTCTTCCAGTACATGGGGTAGAATTTGATGTTCATATGACAAAGGATGGGGAGCTAGTTGTCATTCATGATGAGACAATTGACCGTACATCTAACGGAAAAGGCTTCGTCAAGGACATGACACTAGCAGAGCTGAAAAAGTATGATTTTGGTAAGAGTTTTTCTTCTAAATTTAAGGGAGAACAAATTCCGACACTTAGAGAAGTATTATATGTATTTAAAGATACACATCATCATATAAATATTGAATTGAAATCAGATGTTTTCCCATATGAGGGGATGGAACGAAAGGTTCTGGAAATGTTGAAGGATTATCGATTAGAGGATCGTGTTGTAATCTCGTCTTTCAATCATGAAATGGTCAGAATTTTTAAGAAGTTGGCTCCTCAAATAGAAACGGCCATTTTATTTATGGAAGTAATGATCGCTCCACATGATTATGCGCGTATAGTTGGAGCTGATGCGCTTCATGCCTTTTTCCCGACTGCGCTAAGACCGATGGGAATAGAAGCGGTTGCTAGCGGAAGAAAGCTTCGTGTTTTCACAGTGAATGAAGAAGCATATGCAGATATGCTTAGAGCTGTCAAAGTGGACGCGATTTTTACAGATTACCCAGAAAAAATGTATAATTATTTGAATAAATAAAGTTAGAATGGACTGCGGCATAAAGCAGTCCATTATTTATGTTTATGGGAATTACAGTTATACGCTTTTTAAATGTTTTGTGAGAATAGCTATAAATTCGATTGGGGCTTCCAAAGGGGTGAAATGACCTGCCCCTGGAATGATGTAATAATTAGCATGGTGTAACTCTTCATCTTTTAACTTCCGACCATATTCCGGGAGTATATAAGTATCGTGCTCGCCGAAAATGATAGAAACCGGCATTGATAGAAATTCTGCTAAACGTCCACGATAAATTTCTAGTTTATCCATATCACCCGAACGGTATAATTCTAGAGCGATTTTAATTCTTGTTGGATCTGAAAATAGTTTATAAAAATCCTCCACAATTGCTTGAGAAAGATTTGGAATTGATTTTTTTATAAAACCCTCAAATACTGATTTATTTTTTAGATATTCAATAAATTGCTCTCCACCACCAAGAGAACGCATAATTAATGCGTCTTTATGCCAAACAAAATCAGGACTATAAGTAGCATCTGCAATGATTAAACTTTGAACACGTTCAGGATTGCTACATGCCCATCTTGTTCCTATAAGGCTTCCCCAGTCATGGGTGACAAGATGAAATTGTTCTAGAGAAAGCTCTTCTGAAAAGTCGCTTATAAATTCCATATATCTCTCCCAGGTAGAAGGTTCATTAAAAGCTTCGCTTTGACCAAAGCCAGGTAAATCTGGGGCAATCGCTCTGTAACCAGCCTTCTGTACAGACGTGACTATTTCTCCCCAAAGCAATGAAGATTCCGGGAAACCATGTAAAAAAAGTACAGCAGGGGCATTTATCAAACCATCATCCAAAAAGTACACTTCTCTGCCTCGAATTGTTAAGCATTTCTTTTGCATAAACAAATCCTCTCTCTATTTTAGTACCGACCGGTCTGTTTTAATTTAACATATCGCAAACTAGACTGCAAGACAATTTTTAATTACACGAAAATTTACATATTTATTGATTGTTATTCTAAACGTAGTATAATGTTTTGAGACCAAACGGTACTTTTTTATGGGAGGTATGATGAATGCGAAAGGGACAAATTACAAAAGAACATATAATCCGCGAGTCGGCCGGTTTATTTAATACAAAAGGATATACAGGCGCTTCTCTTTCAGAGATTATAGAGCGTTGTGGTATAAGAAAAGGTGGCATTTATAATCACTTTGAAAACAAGGATGAAATAGCTCTGGCGGCTTTTGATTATTCATTTTCGCAAATTCTGTCTTTCCTTTCCAAAGCACTAGAGAATGCAAGTAATTCTAAAGAAAGTTTGTTAGCAATTTGCAACGTCTATATCGATCTCGTTGAAAACGACTCTTTGGAAGGAGGATGTCCGATATTAAATACAGCCATTGAAAGCGACGATGGACACCCTTTCCTTAAAGAGAAGGCTCAGCAAGCGATGAAAACTTTTATCGGAAAATTAACTATGATTATTGAAAAAGGGATAGAGAATAAAGAATTTAGAGAAGATATAAATACTGAAGAGGCATCTACTTATATTATTGCAGTGATAGAAGGTGGTGTAATGCTAAGCAAGCTATTTGATGATAGCAAATACATTAGACACTGCTCAAGTAATATAATTCAATTTATTGATCATCAAATGTTAAATATATAAAACAGGACGAGAGAATTTTTAGACAATAAAGTAAAAACACGAGCGGCTACAGCCGTTCGTGTTTTTTTCTTCCAAATTATTCCTTCCATAACAAATACATGAAATATGGAGCACCTATGAGGGCGACCATGACTCCTGCTGGAATTCCATTTGGTTCAATAATATTTCGACCAATTGTATCTGCAAAGAGTAAAAGCCAACCGCCTATTAAAAGCGCTATTGGTACGAATAATTGATGTCTAGGACCAACCAATGACTTAGCTATGTGTGGCGCCATTAAACCTATAAAAGCAATACCTCCAGTAACAGAAACAGCAGAGGCTGCCAAAGCGACAGCTGCCAATAACAGAACAATACGTTCCTTTTCTATGGAGACGCCAACACCGACCGCTACAGGCTCACTTAACCCTAAAAGGTTTAACTTATTGGCTTTATAAAGAGTGAAGGGGATTAAAATAATTAACCATGGTAAGAGGGCAAAAATAAATGGCCAATCAGCCCCCCAAATGTTACCGGCTATCCATTTTGAGATAAAATCTACCTTTTGGCTCTCGGCAGAGGAGATAAGCACAATCATTAAACCAGATAATGCCATGGAAAAACCTACTCCGGTAAGAACTAATCTTACTGGTTGCAAACCTTCTTTGCGATTATAAGATAAAAGGTAAATAAAACCTGCACTAAGTAATGCTCCAATAAACCCAACAGCAGGTAGTAAATAAACAAAAGAACCTGGTTCTATGGGAAAGAATAAGAAAAATAAAGAGATTGCTACTCCTGCCCCTGAGTTTATGCCAATAATACCTGGGTCTGATAAATCATTTCGTGTAATTCCTTGTAAGATTGCTCCAGAAAGTGCTAATGCCATCCCGGCAAGAATTGTTATAATAATTCTTGGTAATCGTATAGAAAATAATACAAATTCTTCTTTGAATGTCCCATTCCCTAAGATAGTCTGTACAAGACGATCAAATGATAAAGAAGAGTACCCAAGTCCAGCACTAATAAAAGCTGTAAATAAAAGTAGAGTAAGTAAACTAAACAGAATTATACGTTGTTTTTTTATTAGTTCAGATTGAATCATCGGAATTTGCCTCCTCCTTTACGGACTATTATTAAGAAGAAAGGTAATCCCATTATTGCAATAATTGCAGCAACAGGTGTTTCATAAGGGATATTTATTGTTCGGCCTAACGTGTCCGCTATCAACATGAGAATGCCTCCTACAACAATGGACATAGGAATTATGTAACGGTAATCGGTGCCAACAACAGCGCGTACAATATGAGGAACCATTAATCCCACAAACGCCATATTACCGACAATTGCAACTGAAGCACCGGCTAGTAAAATAACGGCAATGAATAAGATAATCTTTATTTGAACAGTTTTTTGTCCGAGTCCAACTGCAACCTCTTCATTGAGACTTAAAATAGTAAGTTGTCTAGAGAGTAGTAGGGCAATTAAAATGCCTACACCAATAAAAGGACTTATGATTGCAAGTTGTTTCCAAGAGGTACCGATTAAACCTCCTGCTGTCCACATCGAAACATCCTTTGAAATTTTAAAGTAAATTCCAACACCATCTGCGATTGCGTATAGAAAAGCGGAAACTGCCGCACCTGCAAGAACGATTCGAAATGGAGAAAAACCGCCTTTTTTTACAGCACCGAGACTAAAAACCATTAATGCACCAATAGCAGCGCCTATAAAACATGCAATTGTTATCCCTAAATAGTTGGTAACAGGTAACAGAGCGATTGTAATAGCCAGTGCTGCGTTGGCTCCCGAAGTTAATCCTAATAAACTAGGATCAGCAAGAGGGTTACGGGTGATACCTTGCATAATGGCTCCAGAAACAGCAAGAGCAGCACCTACAATTATTGCCGCAACTTCCCGAGGTAAACGAATTTCTCGAAGAATATTAATTTCATCGCTCTTCATATTTGTAAAAATAGCACTCCACACATCTTGCATTGTTGTTTCTGCTGCACCAAACACCACAGAAATGATAAACATAGTCAGAAGCATGGCCAACCCTATGAAAAACTTTATACCAAACTGAACAGAAGTTTTCATACTACTTATCCTTTCTCATGAAAGAGGGAGGAATCCATTACTAGGATCCTCCGTCATTATTACTTACTGCTTATGAAGTGGTCTTTAAAGAATTCAAGTTGGAAATCTAATGAGATTGGATCATTAAAATAAAATTCCTTTGCATTTGCTTCAAAAACCCGATTATTTTTCACAGCAGGGATATTTTTGTATACATCTGTTTCTTGGAAAGAGTTGTCTTGATCTGCTGTTTTACTAAAAATGACATAGTCTCCACTGAATTCAGGTAATACTTCTAAAGATAAAGCATAGTATCCAGCTTCTAATGCCATTTCCTTTACTTTCTCGGGCATTTTTAAGCCCATCTCTTGATAAAGCACTTCCGTTCCACGACCCCAGTTGTCACCAAATACATATAGTTGTTTATCGAAATTCTCAATTACTGAAACGGTTGCATCTTCACCAATTACTCCTTTTATTTCATCCCCAGTTGATTTAGCGCGTTCTTTAAAATCATTGATCCAATCCTGTGCTTCTTTTTCTTTGTTTAATAGTTTTCCAATTTCTAAATGCTGTGTTAAGTAATCTACTTTTCCATAAGTGAATGTTACAGTTGGTGCAATTTCTTTTAATTTATCTAAATTTTTAGCGGTTGAAAGACCGATGATTAAGTCCGGATTTAGTTCTATAATTTTCTCAAGATTTTCCTCTGATACTTCCTCCACATCTGCTAAATAGCTTTCGTATCTAGGGTTTTCTTTAGACCAAGAATCTACTCCTACTAAATTAACTCCAAGCGCTGCAACATTCCCGGCGAATGAAGAAACAACAACAACTCTTTTCGGATCAGCGGGAACTTCTATTGGACCTTCTTCAGATTGATAAGTAATAGTAGTAGGCTCTTCTTTTTCTTCACTTGCTTTTGTTTCTGTTGGTTCGCTATTACATGCCCCTAATACGAAGGCGGTCAAAAATAAAATAGATAATAATAATTTTTTCATGTTCTTATTCTCCTCTGAGTAAATTGTATGTAATGCACATAGGTTTGCTAGTTCGTGGATCAATACCAATTTCAGCATCAATTTGGAACACATTTTGTAATACTTTTTCTGTAATCACTTCATTGCAGCTTCCTGCCTTAACAATTTGCCCTGCTTTTAAAGCGATTATGTAGTCCGCAAATCGAGCAGCTTGATTGAGATCGTGTAATACCATGACAATAGTTCGTTTTTCTTCTTTGTTCAGCTTTTGTAAAAGCTCAAGGACCTCTAACTGGTGGGCCATGTCCAAATAGGTGGTAGGTTCATCTAAGAAAATAATTTCTGTTTCTTGAGCTAGCGCCATTGCTATCCAAACTCGTTGGCGTTGACCTCCAGATAAAGCATCAACGGGGTAGTGCTTAAATTCACTTGTACCTGTAACTCTTAGTGCCCAATCGATTACCTCGAAATCCTTTTTGGAAAGACGTCCAAATCCTGTCTGATAGGGAAATCGACCATACGAAACGAGCTCACCAACAGTTAGTCCAGCAGCGCTTTCAGGTGTTTGAGGTAAAATGGCCAACTTCTTTGCTAGATTCTTCGTGTTTTCTTTTGAAACGCTTTTTCCATCTAAGACGATTGCTCCAGACTGGTGCGAAATAATACGAGTAATAGCTTTTAGAAGAGTAGATTTACCGCATCCATTCGGCCCAATAATAGTTGTAATTTTTTGGTCGGGTATTTCAACAGATAATTCTTTCACAATTAATCGATCGCCATAACCAATAGACAAATCATCTGTATATAGACGAACCATATGTTAACCTCCAAACTAAAGATTGCTTTTATAATTGATAACGATTATCATTATCATATATGCAACTATATGTAACTTTATGAACGATGTCAACAATAATTTTTAGTGAGGGACGGGATCGAATGGATAATATTTTTGATGTAACGATTATTGGGGGAGGTCCAGCAGGACTTTATTCTGCTTTCTACAGTGGGTTGCGAGAGATGAAAACAAAGATTATCGAATATCAGCCTCATTTAGGAGGGAAGATACATGTTTATCCAGAGAAGATGATTTGGGATGTTGGAGGACAAACGCCAATTTCGGGAGAAAAGCTAATTGGTCAATTGGTGCAGCAAGGACTAACGTTTAATCCAGAGGTCGTATTAAATGAAAAGGTAGAATCGATTTCTCGTGAAGAAAATGGATTATTTGTTTTGCATACTACATCTGGGCAGCAGCATTTCTCTAAAACCATTATTATTGCAGTTGGAAGTGGAATACTCAATCCTATTAAACTAGAGATTGAAGGGGCAGAAAGATATGAAGTGAGTAATTTAAATTACACGGTGAAGTCTCGACAAAGATTTAAAAATAAAACGGTTGTCATTTCAGGTGGAGGAAATGCAGCGATAGATTGGGCAAATGAATTAGAGCCAATTGCTAAAAAAGTTTATGTTACTTATCGAAAAGATGCGTTGAATGGTCATGAGGCACAAATAAGTCAACTTCTTGAGAGCTCCGTAACGTGTTTTTTTAATACAACTATATCAAAGCTAATAGCTAACGATAATCATGACGTAATTGAGCGCGTTGCTTTAACAAATCATGAAACTGGAGAGGTTACGTATTTAACTATTGATGAAGTGGTCATCAATCATGGGTATGAACAAGATGCAGATTTATTGAAGAATAGTAACGTAGATATTGACATTGCAGAGAATTTTTATGTTGCTGGAAATAGTTTAAGTGAGTCTTCTGTTGAAGGTGTTTTTGCGGCTGGGGACATTCTTCATCATCCTGGTAAACTACATTTAATTGCAGGAACTTTCCATGATGCTGCTAATGCAGTCAATTGTGCAAAACAATATATTCAACCAGATGCAAGTAAAATTGCAATGGTTTCCTCTCATAACGAAGTATTTAAGGAGAGAAATAAAGAATTGATTAAACAACTGATTTAAGGAAAAGGGTTATTCCAACTAACTATCCATTGTCAACACAGCCAAAAAACACTGCTTCCTGAGTAGACAATGCCTCAGGAAACAGCGTTTCATATAATTATTACCATTTGGCCTTGTGCTCTTCAATACAACCGAGCAATTCCCGAATATTCAGAGTTGGTCCGTTTTCGAGTTGGATTTTCCCATTATAATAACCTGTCATTTGATGGACTTCGGAGGAAATTAGCTTTGCATCAGTTTTAGCAATACGGTGGGAGAATGGGGTGAAGGTTAAATTCACTTCATTGGAAAATTTAGTTTTAATCGTCCAAGGTTGCATGAAATCATGTGGGTTATAAGAAAACAATAAATCTTCATGTATTTTTGTCATCTTCCCATCTACAAAAATAGCGTTTTCCGTCATCCCTGTACCATCGGTCCATTTACCGCCAAAGTTTAACCCGATTCTTTTTAGACCTACACGTTGGGATGCAAATCCCCAGTTCCAAGTGGCCTCTCGTGGCCAAACTCCTCTTCCATAGTCAAGCACCGAGAAATTATCCTCTCCTTGAAAAGAATAACGAGCCTCACCAATTTTCACAAAACCATTTGTAGGTAATAGATGATGCTTTGCCGTAAATTGAAATTGTTTACGACTCCATGGAATTACAACATTTAATGATTCATCTTCTACAGGATGTGAAATATGTAAGTCAGCATGCAAGAGATCTCCATCAAAGTTAGGGATAGTCACAGTCATATGTGTCTCATTCTGTATATATAAAAGCTGGATGGACATTTCTTTTGAATGTAATTGAACAGTTTCTAGAATTTGTGTTGGCATTTTTACTTTATTTCCTAAAGGAATGGTTACCGTTTTCTCCACAAATCGTTGCGTTTCGTAATTTAAAAAGTAAACAAAGCAAACTGCTGCGTAATCTAAATGACTAATTGTTGCAGAAAAGAGAATTTCATCCCCGAACACGCACCAATAATTCCACTTCTTTTTCCGCATATAGTGACCCTTTAGATTGCTTTCAATAATTGGTTTTTTAGCATATCCAATTGCCTTTGGATTCAAATTCCCCTTATCATCGCAAAGCAGGGTAGGTACAGTAATTTCTTTCTCTGCATGTTGTGGCATCAGCCATCTTCCTTTCTAAAACCGAGCTTTAGTCCACTTTTTCTACTCAGTTTCTATTTGTTTGCTTAAAAAAAGGATTCATTGAATCAATACTAGCATATATTTTCATTGAAATCATATAAACAAAGTATAGGGAGGTTGAAAATTGGTTAAGTATGATCGTGATGCAGCTGTGGCATATGCACAAAAGTGGTGGAATAGTTATAATCCGAAATTTCCAAAATTTGATGTGGATTGTACAAATTACATTTCACAATGTTTATTTGCGGGAGGTGCCCCGATGAGAGGACAGCCAAATAGAGAGAGAGGCTGGTGGTTAAGTAGTAATTCATGGAGTTTGAGTTGGAGTACCCCACATTCGTTACGTTGGTACTTAGCAGGATCTACAAAGGGATTACAGGCAACACAAGTAAATTCACCTTCAAAACTTGTTCCGGGTGATTTAATTTTTTATGATTTTCAAGGGGACGGCAGATACGATCATTCTACTATAGTTACGAGTATTCAAAATGGAATGCCATATGTTAACGCTCATACGAATAACAGTCGAAATAGGTATTGGAATTATGCAGATTCCTATGCGCATACTTCAAAAACTAGTTATATTTTCTTCCACGTTAAAGACAATTTTTAATCATAACAAAGGAGGGTGACCAGGATGGATTGGTGACCCTCTGTTTTGTTAGGAAGCGTACCAAAGTACAGCAAGTGTTTCTTCTCCAGCATGCACAGCAAGTGAAGTACTTATTTCTCCAATAGTGATCTGTAGGTTAGGTACTTGCATCTGAATGGCATCTTTTAAGCTCTCTGCCTGCTCCAAAGCATTAGCATGCATAATATAAACTATTTCTGCTCCTTCTGTTTGTACGGATTCCACTACTTTATTTATCAAATACTGTATTGCTTTTTTATGAGAACGAACCTTATCTAATTCTTGAAGCTCGCCTTTATTGTTAATTTGTATAACAGGTTTTATTTTCAAAAGATTACCAAGATAAAACTGGACACTACTTAGTCTTCCACTTTTGTAAAGGCGAGTTAAATTACCTATTAGAATATAATTTCGAAACTTAGTAGCATATGTTCTTAATTGGATGGCTATTTCTTCAAAGGATAATCCTTGTTCTTGTAAAAGTAGTCCTTTATCCACAAGACCAGTAATCCCAGCAGATAATGAAAGGGAATCAACACATTCCACATTTACTTTCGCTATTTGAGCACCACTCATCGAGGCTGAAATTGTTCCACTTAATTTGTTGGTAACGTGGATTGCTATGATAGACTCATAGTCCTTGTCTAATTTTGAATATAGCTCAGCAAACTGGCCAGCGGACGGTTGAGATGTCTTTATGGACTCCGTTTCTATACGAAGTCGGTCGTATAATTGTGCTGAAGTTAAGTCAACACCATCTATAAATTCCTGTTGACCGAAATGGATATTAAGCGGGATCACATAAACGTCTGGATGGTTTTTTAATGTTTCACTTACATACGCACTACTATCTACAACCCATGCTATTTTTTTCTTCGTCATTTTAAACATCCTATTCAATATATTATTTAAATGATAATAATTATAGCATACAGATTAATAGTATACTTAGAACTTCATGGAAGATTGTTATAATTTTAATAACATTAAATAGTCTTTTTCCACCATCTTTCATTCCATGACTCGATCATGTCAAATCGATGGCGTATCAAGATAATAAAAATAGCTATGGAAAGTGGCCAAGCATCTTGAAAAGCTGGGTACAACAAACAAATGCAAGCATATGCAAAAAAGGCCACAATCATGCTCAAAGTTGCACTTCGAAGAATTAATATTAATAAAAGAAAAAGTAACGCAAATATTCCAAATAATAGTGTATTATAAGTAAGAGCGACACCAATGAATGTAGCTATACCCTTACCACCTTTAAATTTTAACCAAAATGGAAAAAGATGACCTAATATAACAAATAATCCTCCGATTGCAATGTATTCATAGGAAAATTGAAAATAAAAACCAATACAGATAACGAAAACACCCTTAAAGGCATCACCTAAAAAAGTAACTAAAAATGCTGATTTTCCAAGAACTGCACCAGCATTTCTTGCACCTAGGTTACCACTTCGAAGTGTTCGTAAATCAGTTTTTTTCCATTTTCCTACCCACCAAGCGGTTAGGAAGGTGCCGACTATATAACAAATAATCCAATACAGATACATTACATCACCTCAATTAGGTTTGATTGTGAAAGTAGAAAGGCTGCAAAGTATGAAAAAATGCTTTTTACTATTACTGATTCCTTTTTTATTTATATTATCATCTTGTTCAAATGAGACAGTTCCTCCTGTTACTGCACAAAACGGGAAGTTAAACTTGACGATTGAAGATTTTGCAAGTTCTGGCCCAGTTCAATTAAATGGGGAATGGAAGTTTTTTTGGCAAGAATTGCTTTCTGAAAATGAAATTAAAAAGAGATTAATAGAAAGAGATTATGCCAACCTCTTGGTACCATCCGATTGGGCGAATACATTGGGTACATCTCTGGGTTACGGTACATACTATTTAAAGGTTACTATACCTGAAGAAAAAGTAGGGAACACGCTTGCACTTACAACTACAAATCAAAACACCTCTTACACATTATTAGTAAACGGAGTAAGAGTAGCATCAAATGGGTTTGTAGGAACTAGTGCTGAAACGAGTGAACCCGAATATTCCAACCAACTAGTTTATTTTACACCAAGAAATAGGGAATTAAATATTGTTTTACATGTCGCTAATTTTGACCATCCAGTAGGAGGAGCCACGAAGCCTATATTTTTAGGGACATCTGAACAAATTTCTAAAACTAATAGTACGACGCTTGCGTATACAATGTTTTCTATTGGTGCCATTTTAGTAATGGGAATATATGAACTTATTATCTTCTTCTTTAGAAGAAAAGAGATTGTCTTTTTTTACTTTGGTTTAATTAGTATCCTTATTTCCATCTATACAATGGTGAAATCACCTTTTTATTTAAATAAAATTTTTCCTTCCATGGAATGGATATGGGTATATCGAATTGAAATTATTTGTATATATCTTTTATTCCTATTCTATTTACTTTTTATAAAAGCGATGTATCCGAAGGAAATGAAAAAAATACCAACTCTTATTGGAATTATCATAGCATTCTGTTCAATAATTTTTACCTTAATTGAGCAACCATTGGTGTTCAGACCATTATTAGATTTTATATTTAAAATCATAATACTTTATGTACTTTATGGTTTATATGTTCTTATTGTGGCGTACAAAAGAAAACGTCCGACTGCTCGCGTCAATTTAATAGCTAATCTTGTTTACTTTATAACTGTACTCAATGATGTGTTACTTACTCTTAATTGGATTGTTTCTATACCACTATCTACAAGTGGATTCTTTTTATATGTTTTAATTCAGTCATTTAACTTAAGTAAAGACTATGCAAGAAAATTTGAAGAAGCAGAAAGATTATCTAGTGATTTACAAGTTCTGAATTCCTCTTTAGATGAGAAAATAAAAGCGAGAACAGAGGAATTGAAGCAAAAAAACGATGAATTAAAACGATTGACATTAATTGATGGGTTAACAGGAATCTATAATCGTAGATACTTTGATGAATATATGAGTAAATATTTTGAGGAATCATTTAAGAATAATAGTCCGTTATCCATTTTAATGATCGATGTTGATAACTTTAAAGTGTATAACGATAATTATGGGCATGTAGCAGGAGATGAATTATTAATTAAAAGCTCTCAGCTAATAAAAGAGATGTGTCCCGAAGATACGTTTGTTGCAAGATATGGTGGCGAAGAATTTGCTGTTGTTTTAACAAACTCATCTAAACAAAATGCTTTAAATTTTGCAGAGGGTATCCGCTTATTGATCGAGGAGCAGAAATTTAGTCTTGGTAAAGACAATAGTTATATAACTATAAGTATTGGAGCATCATCTACCGAGCAGCATGCTTTTAAAAAGAAGGACGAACTAATTGATCGTGCAGATAAAGCACTTTACCAATCAAAGAAAAATGGGAAAAATCGAGTCACACTGCTTTAAGGAAGACAAGGCTTTTATTGTAATGCCATAATTGGTATGATAATAATAATCATTCATGTTTATTAAAAGGGAGTTTTTCAAAAAATGATGAATCAATCATTAAGTATTCGCGACGCCATTATACAGCGACGTTCTATCAAGTTATATAATGGACAGCCAGTAGAGCGAGAAGTATTATTATCTATTTTAGAAGATGCTCTATGGGCACCAAATCATCAGCTAAGACAACCATGGAGATTTGTTGTTGCTTGCGGAAAAGAACTAGTAGATTTATATGATGTATTAAAAGAATTTGGATTACCAAAGTGGAAAGAGCTTTCAGAAGAAGATTTAGAGAAACAAATGAAAAAATATACATTAGCTGGCGGTTATGTATTTGTTATCGTACCTGAAGATGCACGCCAAAAGGAAAGACTGGAAGACTATGCGGCAGCTAGTATGCTTGTACAAAATGTGCAATTACTAGCTTGGGACCGAGGCATCGGATCGTGCTGGAAAACACCTGGATTTCTAGACAACCCTAAATTCCGCGAAGCACTTGGAATAAAAGATGGTGAACGAATCATTAGCATGCTACAGGTCGGTTACTTTGATGAAATGCCTAAGCCAAGACCACGAAAGAGTATAGAAGAGTTCGTTACAGTATTTGAAAAACAAGCGTAATAATAAGATGGCTATCTCACTTCGAGATAGCTTTTTTATTTACTTTGAAGTGAAATTCAGTGGAACTGAGAAATTGCGAAAGGGCAGTTATTTCATTTAAGTAAGCAACTATTTATTCGGTATTTTTACTTGGCATTATTTTACTTATAATGTTGCGAAATGTCTAAACGAGACCAATTCAGAGGGAAGCGAGACCAATCGAAGTGTAACCGAGACCAAATTGCTTTCAACCGAGACCAATTCTACGATATACGAGACCATTTCTCATAGAAACAAGATGACTTATTAATTAAGAAACAAAAGTAGAGTTTATTTCTTTATCATTTGTTATATAGCTTATTAACTCAAAAAATTTCTCTGCATCATCTGGTGTTATTTCTCGTATATTCAAATAAACCATTCTTTGTGAAAAAAACACATGGATTTTATAAACCCATGTGTTTTAGAAGAATTATTATTTTTTTAAGTTTTCTTTAGAAAGCTCTGCTAGTTCGTAATAGTAGTCACCGATTACACGTAAGCCTTGGTCGAAGTTTTCTAGATGGAAATGCTCGTTTGGAGCATGGAAATTTTCAGTAGATAGACCAAAGCCCATTAATACTACTGGTAATCCTAGAATTTCATCAAATGCTGCAACTATCGGGATAGAACCTCCACCACGAGTGTATGCTGTAGGTACTTTATATACCTTTTCATAGCTGCGACCAGCTGCTTGGATTGCAGGGTGATCGAATGGAGTGATAAATGGTTTTCCTTTGTCAAATTCAGTTAGTGTTACTGTGACACCAGCTGGTTTATTTTTCTCGATATGAGCTTTTAGTTTAGCAACGATTTCGTCTGGATCTTGGTCTGGTACTAAACGACAAGTGATTTTTGCTCCTGCTTCACTTGGTAAGACTGTTTTTATGCCTTCTCCAGAGAATCCCCCGAATACACCATTGATTTCTAAAGTAGGGCGGACCCACACGCGTTCTAAATGAGAGTATCCTTTTTCGCCAAAAAGTTCATCTACACCTACTTCTTTTTTCAGTTCTTCTTCATCAAAACCAAGTGCCTTGTATGCTTCTCTTTCTTCCTCTAGAAGAGGGCGGACATTTTCGTAGAATCCTTCCACTTCGATTGTACCTTCTGCATCTCGGAATGAATCTAAAATAGAAACTAGTGCATGAATAGAATTTTGAACTCCACCACCATAAAGTCCAGAGTGAAGATCACCTTTTGCACCTTTAACATCAATTTGTACGCCACAAAGCCCGCGTAAGCCGTAGCAAACTGCCGGTTGACCAGGACCTTGCATACCAGTATCTGAAATGACAATCACATCAGCAGCAAGTTTTTCTTTATTGTTTTCAATGTACTCTTCTAAATTAGGGCTACCGACTTCTTCTTCGCCTTCTATTAAAAATTTTACATTAACAGGTAGTGATCCTTCTGTTTGAAGAAGAGCTTCTACTGCCTTTACATGCATAAATACTTGTCCTTTGTCATCACTAGCGCCACGAGCGTACAATTTATTGTCTCTGACTTGTGGTTCAAATGGTTCTGATTCCCAAAGGTTTAAGGGATCAACAGGCTGCACATCATAATGACCATAAACTAGGATAGTTGGTTTACCTTCAGCGTGTAACCAATCTGCATAAACAACAGGATGACCACTTGTTTTATCAATAACGACATTTTCTAATCCTGCGTTAGTAAAGGAATCCGCTAACCACTGTGCACCTTTTTGCATATCCTCTTTGTGCTCTGATAAAGAAGATATGCTTGGTATGCGCAAGAATTGCTTTAGTTCTTCTAAATGTGCTTCTCTTTTTTCTGTAAAGTAACTATCTAAAACTGAAAATTGGCTCACTAAAACCCCTCTTTTCATAAAATTTCGTGAATAGAAATAGTATAGCATAAGATTTGTGACAACTAAAATCACAGTATGCTATAGTTATAAAGAAATACTGTTCGACTTAATCATTTTAGGAGGAAACACACTTGTACATAGAATTTGTACTATTAGGTTTTGCACTGCTTGTTTCATTTTTTTTATCAGGAAGTGAAACAGCTTTAACGACAGTTAATAGGACGAAGGTTCGGTTACGAGCTGAACAAGGGGAGAGGGCAGCAGAGAAACTACTTGTTCTTTTATCGAAACCGGACCGAATGATCATAACAATTTTAGTTGGAAACACGATTGCAAACATAGCGGCAACCGTTTTGTTAATCCTGATAGCAGAGAATTACCAATGGAATATTGCTTGGTCAGTTGTCACTTTAACGGTTTTAATAATACTGTTTGCTGAAGTTTTACCAAAAACAATTGCTGGTACTTTTTCAGAATCAATTGTTTACATAATTGCTCCTTTTATACGCCTTCTAGTTCAACTGCTAAGACCAATAACGTTTTTAATAGCGGGACTAATCAATATGATTATTCGTATTGGTTCTAAAGGGGCTGTAAGGGAAACAACCATTTCAAAAGAAGAATTATTAAATATGGTAGATATAGCTTCTACAAATGGGACATTCGAAGAAGAAGAATCAGAACGTTTAAAAGGTATACTCGATTTTCCGAATAAAGATGTATCGGACGTTTTATCAACCCACCGAACGGAAGTGGTTGCAATTCCTTTACAAGCCACATATGAAGAAGTACGAGATACGATATTAGAACACTTTTATACACGATATCCTGTATACGACGAGGATATGGATACAATAGTGGGAATGTTTTATTCGAAGAAGCTGATTGAATGGTCGATGGTTCCATCTACAAGTTTAGAGGAAATAATTGATAAAGAGCCATTATTTGTAGTTCAGACATTGAGTGTCGAAAGAGTCTTTAAACTGATGTTGACGCACAAAAAGCATATGGCGATTGTATTGGATGAATATGGTGGAACACTTGGAATTGTGACACATGAAGACTTATTAGAGGAAATGATTGGGCAGGAAATTGAAGACGAAACCGATCATGATGAAGAAATATTAGTGCACGAAATGACTGAGAATCAATTAATCTGCGCAGGACGTTTGGAAATAGAAGAAGTGAATCAAATGTTTAATATTAACATCATTAATGAAAATGATACAATCGGTGGTTTTATCCTAGATCAGCTAGGGCATGTTCCGGAAGAAAATGAACAGTTTACATATGAAAATCTTCTTTTCGAGGTAAACGAAATGGATCGGAGCCGTATTGCTAAATTAACGATTATTAAAAAAGAAGTTATAACTGAAGCGATAGAAGCAGAAACGCAAGAGAGTTAATTACTCCTTGCGTTTTTTATTCTTACACGTTTGTAATAGAGTTGAAAGAGAATCCGATGGAGTGAAAGGTTGATATTTGGCATTATAAAGGTATCAACAAAAGCTGAGCGGAGGAATAACCATGCAAGTCAAATTAGAAAATGTTTATGAAGAATATAACCGTTACATATACTACTTATGTTTAAAATTAACTAAAAATCAAATAGATGCGGAAGATCTAATGCAAGAAGTTTGGATGAAGGTCGTACGTTACGAATCTTATATGAAAGAGGTTGACCATTTAAAAGCGTGGTTAACAACTATTTGTATGAATACGTTCCGTGATCGTTATCGTAAACAAGTGCGACGTAGCAAATATATTGCAAACCAACCCGAACAATTGGATGTTTCTATTCTAGATTTAATCGCTTCCGATGTATTATCAGTAGAGGAGCAACTGGAGAAAGAGGACGTAGGTGAAATCATTCGTTCTAAAGTTGCCGAATTAGATGGTATCTATCAAAAAACTGTCTTATACTTTTATGTTCACCAGTATTCGTTGATTGAAATTGCTGAAGTGATGAAGGTTTCAATTGGTACGGTAAAATCACGACTATTTAGAGCGAAACAACGCTTGAAAGAATTAATTATGAATGATGATATAGCAAAAGAATCATTAGTTTTAGCATAATAAAGAGGAGAGTCTCCAGTGATGGGGGCTTTTTTTGCTTTACTTAATATATTGGACGCTCTCAGTACGAATTGGTTCCCATTGTCCATTTTTTTTATTACAAATAGCGTTCAATTCTTAGGACCTAGGAATGGACAGGCTCACAAAACAATGCTCCGACAACTCAGCTTCACCAGAAGTATAGAAGGGTGGGTAAAGATTCTTTTGCAAATAGCGAGGGACCAATTGAAGTGTCGGACGATGATTTTCCGCTCAGTGAATAAAAAAACAAAGGTGTAATGTGGAGAAGGGTATTTAGGAACATTAATAATCTATTAAATAGATAGAGGTAAAATAATAAAAAAGATATAATATCAAAGATACTATAATCGAAAAAAATCTTTGTAGGAGTGTTTTACGATGTATTCATCAAACGCAACAGAAAAACTCAAAATGATAATAGTGAAGTCTTGGGAAATATTTATAAGTCAATTTACTAACGGTAGGTTAATTGTCTCTAAAGAAGCGCCTTTTCAGCATAATTTTGGCAACATATTGCGGCAAGTTGGAGATTTACATTGTTTCTCTCGTACAGAGCAATTTTATGTAGATTTAGAAGTAAGAGAAATTAATATTAATGGAAGAAATAAGTATATTGATATTACATGTAACCTACTTGAAAATGGGGTAATTATCTCAAAATCAGCAATTGAACTGAAATTTAAAAAGAAGTCACAAGGTGCAGACGATGAGGCTAGGATTGATGCATACTCTGACATACAATCACTTGAAGGGTGTTTAAACGCGGGTTATGATCTAGCTTATTTTTTTATGATAACTGATAATGGTTCTTACACAAAAGAATCAAAAAAATTAGACAGTACAGCATATAGCTTTTCAATGTGTAACAATTATATAACTAAATCCAATTTTGAATTAATACCCAAGTTAAAAAGTCGAGCAAGTGTAAAAATAAATTTTAATAATCAACATAAATTTGTTTGGAAACAAGTAAATGAATATTATTTTTTAATGTTACCTATAGAAGTCAAATATCAGAAAAGATAGGTGTGATATTTTTATTGGAGTTAATAACCAACTAGGTTGATCTGTGTTGAAAGATAGAAATAATAGGAACTCAATTGTTTCAGTTAGATATTGATTTAGATTATTGGTTTGCTAGAGGTAAAATGCCTATCAATGGTACTGGTGCAGATGATTTTGGGGTAATAGCTTCGGTTGGAAATATCCAGGTATATCATGATCAGAAACACAAGACAAAATATATAAGCTCGAGAGATTGCAGTACCAAATTGCTCGAATGAAGTATATAAAGAATACATTTGCTCATATTCGTGTAGTATATGTACAAATTTATTAAAGAACAAAAATTACAGAGCCAATGTAATAAAAAGCCCTGAGCTATACTAAACTCAGGGCAATCGAACATACTTATTCTTCTATTACTTCTTTTCCAGTGGAGAACCATTCTTCTACATTCCATACTTTTGTTACTAAGCCTTCGTAGAATTCAGGTTCATGACTCACAAGTACGATAGTTCCTTTAAATTCTTTCATCGCACGTTTTAGTTCTTCTTTTGCATGGATATCTAAATGGTTTGTCGGTTCGTCAAAAATTAACCAGTTACTTTCTTCCATCATCAGTTTACATAAACGTACTTTTGCTTGCTCGCCACCACTTAAACTAGAAAGTGGACGGGAAATATGTTCACTTTTTAAACCAGTTCGAGCTAAAGCCGCACGTACCTGGCTTTGCTCCATGCTTGGGTAAACTTCCCAAATGGCTTCGATTGGTGTAATATTACCCGCTTTTACTTCTTGTTCAAAGTAAGAAGGAAATAAGAAATCCCCACGAGTTACTTTTCCACCCAGTGAAGGAATTTTGCCTAACATCGTTTTAAGTAAAGTTGATTTACCAATACCATTCATTCCAACAAGTGCAATTTTTTCTCCGCGTTCAATAGTGAACGTTAAAGGAGGGAGTAAAGGCTTATCATAACCGATTTCTAAATGTTCCGCTTCTACCACGTAACGACCAGAGCTACGAGACTCTTTGAAACTAAATTCAGGCTTTGCTGCTGTTTCTGGACGGTCTATACGCTCTATGCGATCAAGTTGTTTCTGGCGAGATTTTGCGCGTCCCGTTGTAGAATAGCGCGCTTTATTTTTTGCAATAAACTCTTCTTGTTTTTTTATGAAGTCTTGTTGCTTTTCATAAGCATCAATATGCTGTCTTTTGTTTAACTCTGCAAGCTCTAAGAACTTTTCATAGGATGCTGTATAACGAGTCAACTTTGAAAACTCTAAGTGGAAGATGACATCAACAATACCATTCATAAATTCTGTATCATGCGAGATCAATAAAAACGCATATGGATAGTTTTTCAGATAGTTAGATAACCAAGAAACGTGTTCTTCGTCTAAATAGTTGGTAGGCTCATCTAATAGCAATACTTTTGGCTTCTCTAATAAAAGCTTAGCTAGAAGCACTTTTGTACGCTGCCCACCAGATAGTGCTTCAACTGGACGGTCTAATCCGATAGCATCTAACCCAAGACCACGAGCGACCTCTTCTACTTTCATGTCTAATGAATAAAAATCACCAGCATCTAAAGCATCTTGGATTTCCGCCATTTGTTCTAGTAATTCTTCCAATTCCTCTGGAGTGGCATCCGCCATTTTTGCGATGATTTCATTTAACTCTTCCTCTTTTTTATAAAGAGGCAAAAAGGCATCTCGAAGTGTGTCGAACATGGAGCGTCCTTGTTGTAAACGGGTATGCTGATCCAAATAACCGTAATGAGTGCCAGGCAACCATTCTACACGGCCCTCATCATAAATGATTTCGCCTGTCAGTATATTCATCAAAGTGGATTTACCAACCCCGTTTGCACCAACTAGTCCAACATGTTCTCCTTCCACTAAACGAAAAGAAACCTCTTTGAAAAGCGTGCGATCTCCGAATGTATGTCCCAAATTTTCTACGTTTAATAAGCTCATTTATTGTTTCCTCCATAAAGAAAGCTCGCTAGACTGTTGTCAAACGCTCTCATTCTTCGTTACTCCTGCGCAAAGCTCGTCGCAGAAAGAACATTTACTGGCAAACCATTGTAAGCTCATAAAAACTATATTGAGCTTCCGTCTCGAGCCGGCATGCAGTCCCATAGGATTGGGTCATGCAACCGTTGCGACAAGGATGTCGCGAACTTAAGTTGCCTCGACTGACAAGTGTTTTCAAGTCAGTCTGGGAACCTAGCTTCTAAATTTATCTGCCAGAAATCTGAATAATTAACGTTTTACAATTCCGCGAGCTGTTTGTTTAGTTCTGCAAGGTCTTCTTCCATTTTGGCTAGTCTACGTTCGGCGTTTTCTATTTGAGTGGGATGGCCGTTTGATTCCAGTTTTTCCATGTCTCCTTGTAAACGGATGTAATCCATTTTTAACTCAGCTATCTGCGCTTGTAGTTGTTGTTTTGTCATGAAAAATCACCTTCAGCTTTTTGCCTAATTGTAGCATAAAAAGTTGTTTAACGCGCTATTTCTTCTTGTTCTATTTTTTTCGTTATAGTTTCATTGATAAGATTTACAACATCTTCTAAATTAGAACTAAATTGAATATGTTGCTGCTTCTGTATATATGCTTTTCTTCTATTGTCATGCAATATGATTTCCATCACCGCATTTTGAAGATAGGATTGCTTGATTTTGCGTCCTAATCCCAAATTGGCAAAGCCATTTACTTCTTGTGGGAAAGCATAATTCATCTCTTCCTCATGTGCACACAAAATAATGCATGGAATTTTAAGTTGTGCTACAAGGAAAGGGGTGTAAGCACCAGAAGTAATGACGATATCACTAGTATATATATAAGATTCTGGTTCTTTGGTAGAAATAACTTTGATGGATTTCCGAGTTAACGCAAACCGCTTCAGCTCTGTTATGTCATGCTTGTAATTTTCATCAACAATTACACTAATTTGTAATGGGATGTGCAGCTGGACAAGATGCCTTAACGTGCGATACGTCAAATTCTCCGGATCTTCATGAGGGAAGGCTACCACAATATGTGGCGGATCTTGTAACATGTTATTATTTTTATAGACAATTTTATGTGCTGGAATATATCCAGTAGGTCCATATACATAATTTTCTTTGGAAATGTCCTTTGGATTCTCATATAATGCCTGAAAAACAATGTCAGCTAATGCTCCGCCATCCCCATGATCATCGAAATGGATAAGTGGACAGTTAAATGTTTTTAAATGGCGAATCAAATCTTTTTCAGAGTTGCCACTATCATGAATAATACAATTAGGACTAAAAAGTTTCATTTCTTCTAATAGGTTAGCATTATTTCTAAATAAAACAGCTTTAATATTTAGCGTTTCTAAATATGCAATTAGGCTTGTATTTGAACTAGGTACAAAAAAATTACAATCTGTAGTATTTAAAGCAGGGAGCAGTGTTTTTGCTCGATCAGCAGGATATAATCCGCGGTGAGGAAGTGTATTTAAAAGATAAGCTAGTTTCAATTTTCATCATCCTTTCCTTACTATACTTTTTATTGTATGGAAAGGGACAGGTGTGTATGACTGCAAGAATAACGAAAGGCTCAGATCTCTACTTATTACTGGATGGGTGGCATAGTGAAATGGAAAAAAGAACAGCTATCGTTGTTGGTGCAACGGGATTTACTGGAAGCTTTTTAGTAAAACAGTTATGTGAAAGTGAAGAATATGTTGCAGTTTCAATTATTGCTAGAAGAGACATTACATATAAGCATCCAAAACTGGATGTAACAATAAAGGATTTTGATATGTTGGAAGAAAAGGATTTAGAAATTGCAGATGATCTATTCTGTTGTTTAGGAACAACGATGAAAAAAGCGAAAACGAAGGAGAACTTTGAAAAAGTGGATTTTATGTATCCTCTTCAAATTGCTTCGTTGGCAAAAAAAAGGGGGATACAGCATGTGCTTGTCATTTCTGCAGCGGGTTCTAGCAAAAAATCTCCGTTTTTTTATAGCCGTATAAAAGGGAAAATGGAGCAAGAACTTATGGACTTAAATCTTCCGCAGCTGTCCATTTTCCGTCCGACCTTACTTACAGGGGATCGAGGAGAATTTCGATTTGGGGAAAGGCTTGCGGAAGGAGTATTCCAACTGCTCAATCCACTATTGATTGGCCCTTTTAAGCGCTTTCGTTCTATTGAAGGTAAACAATTAGCTTTTGCAATATACCATTATGCAGTCCATGGAAATAAAAATAATGTGAATATATATAAAGCTTTACCTATTTTAGAAGCAAAACCAATTATAGAAGAGGATGAGCAGCCGATTCCACGAGAAGAATTGTTTAATTGGGAAAAACGAAAAGATATATTTGTAGAAAAGGAAAAAATAGAAGATTGAAGCAAATTACAGCTCATTGGGTTCATGCATATACTGTATTAATTAGAAAGTCGAGGAAAGAGGGGTTCAGTCAAAAGGATGAACTTTGTCAAAATGAAAGTTTATTTCGAAATTAGACCTCCTTTTTTGATACAATGAGAAGCGAATAAAGGAGGTTCTGTAAAATGAAAATTCTACTTGTAGACGGAACAATTATTGGTACGAAAACAGGAGTTATTTTAGAACAAGTGAAAGACTATATAGAAAATCTTAACAAGAATTATACGTTAGAAATTGTAAGTCTAGCGAATTATGAACATCAATTTGTGGATGGTAGACCATTTGAAAACTATAACGATGACATGAAGCTGCTTGTTAGTAAGTTTGAACAAGCAGACGGATATATTATTGCAACACCTATTTTTCAAGGATCTATCCCTGGAGTATTGAAAAATACATTTGACTTTTTACATCCAAAAACAATGCGCTACAAACCAGTATCTATTGTAGCAAATGGCGGGACATACCAACATCACCTAGTAATCGAAAATCAGCTTAAGCCAATTTTGGACTACTTCCGATGCCTTGTCACCCCAAATTATGTGTACACACACTCTAGCCATTTTGACAAAAATAACGTCATTGTTGAAGAAGACGTACATGAACGTCTCCGAGAACTCGCTCGTGTATTTGTACAATACGTAGAAATGAGTAAAACACTTTGTAAAGAGCCAATCGATACGCATTGATGAATTAGATAGAAGGATGTCTCCAAAGTTTTTGGTGGCATCCTTTTTTTTATTTTAAAACAAATGAACTTTTTTGGTGTTCAAATGTCTAATTTATAATAGGGGATGAAATGGGGTGTGGGTGTGGGGGATTTAGAGATAGCAAGTAAAGCTATTCAAGGGGAAGAAGAAGCATTTATACAGTTAATGCAAATGCATAAAAAGGTACTATATCATACAGCATTTGCCTTTCTAAGAAATGAACATGATGCAGTGGAAGCATTGCAGGAAGTTACATTTAGAGCCTATCAAAAAATACATACAGTAAAAGAGCCGCAATATATGAAAACATGGCTTATTCGAATCATGATGAACTATTGCCAGGATCATTTAAAAAAGAACAAACGATATATTTCCAATGAATTTCTACAAGAAATGGGCTACTACACAGACAATACTAATCTAGAAATGGAGGAAGCCATTGCCTCCTTGTCTAGTGCAGAGCAGCAGTTAATATTCCTTAAATACTTCCAAGATACAAAAATTAAAGAAATAGCTGAGATAAAAAATATACCAGAAGGAACCGTAAAATCGGGACTTCATAAAGCGCTAAAGTCATTGAGGAATTTCCTGACAGAGAAAGGGGATATAGATCATGTATGAAAAAGAAGAAGAAATGCTCATACAATCAAAACAGCGATTGGAGCAAATTGAGATTCCCGAACAGCGGGTAAACGATGCCATACAAGAAGGCATTAAAAAGGCAAAAAACAAAAAAAGAAATCGTCGAAAAACACTCTCAATGCTTTCTGTAGTAGCAATTCTAATGCTGACATTAGTGACATCTATCCGAGTATCTCCTGCATTTGCTAACGCAGTTTCATCTATTCCTGGAATGGAGAGATTTGTTCATTTAATTCAGTTTGATAAAGGGTTAGAAGCAATTATGGAAAATGACTATTACGAGCCAATCGGCGTTAGCCAAATAAAAGACAATATGACGTTTACGATTGATGGAGTGATTATAGATGAAACGGGAGCAGAGATTTTCTATACGTTAGAAGCACCTCATTCTATTGAAAATATTAACTATACAAAAATTGATTTGTTAAATGACGATAGAAGTCTAATTGGTTCTATTGGGTACGACTCACCAAATCAGGAGCATGCAAACCGAAAAGAAGATAAATTCAGCTTTGTTTTTGCAGAGACAGAGAAATTTACTTCTAATGAGTTTGAGATTACGTTTCAAGTAGAGATGGATAGTAAAAATACAACCTTCCAAGTTCCATTCACTATTAAAAATGAATGGAAGAATGGAAAAGTATATTCATTAAATGAAGAAGTAGAGATGGATGGTCAAAAAATAAGCGTGAAAGAAATAAAAGTATACCCCCTACGTGTAGCAGTTTCTATAGAGTTTGACGAACAAAATGATATGGAAATCTTACAGTTTGAGGATATGCGAATCGAAAATGAAAACGGTGAAGTTTGGAGTTCCATTCAAAATGGAACAAGTGGTTTTGGGGGAGTAGGAAACAAAGAAAGAACCTACTTTTTACAAAGCAATTATTTTAAAGAGCCAAAAGAGCTTTATTTTAAATTCAATAAAGTGCAGGCGCTCCCTAAGGACGATAGTTATTTATTAATCGACTTTGGAAAGAAGAAAGTTTTGAAACAGCCATCCGAAGGTAAAATTGAAGTTACGGGGATTCATAGTAATTCATTTGAGGTAAAATATGCTCCTATACGGGAAAACCATATGTATTCTCTTTTTACAGATGGTGAGAACGCACTCGGAGAAGTAGTCGATATACCAACGCAAGGTACCTCGGGCGATGGAGAATATCATTTTTCAGAAATAACTTTAGAAGCAAAGGATGTCATAAATCCAGTAAGATTGGATTTTACTGCATATCCTAATTACTTAGATGGTTCTGTATCAATTAAGATTAAGTAATAAAATTGGCATTAAATGTATGAACGAGACTAATTTCTATAAAACCGAGACTAATTCATGCAATATCGCAACCAATTTTTAAATAACGAGACCAAAATAACATTAATCGAGACCAATTCAATCATAAGCGAGACCAAATACAAACCTAAAGAAAAGAGAGTGACTTAAAAGTCACTCTCTTTTTAAACTACAACTTCAAATTCTTTAAAGCTTCTGCTAACGCATTGTTTACAGGCTCTTCTTCTTTGTTTTGCTTTTTCAGATACTTTTGTACATCTCGTTTATCTGCTTTTCCTCCGGAGGTTTTTTTACGACGTTCGTTGAAAGCAGAGAGCTTTTCGCGATAGCCACATTTACATGTGAAAATTTGCCCTTCGCCTTCACCGCGAAGTTCAAGCTTTTTCTTACATTGTGGGCAGCGAGCATTTGTCACTCTTGCTACATTTTGACGGTGACCACATTCACGATCCTGACATACGAGCATTTTACCTTTTTTACCATTCACTTCAAGCATAGGTTTACCGCAATCAGGACATGTCTTCGAGGAGATATTGTCATGCTTAAATTTCTTCTCACTCTTTTTGATGTCACTGACAATTGTTTTTGTATAGTTTTTCATTTCACTGATGAAAACATTTTTGTTTAATTTTCCTTTTGCGATTGCTTCTAACTTTTGCTCCCACTCCGCAGTAAGGGCTGGGGTTTTCAAGTCCTCTGGAACTAAATCAAGCAATTGTTTCCCTTTTGATGTGATATATATATCTTTTCCTTTTTTCTCCATAAGGAAAGAATTAAACAGCTTCTCAATAATATCTGCTCTTGTCGCAACAGTTCCAAGACCACCCGTCTTATCGAGTGTTTTTGCTAACTCTTTATCTTGGGTACCCATATATTTTGCTGGATTCTCCATAGCTGTAAGTAAAGTTCCTTCATTAAATCTAGCTGGAGGTCTTGTTTGACCGGAAGTTTCTGTTACATATTTAATAGATAATTTATCGCCTTTTTCAATGCGAGGAAGTATTTGTTCCTTCATATCATCGGCATTGTCCTCTTCTTCAAAGCGATTTTCATATACTTCTTTCCACCCAGATGAAAGAATTGTTTTCCCTTTAGCTACAAATGTTTCATCTCCAATAGCAGCCTTCACTGTGATTTGTTCATATTCGAATGGAGGGTACAAAACAGCTAAAAAGCGTTTTACAACTAAATCATAAATTTTTCGTTCTTTATCCGTAAAGTTTGCTTGATTTACAATTTCTTCTGTTGGGATGATTGCATGATGGTCGGATACTTTACTATCATCTACAAAAGCCTTATTTGCTTTAATTGGTTTTTGTAAAACTTTGTTTGCTAGTTGTCTGTATTGTCCAATGCCACATGACTTTAAGCGTTCTGGTAAAGTTTCTACGATATCGCTTGAAAGGTATCTGGAATCCGTTCGTGGGTATGTTAGTACCTTGTGTTGCTCATACAATTTTTGCATAATACCAAGCGTTTCTTTAGCAGAATAGCCAAATATTTTATTGGCATCGCGTTGTAATTCGGTTAAATCATAGAGTTGCGGTGCAAAGCTTTTTTTGTGTTTTTTATCCACTTCCACAACTGTACCTTGCTTCTTATCTATTTTTGCTATTATTTGTTCTACTTTTTCTTTCGTAAATGTTCGCGTATCGTTTGTTTTACTATCGACCCAAGTGAGTTTTAGTTGTTGATCTGTATGAGCCTCAATTCCATAATAGGTTTTGGGTTTGAAGTTTTTTATTTCTTCTTCTCTTTGCGCTATTATTGCAACGGTTGGGGTTTGTACGCGTCCACATGATAACTGTGCATTAAATTTACTCGTAAGTGCTCTTGTTGCATTTAATCCAATGTACCAATCTGCTTCTGAGCGGGCAACTGCAGCGTGATAAAGGTTTTCATAAGCCTTACCTGGTTTTAAATTTTGAAAGCCTTCTTTAATTGCTTTGTCTGTTACGGATGAAATCCAAAGACGTTTAATTGGCTTATTTACTTTAGCTTTGTCGATTATCCATCTTGCTACTAATTCACCTTCACGACCAGCATCTGTTGCGATAATGATATCACTTACATCTGTACGGACTAATTGACTTTTCACGGCATTGTATTGCTTACCCGTTTGCTTAATCACGACAAGCTTTAAGTCGTTAGGGAGCATAGGTAAATCTTCCAAGTTCCATGTTTTATATTTACTGTCGTATGCTTCAGGATCAGCAAGTGTTACGAGATGTCCTAATGCCCAAGTCACAATGTATTTGTCGCCTTCTAGGAAGCCGTTTCCTTTTTTATGGCAATTCAATACTCGTGCTATGTCACGAGCAACTGAAGGTTTTTCTGCGATTACTACACTTTTCTTCATTTTAATACATCCTTTCGGGGGTAACCATTGAATTTAAATATAGCATAGAACGAGTTATTTTGTAGAAAGGGATAACGTTCTTATGATTTATTTAGCTATAATTTCAAGGGTATTTCCTGATGGATCTTTTACAAGTATGTAACTATCGTTTTCTTCAAAGGGAAAATCCAACCGTCTCAGTTGTGTTTTAGCTTTATTTAATTCCTCTTGTGTAAAAATAATCGTAAACCTCTTTAATCCTCTAGAATTGGCTGGAGGTGCAGGGAGACCAGTGCCGGACCATATGTTTAATGCAATATGATGATGGTAATGGTCTTTTGATAAAAACAGACTTCCATTTCCTTTTGACTTAATATCAAAACCAAGGCCGTCTACATAAAATTGTTCCGTTATTTCAAGTTCAGAAGCTTGCAAATGCATATGGCCAATACGTGTATTCTCTGGAAGGTCGTTCCAAGAAGGAGTTGCTTGTTTGAGCAAATTCTCCAAATCGATCGGATAAGAACCACCTGCATAACCACCGTCTTTGTCTCGCTCCCAATTAGCTGGAGGAAGATCTGCGTAAATTTCAATACCGTTTCCATCCGGATCTGCTAGATAAAGAGCATCACTATACTGATGATTTGATGCACCTTGCATAGGATATTCGGTTTCCGATAAATGAAGGAGCATAGTTCCTAAACTTGAATGATCTGGCAATAGAATAGCAAAATGATAGAGTCCGGTTGTTCCTAAAGGTTTTTCTACTGAGTTTTCAACTTCTTCTAGTACTAGCAAAGGTGTTTTACCATCAGCAGTTAAGGTAACTTTATTATGTTCTACTTTTAAAATATCAAAGCCGATTACTTGTTGATAAAAAGTAGATAATTTATCAACATCAGATACGATCAAGTTCACTTCTTTCACTCTAGAAGGTGAATTAGTATTATATATTTCATAGGTTTCTTCATTTTCTTTAAACAGAAAGAATAGTGATAGGAGCACCAATAAGCCGATGGTTAAGCTAATAAATCGTTTGTTTTGCATTACGTAAATCTCCTTTTTTAATTAAACTACAAATTGTAGTGTAACAGGACTTACTAGTGAATACAGTTATTTAATGTTACAAAATTGTTAATTGTATCATTTTCGATTAACGATTGTTGACTGGAATAGTCCATCACACTACAATGAGTAATGTGAGGTGATAAAATCGTGTTGATTCGAAAGTTTAACAAAAATGAAAGTGGGTTGAACCGCTTTTTCGGACCGCTTGAGGCAAAAATAATGGATATCTTATGGAACGATGTTGAAATGACAATAAAAGATGTTCAACAAGTTCTGGACCGTGAAAAGGGGACCAATTTTAACACGGTTATGACTGTTATGAATCGACTGGTCGAAAAGGGGATTCTTCAAAAGAGGACTGAAGGAAGATCTTCATTATATAAACCAGTTCTATCGAGAGATAAGTTTTTACATACGCAGTCAAAGGAAATGACGAACGAATTAATGGATGAATTTGGAACTGTTGTCGTTAGTCATATGCTAGATGCACTAGAAGACGTTGATGACGATTTAGTCGCTAAACTCGAGAAAAAAATTAAAGAATTAAAAAAGGATAAGTAATTTATGTCAAAACGTCAATCATCAATTATGTTCATCGTATCTCTTGTCATTTCCGGAATAATCTTTCTTCAAATGGCTCTATATATTATCTCGATGTTAGCAGGATGGAACGTTAAGTTTAATATAGTTGCAGTTTGTCATAGTACCTTAAAAGCAATTGGATTATCCTCACTTGAATATGTCCTTGATGCACTTGTTGTTTATACCGTTCTCCTTGTCCTTTGGAAAATGGGGTCACAAATAATACATGCATCCAGAATGAAAAGAAGGTTTCAGCAATACAGAGAGAAAAAGCTGACAACCAAAATGAATAAGATGTATGGTAGTGGAGAAGAGGATATTTTAGTCATCTCTTACCCAAGTCCAATCGCAATAACTATGGGGTTTATACGACCTAAAATTGTCGTTTCAACAGGTTTGATTAATCTATTAAACGAGGAAGAACTAAAAGCTGTAATAGCTCACGAAAATTTTCATCAAGAAAATCGTGATCCATTTAAGATTTTTTTACTCTCACTATGTTCTTCGACAATGCGCTATATTCCAATTCTTAAGTGGTTTAATCAAAAATATAGAATCATTCAGGAAGTATTGGCTGATGAATTCGCAATCGAGAAACAAGAGACATCTGTGTACTTAGGGAGTGCATTGTTAAAAATATTGAAAGTCGGAAAGCAAGAAAAAATGCCTTTTACCTATGCATCCTTTGCGGATACATCTGTAAATTATCGAATTCAATATATTTTAAATCCCTTAAAGGATGTTGAGTGGAAGGTACCTGTGAGGGAAGCGTTCCTGTCGTTAGCTATTTTTATCTTAATCTGTATATTTTTTATTTACGCTTTAGCGTAAATTTTTTACCATATTACACTACGCAATGTAGTTTGAATCAGGAGTGTTTTTTATATGTCTAAGAAAATATTTTGGGTGATCGGTATAGTTGCGGTATGTCTTATAGCGATTGTTGTGTTAACGGATGCTAAAGAAAAGGCAGTCGATATTAATTACGAAGGACAGCCGTTTTTAGGGGAAGAATCTGCCCTAGTTGAAATAGTTGAATTCGGTGATTACAAATGTCCACATTGCGGGGAATTCAATAACAGTCTCTTTCCTATAATAAATCAAGAATTAGTTGAAACAGGAAAAGCGAAATTTTACTTTATGAATTATTCATTTATTGCAGCTGATTCAACGACATCTGCACAATTTGCGGAAACGGTTTACAAAGAGCTTGGAAATGAAAAGTTTTGGGAATTCCATCACCTATTATTTGCAAATCAAACAACAGAAACTGGGCAAACGAATTTAATGACAGAAGACTTCTTAAAGGCAGTATTAGCAGAAGTTGCAAATCCTGAGGAAACAGAAAAAGTAATGCTTGCATTTAAAGAAGGCAAAGGCAAAGAAGGATGGGATAAAGATATGAGTATCGCAAACAGCCTAGGTGTCACAGCAACTCCAACAATCTTTGTCGGCGGAAAAGAATTTACTGGAGGAACAATGGACGATTTAGCCAAGATGGTGGATGAGGCGGCTTCTGATGGTAAATAGATCTCTACTGTTTGCATGGGTTGTTTCCATTATAGCGATGGTTGGAAGTTTGTTCTTCAGCGAACGAATGGGCTTTATACCATGTACACTTTGTTGGTATCAAAGAATTTTGATGTATCCTCTTGTTATCTTTTTAGGTATTGCTTTTTATAGAAATGACAGAACAATATATACGTATATTTTACCTTTGTCTGTTATAGGGATGTTGGTTTCTAGTTATCATTATGCACTTCAAAAGATACCTTCCATGCATGAATTTAGTGCGTGTACGAGCGGAGTTCCATGCTCAGGTCAATACATTAACTGGTTCGGGTTTGTGACGATTCCTTTTTTGGCACTCATAGCTTTTACGTTTATTACAATTATGATGCTAATGCTTTGGAAACGTAAATAACTATACTTATTTGGAAATAAAATCTTGGTGAATCTCAGAAAATCCCGGAAGTATCTCAGAAAATCCGGGGGTATCTCAGAAAATCTCGAGGGAATCTCAGAAAATCTTGGGTGTATCTCAGAAAATCCCGGAGCATCTCAGAAAACTCTAGGGGTATCTCAGAAAACTAGAAAGGATAGGGATAACTATGGATAAAAAGAAAAAAAGGTTTTACATGCGTCTAGTTATATTAGGATTAATGATTGGAGCTATCGGCTTAACCATTTATTCAAATTTAACTAAAGAAAAAAATGCTATATTGCAAGTAGGGGATTATGCCCCTGACTTTGCGCTTGTTGATATGAATGGAGAAGAGCATCAATTATCGGAATATAAAGGACAAGGTGTCTTTCTAAATTTTTGGGGAACTTGGTGTAAACCATGTGAAAGAGAATTCCCTCTCATGGACAAACAATATCAAGAATACAAAGACCAAGGCCTTCAAATATTAGCAGTAAACATTGGTGAATCAGATTTCCAGGTTCAAAAGTTCGTAGATCGTAAAGGCTTAACTTTCCCTGTATTAATTGATGATAATAAAAGTGTAATGGAAACGTATAATATCAATCCTTTGCCTACAACCTTTCTAGTAAATCCAGAGGGGAAAATAGAAAAAATAATTACAGGCGAAATGAATGAAGAAACCATTAAACGTTATATGGAGCAAATCATGCCCAGCATATAATTAAATGATGATAGTTATAAATAATGGCGTTCATTTTAGTTAAAACTTTAACTAAATGAACGCCATTTTTGTAGTTAACACATCTATTAAGACAAAAAGCACTGTTTAATTTGTAGACACGTAAAGATGGGAAAGAATACAGTATTAATCGATAGCCAAGCGCACATCCGTGTTTCCGATTTCTGTGTACCAATAATATCTTGAAAAAATACATTACCGACAATAGGCATTCGCGCTGGCCGCACGTCCACATGAGCCGCTGTATGCGCAAGCGCATTTCGCTGTCTCATACGGCACGTCATGCGGCTCGCAAGGCGCGAATGCCAGTGAATTCTCTTAATAACGAATTAAGTATGACTCTATTTAAATGTATCGTTAATCAATAATCCTGAAAATAGGGTGTAGGTTTGCTTCTAAATTATTTCAAAATCATCTGGATGTCTTCAGGATGTGCGCCTTACAGGCCGCAAGAGCGCGAAGAATGAGACCCCGTAAAGGATGTGGGAGCGACGAAGGAGCGACTCATCCTGCGGAGGCTTATGCGTAGCGTGCGGCAAGCGCACATCCGTGTTCAATTCTCTGAGTCGCTGATACACATTTTATGAAGACTTTTCAAAAAATAAATCTTTTTAGTTGCATACCCCTCACAGGTATCATATAATAAGTGCAAGGATAGGAGGTTGCTTAGTTGGACAATGTATTAGAAGAAAGTACAAATGCATCTGACATTTCTTGTAGAAAAAGTCATCACCCTGAACATGTAAAAAAAGACTTAACGAATCGTTTAAATCGTATTGAAGGGCAGATAAGAGGAATTAAAGGTATGGTCGAAAAGGATGTCTATTGCGACGATATCATTACTCAACTTTCTGCAACTCAGTCGGCTCTAAACAGTGTTGCGAAGGTACTTTTACAGGGGCATTTAAAGGGCTGTGTGGTTGATAGGCTAGCTGAGGGTGACGACGAAGTTCTAGATGAATTGTTAGTAACAATACAAAAACTAATGAAAAAATAAAGGAGGAAATTTAAATGGTAAATCAAGTTACATTACAAGTACAAGGAATGTCATGTGGTCATTGCGTTAACTCAGTAGAAGGTAGTGTTGGGAAGTTAGATGGCGTTGAACAAGTAAAGGTTCATTTAGAATCAGGAAAAGTAGATGTATCATTTAACGATGAAAAAGTAACGGTAGAAAAAATTAAAGAAACAATCGACGAACAAGGATACGATGTTCAATAAATTATGGGTGCTTCTTGGAGCACTCTCTTTCTTACATTAAAATATACCCCCTAACCGTATATAAAGAAGAGGTGAAAAAGGATGAGAAGTGAGTTAAAAGAAACAAGTCTTCAAATTACAGGGATGACATGTGCTGCCTGTGCAACAAGAATTGAAAAAGGCTTAAAGAAAATGGATGGAGTGGAAGAGGCAAATGTAAACTTGGCACTTGAAAAGTCATTGATTAAATTTAATCCTGAAAAACTCAATGACAAAGATTTCGAAAAGAAAATTCAAGATCTTGGGTATGGTGTTGCCAAAGAGAAAAAGGAGTTTGCTATTACAGGAATGACGTGTGCTGCCTGTGCAACGAGAATTGAAAAGGGACTTAGTAAGCTGGAAGGTGTATCTAGTGCTAATGTCAATTTAGCTCTCGAAAATGCAACGGTTGAATATAATCCATCTCAAGTTTCCGTTATGGATATCATTTCTCGTGTCGAAAAGCTTGGCTATGAGGCACACAATAAAGAAAATGAAAAGGAAGCAATAGATTATAGAGAGCAGGCAATACAGAAACAAAAAAGAAAATTTATCCTTTCTGCTATTTTATCTTTACCTTTGTTGTGGACGATGGTTGGACATTTTTCATTTACGTCGTTCATTTATATGCCCGACATTCTAATGAATCCGTGGGTACAAATGGCGCTTGCGACACCTGTGCAATTCATCATTGGTAAACAATTTTATGTCAGCGCGTATAAAGCATTGCGAAATAAAAGTGCGAATATGGATGTACTTGTCGTAATGGGAACATCCGCTGCTTATTTTTATAGTGTGTATCAAGCGATTATTATGGTAGGTGAGCATCATAGTGCTCAGCTTTACTTTGAAACAAGTGCTGTATTAATTACCTTGATTTTGTTAGGAAAATTGTTTGAAGCTAGAGCTAAAGGACGATCTTCTGAGGCTATTAAAAAGCTGATGGGATTACAGGCAAAAACAGCGTTAGTCATTAGAAATGAAACGGAAGTAGAGATACCACTAAAAGAAGTGGTCACAGGGGAAATTATTTTAGTAAAGCCTGGTGAAAAGATTCCAGTCGATGGTGAGGTAATAGAAGGAAGCACAGCTGTTGACGAGTCAATGCTTACAGGAGAAAGCATTCCCGTAGATAAAACAATTGGGGATACATTGTTTGGTTCTACTATAAATAAAAATGGTTTTCTTAAAATGAAAGCAACCAAAATAGGTAGAGACACTGCTCTTGCTCAAATTATTAAAGTGGTAGAGGATGCGCAGGGCTCTAAAGCTCCTATTCAGAGACTTGCTGATAAAATTTCAGGTGTGTTTGTGCCTATCGTAATCGGTATTGCCATTATTACCTTTTTAGTGTGGATTGTATGGGTCGTTCCAGGTGAATTTACACCTGCATTAGAAGCGCTAATTGCAGTTTTAGTCATTGCATGTCCTTGTGCTTTAGGACTTGCGACACCAACTTCGATTATGGCTGGTTCTGGTCGTGCTGCAGAGTTTGGAATCCTGTTTAAAGGTGGAGAACATTTAGAAACTACTCATCATATTGATACGGTCATTGTTGATAAAACGGGAACTGTAACAAATGGTAAGCCTGAGTTAACCGATGTAATCGTAGCAGATGGAGTAAATGAGGAAGAATTTTTAGCATTAATTGGTGCAGCGGAGAAACAGTCGGAACATCCTCTTGCTGAAGCGATTGTTCAAGGGATTCAAGCGCGTAATATACAGCTTGAAAGCGTTCAACACTTTGAGGCTATCCCTGGTTATGGTGTTAAAACAACTATAAATGGAAAAGAGATTATTGTAGGAACCAGAAAGCTAATGAATCAATATAATGTGGACATTTCCGGTATTCAAATTGTTATGGAGGAATTAGAAGCTAACGGAAAAACAGCGATGTTAGCAAGTATAGAAGGGACATATGCAGGACTTATTGCAGTCGCTGATACGATTAAAGACTCTTCTAAAATAGCCATTAAACGGTTAAAAGAAATGAATATTGACGTTATTATGATGACAGGTGATAACGAAAGAACAGCTACTGCAATTGGTAGAGAGGTTGGAATTGACCATGTTATTGCAGAAGTACTTCCTGAGGGAAAAGCGGATGAAGTAAAAAAACTGCAGGAGAGTGGCAAGAAAGTTGCTATGGTTGGTGACGGTATTAATGATGCGCCAGCGTTAGCAGTTGCGGATATCGGTATGGCTATTGGAACAGGGACAGATGTGGCGATGGAAGCGGCAGATATTACATTGATACGTGGAGACTTAAACAGTATAGCGGATGCGATCATTATGAGTCATAAAACAATGAAGAATATTAAACAAAATTTATTTTGGGCATTCGCTTATAATACTTTAGGTATTCCAATTGCGGCAGTAGGGTTATTGGCACCTTGGGTAGCCGGTGCAGCCATGGCTTTCAGTTCTGTATCGGTTGTTCTCAATGCTCTACGCTTACAACGAGTCAAGCTAGAGAAATAAATTTAACGAGCAATTACTATTGTGAAGAACTCGTATCCATAAAAGGAATAGTCTTCTTGTTTTATTAAAATTAATAAAGGGAAAAAATAGCTATAAGGAGGAATACGATGAAGATAAAGTTTTTGTTAGGATTAGTTTCGCTACTTACTATATTTACGTTGGTGGCATGTGGAAATAACAAAGAGGAGCCAAGTACAACTGAGGGCCATGATATGAACCATTCAGAAATGAATCATTCTAGCTCAGGTGTGATTCCTGCTGGTTTAAAAGAGGCAGATAATCCGACCTACCCGGTTGAAAGTAAAGCAATTTTGAAAACGGATCACATGAATGGCATGAAAGATGCAGAAGCGACGATTGTAGGAGCTTATAATACGACTGCTTATGTAATTTCTTATACTCCAACTACTGGAGGTGAAAAAGTAGAGAACCATAAATGGATCATTCAAGAAGAAATTAAAAATGCTGGTCGCAAAACATTAGAACCAGGAACCGAAGTCACAATAGAGGCCAGTCATATGGAAGGGATGGATGGAGCAAAAGGAACAATAGAGTCATCTGAAAAAACTACTGTATATATGGTAGATTACACTCCAACGACTGGTGGAGAAGAAGTAAAAAATCATAAATGGGTAACAGAAAGTGAGCTAACATCAAAATAACTCTTCATATTCGGTTTGAACTCATTTCTTATAGGAAATTATACTATAAGGAGGTGAGTACATGAATTCTAAATATGATGAATGTCTAGAAGCTTGTATAGAATGTCTCAAGGCTTGCAATACATGTTTTGATGCTTGTTTAAGAGAAGATGACATAAAAATGATGGCGGGATGTATACAATTAGACCGCGCGTGTGCTGATGCCTGTGCATTTGCGATACAAGCAATGACTACAAATAGCCCTTTTGTAAAAGAAATTTGTCGACTTTGCGCGGATATATGTGAAAGCTGTGCTCGTGAATGTGCGAAACACGACCATGAACATTGTAAAAAATGTGCGGAAGCTTGCCTAAAATGTGCAGAAGCGTGTCGCATGAGAAGTCTTTAAGTCAATATTTCTTGAAAAGATGTTAAAAAAGTCGAAAAGAGGCTTTCTTAACATCTTTTTTTGATTCTTTCGTCCTAGAAATATGCTTGAACAACTTTATGACTATAGTAAGATTGATTATTCAGATAAAGTGGTAGAATGATAAATAGAAGAATTTTAAGAAAGGGGTGACCCTATATGAATATAGTTAAATCTACTAGTAATGGTATGTCTCATCAGATTGCTAGCTTGGAAGAAAGGAAAAGAGCTATACAACGTAAAGATGCAGGAGATGCATATCGAAGACAAGCTGAGTATTTTAAACCGAAAGTACCTACATTGTCAGAATTAGAGGATTTATTACTAGGAAATAAAGAGAGAGAACTTGATTCACCAGAAGTAAGTGCTGCAGTCCGTGAATTTCAACAAATAGAGAGTGCTACTAGTAAACAGCAAAATATTCTGGACATTAAAGGACCAAGCCTTTCTGTGCAAACGATTGGTGGACCAACACCTGAAAGAACAATTGAGCTTTTAGAAAAAGTACGGAGCTCAGCACTAGAGCCAGCCAATCCAAGTCCACAGGATGTAAGAATTGCTGCTAGCGCTACTGCAAAAATTCAGCAAGTACAATCACAGATTACATTAAATCAAGAAGCAAACCGTCAAATAGAGTTGGAAGTAAAAAGACAAATAGAAGATGAAGCAGCTGTTTTCAATCGCTCTGTTCAAGCGGATTTTCAATCTCCAAAAGTGTTAGAAGAGGATTTGGAGAACTTACAGAAAAAACGATTAATAGAACAGGCAATTGCCAAATATTCATATCAAGTACAAATGAAACGCAATGGTTTTACAGATATGCAGCCTAGTTTCTTTCGAATAGCTTAGGAGTAACAAATTATGGTGAAGAAACACAAAACAAATGCTGTTCGAATGTTGGAACAGCAAAAAATATCGTTTGATTTAATTGAATATGAGTTAACAGGAGATCAAGTAGACGGGGTAACTGTAGCTAAAAAAATTGGCTACCCCGTTTTTGTTGTGTTCAAAACATTAATTGTCACCGCAGGACCACAAAAATATTTTGTTTGTATTATACCAGTAGATAAAGAACTAAATTTAAAGGAAGTAGCAAAAGTAGTAGGGGAGAAAAAAGTAGAATTGCTACCACTAAAGGATTTGCTACAGACTACAGGATATATAAGAGGTGGATGCTCCCCCTTCGGAATGAAAAAACTATTTCCTACTCTTGTTGACATAAGTGCTAATAACATGGAGTTTATCATTGTAAGTGGTGGGAAAATAGGACTACAAGTAAAACTTATGTTAGCCGATTTGCTTAAAATGACAAAAGGAAAGGTAGCGGCAATCAGTAAAAATGAAAATGAATAGCTTTTCATCTCTAGAAAGATATAATTAAAATTATAGTTTTTTAAAGATGAAATGAGTTGATTATTGATGAAAAAGGAATTAATTTGGCGCTGGGCATTTTTTATAGCAGGCGTCACCCTCATGTCATTAGGAATTTCGATGACAATTAAAGGACAACAATTTGGGATAAGTCCATGGGATGTTTTGCATGTTGGACTATTTAGACACTTAGGGTTATCGATTGGAACGTGGGCTATACTTACAGGGATATTTATCGTGATCGTAACTATGATTGGTACGAAGAGATTTCCCCAATTAGGAACCTGGCTAAATATACTTTTCATTGGTTCCTTCATTGATATGTTTAATTGGTTGTTGCCAGATATCACGAGCTTTATAGGTCAGCTAATAATTTTTATACTTGGCGTGATTGTTATGGCCATTGGTGTTGGTGTCTATGTATCTCCTAATGTGGGGGCTGGACCACGAGATTCTCTCATGCTGTTAATCATAGCCAAAACGGGATGGAGTATAAAAAAAGTACGTACAGGTTTAGAAGTGATTGTAGGTTTTGTCGGGTGGATTCTTGGAGGGCCAGTAGGAGTAGGAACTGTTATTATTGCATTATTGCTCGGGCAGTTGGTTCACTATGCTTTACCCCTCTCTCAAAAGTTATTATTTCAAATATGTGGCTATACATTACCATTCGCAAAAGTAAGCGCTGAAAATCAGGAATGATTTTTAGTGCTTTTTTTCATAATTCTACTTTTGTGAGCATACATTATCCATTGAATGAAAGATAGAGAGGATGATGATATGAACGGTACTATTACACACTATATAGGGAAATCGTATACGGGCCAAGGAGTTAAGAGTTTTTATAAAGAAATCATACACGAAGCTAAAAAAGTTTACTTTTTAAAGGGACCGACCTCTTATCGACTGACAGAAATATTGAAGGAAATTGGCTATGTAGCATTACGAAGAGGGAATAATATGGAGTGGTTTTATGATCCCCTTCAAGAGGATGTATTGGATGGAGTGTATATTACGGATACTAAAACCCTTTATATACAAACAGATACTTTAGATCCATCTTATTATGGCGCAGGACATGAGTGGGTGCCTTATTATAATGCTTACGATGAAAGAAAACTTCATGATATCGGTCCACTTGTTCGTGATAAGCAAATTGCGAATGAGGTATGGTTAACAAAAGGGCTCCAAGCATTAAGTCGTGCAAAGGTAATTCATGATGAGTGGGAGCAACTCACCCATCCTGCTATTCAATGGGATGGCATAAACAATTTGCTGACACAATTAAAAAAGACAGCGATTGGTAATGTAGCACTTCAAAAGAAACCAACAGTAACGCATCGTTTAATGGGATCACTTACTCCAGTAGGTGCTAAGGATACGTTACAATCCATTTCTAAAAACTTAAAGTCCCGTTTGTTTATAAAGGGATTACCTGGTAGTGGAAAGTCTTCTTTCATCAAAAGCTTTGGAGAAGAAGCTACGAAACATGGATTAGATACTCGTCTTATTTGGTGCGGGTTGGATTCAAATAGCGTAGACGGAATTGTCGTTCCAGAGTTACAAATGTGTTTGGTAGACGCAACCAGTCCACACGTTTACGAGCCTGAAAGAGAAGGGGATGAAATAGTTGACTTCTTTCCTCATATAGACCAATCCTTAGTGAATGAAGAAAAGATTGCAGAAGTGAAACATAGATATTCAGAAGAGATGCAACTTGCACAAGACTATATATCGACGTATGCAGGAGATTTAAAGGTTATTAAGAAACTATACGATAGTGCCATTGATGAAGATAAATGGACAGAATTGCAAAATAAAATGATAGAGACTGTTGGTACTTATTAGCATTCTTCAATCAACTTAAGATATTTGAGGAATATGGAAGAATATTTTAACTAACCAATTCCCTATCAAACACAAAACCGTTGATGTTAGTCAGCGGTTTTTTTATTTTTGCTTTAATCATGGTAAGATAGAAAAGACTATTTCGCTTGAAAGGAAGATGACCTTGTCAAACGTATTAAACAATTTTTTAAAAGAAAACTTAGATGCATTGAAAAACCAAGGGCTATATAACGAAATCGACCCAGTAGAAGGCCCAAACGGAGCGAAGATAACTGTAAATGGTTCTGAACTGATAAACCTATCTTCTAATAATTACTTGGGTCTAGCAACGAATCCAGAACTAAAACGCATTGCAAAAGACGCGGTGGACAAGTACGGGGTAGGAGCAGGAGCAGTTCGTACAATTAATGGAACTTTGGATCTTCATATTAAGCTAGAGAAAAAGCTGGCAGAGTTTAAAGGAACGGAAGCAGCAATTTCCTATCAATCAGGGTTTAACTGTAATATGGCCGCAATTTCAGCTGTTATGGACAAAAATGATGCGATCCTTTCAGATCAATTAAACCATGCATCAATTATTGACGGTTGCCGACTTTCGAAAGCGAAAATAATCGCTTTCAACCACTCGGATATGGATGATTTACGTGCAAAAGCAAAAGAGGCAACTGAATCTGGCTTATACAATAAAGTAATGGTCATCACAGATGGCGTATTTTCTATGGACGGGGATATTGCAAAACTTCCTGAAATCGTAGAAATTGCAAAAGAATTCGACCTCATTACGTATGTTGACGACGCACACGGGTCAGGTGTTACAGGAAAAGGGAAAGGAACTGTAAAGCATTTTGGTTTAGAGAAAGAAATCGATTTCCAAATCGGAACGCTATCTAAAGCAATCGGAGTAGTAGGTGGATATGTTGCAGGTAAAAAGGATTTAATCGACTGGTTAAAAGTTCGTTCCCGTCCGTTTTTATTTTCCACTGCCCTACCACCTGGTGACGTAGCAGCAATTACAGCTGCTGTTCAAATGATTATAGACTCTACAGAGTTACACGATAAGCTTTGGGAAAATGGAGACTACTTGAAAGCCGGATTATCTAAACTTGGTTTCAATATTGGTGCTTCTGAGACACCGATCACACCATGTATCATTGGAGATGAAAAACTGACGCAACAATTCTCCAAACGATTATTTGAAGAAGGTGTATACGCAAAATCTATCGTCTTCCCAACCGTACCAAAAGGCACAGGCCGAGTTCGGAACATGCCAACTGCAGCACACACAAAAGAAATGCTCGACGAAGCATTAGGTATATATGAAAAAGTAGGGAAAGAGCTTGGGGTAATTTCATAAAAAAATTAAAGGGAAAGCAGCCATTTATATGGCTGCTTTTTTCTATTAAGCTCTAATTTAAACCTTTTGCATAAGCTACATACAAATCTAAATAAATTCACTTGTTGTATATCACCAACGAACAGCGTATAATAAAATTTATTGAAATATTGTTATATCAACGTTCTTAAGAAGAAGTTTGTACTTCCCATAAATACAATTGTTTTTGAAAGGAAGAAAAGTTATATGAAAAAGATAATGGTTACTGGTGCTTTAGGACAGATTGGTTCGGAACTAGTCACAAAACTTCGAAATGAGTATGGTGCTGATAATGTATTGGCGACCGATGTAAGGAACCTTTCATCAGCAGTGTCCGAAAGTGGACCGTTTAAAATTCTCGATGTAACAGATGGAGAAAAAATGCATGAGTTGGCAAAAGATTTTCAAGCAGATACGATGATTCATATGGCAGCACTTTTATCGGCTACTGCAGAAGCTAAGCCGTTGCTTGCATGGAACTTAAACATGGGTGGATTGGTGAATGCACTGGAAGCTTCACGTGATTTAAATATGCAGTTTTTTACACCAAGTTCTATCGGTGCATTTGGACCTTCAACACCTAAAAAGAATACACCTCAGGATACTCTGCAACGTCCAACTACTATGTATGGAGTGAATAAGGTATCAGGAGAACTTCTTTGTGACTATTACTTTCATAAATTTGGTTTAGATACTCGAAGCGTCCGTTTTCCAGGTTTGATTTCAAACGAAACTTTACCTGGTGGGGGTACAACCGATTATGCGGTAGATATTTATTATAAGGCATTAGAGGAAGGGAAATACACATCATATATTGCTGCAGGGACATTCATGGATATGATGTATATGCCTGATGCGCTTCAATCTATCGTGGATTTAATGGAGGCAGATGGGTCTAAGTTAATTCATCGTAACGCTTTTAATGTTACGGCAATGAGTTTCGAGCCCGAGCAAATTGCTGCATCCATTAAAAAGGTTATTCCGACATTTACAATCAACTACGAGGTAGATCCAGTACGTCAAGCGATTGCAGATAGCTGGCCAGATTCGATTGATGCATCAGCAGCAGAAGCAGAGTGGGGATTCACTTATAAATATGATTTAGATGCGATGACGAAAGATATGCTTGAAAAATTGACAATAAAAAAAGCAGCAGGTTCCTTGTAAAAGGACTCGCTGCTTTTTTTGACGTACGCCACAAGATTACAGATAAAAGAAGGGTTGGTCGTGATAAATAGTCACGACCAACCCTTCAAAGTAAAAACAATTGAAATCAGTATTGAAAGTGTACGATTTTTAGAATAATAAATGTGCAACTAATGCAATGATAGGGAATGAAATAAGTGTACGCAGCAAGAAAATAACGATTAAATCTTTAAAGTTAACAGGAATTTTCGAGCCGAGTAACAAGCCACCTACTTCAGACATGTATATTAACTGCGTAACAGACATGGTTGCGATAAAGAAACGAGTCATCTCAGAGTCAATAGATGCACCTAAAATAGAAGGCAAGAACATGTCAGCAAATCCAACGACCATCGTTTGTGCTGCTGCTGCAGCTTCAGGAATTCCGAATAGCATTAATAAAGGCTCAAATGGTTTACCAAGTATAGTAAAGACAGAAGTATATTCCGCAAGCATTAATGCAATCGTACCGAATGCTAAAACAACCGGTGCCACGCCAATATACATATCAATTACATTTTTATAGCCATCTGAAAAGAATTTATAAATAGATCTATTACGATTCGCAGTGTTCAATGCATTTTCTAAGCCATGCGTAATTGCATTATAATTTTCTGGGTGTTTTTCCGCCTCTAAGTCTAACGGACGACCGTCAATATGGTTTTCTTCCTTGCCGGCAAGTGGATAGATTCTTGGCATAATAAAAGCTAGAACAACCCCACACAATAAAACAGTCAAGTAATAAGGGATAAAGTAATTGGATAGTCCTACTTCTTCGAGAACGACTATACAAAAGGTAATGGATACTACTGAAAAAGTAGAACCGATAATTGCCGCTTCTTTTTTCGTGTAGTAACCTTCCTCATACTGTCTGCTTGTTAGTAAAACCCCAATTGTTCCATCGCCTACCCATGAAGTTAAGGCATCAACTGCAGAACGACCAGGAAGTTTGAACAATGGACGCATGATTTTCACCATCATCGTACCAAAAAACTCTAGTAATCCGAAATTCAATAAGAGTGGTAGTAATAATCCCGCAAACAAGAAAATAGTAAATAGGAAGGACACCAAACCATCAGGGCTTAATAACATTCCACCTGTATTTTCATTACGAACGACTTCCGGTCCCACTTCAAAAACAATCATATAAGCAAAAATAGCTCCAATGACACGAGTCACGGTCCAAAATGGGGTTACTTTAAAGAGATTATTAATAAATGTATTCTTTTTAGGTACGAATAAAAACATCACTGAACCTATTGCTGCTATCGACATTGTTACGAGCGAAACCCAGTGAATAACTGGTTCTAATACTCCTGCAAGAAGACTAGCAAAATAAGCAATGGGAATTTGTGTTGCTCCTTCAATTGGCAAAGGAATCATAAATAATATTACACCTACTATAGAAGGTAGTAGGAATAGAAACCAAGTAGACAGTGAAAACTTTTTCAAAGTGTTAGACCAACTTTCTGTAAATGAATAAATATGCGTTTGGTGTAATCATTCATACATATTAATTCATTTAATATGGGAAGTCTATAGGATTGCGTTATGTTCCATTATTCGAAATCTTTACTAAAATTGTACGTATAGAAACGTTCATAATGAAGCCAATTTTCTGCTTCTGGTTCACCATCTGCTAACCGTTTCTCCATTTCCTCGAGCATCCAAGCTGTTTGAGAAATATGTGCTCTCATGGAACCCATTTTTTCTTCTTTTGATTCTTTAATATTATGAATTACGTCTGGCTCTCCAAGAACTTCTCTTGAATTGTTTGAAAACGCAAGTGCATATACTGTAGGACGTTTTTCTTCTGGCATACGACGGACAGCTCGTATCATCGCACGACCAGTAGCGTCATGATCAGGATGTACTGCATAGTTTGGATAGAATGTAATAACTAGAGAAGGGTTTGTGTCTTTTATTAAATTCTCCATCATTTCTACCATTTTTTCATCATCTTCAAATTCTACTGTTTTGTCGCGAAGACCCATCATTCGAAGGTCTGTCACACCCATAGACTTTGCAGAAGCAAGAAGTTCTTGTTTTCGAATTTGAGGTAGTGTTTCGCGTGTTGCAAACGGAGGGTTGCCTAAGTTTCTTCCCATTTCTCCTAACGTTAAGCAAGCATATGTTACGGGAATTCCCTGTTTTATATATGTAGCAATCGTACCAGAAACACCGAAAGCTTCGTCATCTGGATGAGGGAATACGACCAAAACGTGTCGTTCCATTGGTAAAGTCATTTCAATTCCTCCTTAATAAGTGAATGGTGTTCTGCTAATTTGAAGTGCAACTGCAAGTTTTCCGCTTTGATCATGACCTGCCATTAATAATCGACCATGCTCATCTAACTCATAATGTGTGATTCCTTGGGCATAAACCCAACCGTGCGGAAGTTTAAGGCCAACTCGATGTGGTGCCTCACCGGCTACTTTTCCAAGTTCATAACGTATAACCACATTGCGAATAAAAGCACCTGCATTAAAAACATTCTCATTAAAATGAGTTGCATAAGCACCATTCGTTGTTTCTAAATGTATATAAACATCTTCGTTTGCAAAATTATTTAAAAGCTCTTGTAACTGCTCTACATGGACAAGTTCCATTTTTAAATAGCCTCCTAGCATACTGTCTTTTATTAGTATAATGAAAAAATGTTTTTGATGCGAATGATTGAGCTATTAATGATCAAAACAAAAAACTCGCAAAGCCAAAGAGACTTTGCGAGAAATTAGAAATAATATTAAACGATAGTAGTGGTAACTTCTGGTGCACCGAATTTACCTTTCGCTCCGTGAAGAACAGGTCCAACGTATTGGTTTAGTTTCCAACCATGTGTAATTGCTGCAGAAACAAATTCTTTTGCTTCGAATACTGCATCCGACACTGTCAGTCCATTTGCTAAGTTTGCTGTAATTGCAGCAGCGAATGTGCAACCAGCACCATGATTGTAAGTTGTTTCTGTTTTTTCTGTTTCTAATAGTGTATGAGTTTGTCCATCATAGAATAAGTCTACTGCTTTTTCATGTGCTAATTGTTTACCGCCTTTAACTACAACATTTTTTGCACCAAGTGCATGTATTTTTTCTGCAGCAGCTTTCATGTCTTCCACAGTTTTTAATGCGCCAAGTCCAGAAAGTTGTCCAGCTTCGAACAGATTAGGTGTCACAACTAAAGCACGTGGAAGTAAAAACTCGATCATTGCATCCACAGTACCAGGGTTCAACACTTCATCTTCACCTTTACAAACCATCACCGGATCTATAACAACACTGCTTACGCGAGATTCTTCAATAATATTGCCAGCTGTCTCGATAATTTCTTCTGTACTTAACATTCCTGTTTTTATAGCATCAACATCTGTTGATAATGCTGTTTTTGCTTGACGCTTAATTTCCTCTACGGGAATAGAGTATACTCCGTGGCTCCATCCATTGTCAGGATCCATCGTAGCAATAACAGTTAATACGTTCATTCCGTATGTTCCATGCTCTTGGAACGTTTTTAAATCTGCTTGTATTCCAGCGCCGCCTGAAGTATCAGAGCCTGCAATCGTTAATGTTTTTTTGATAGACATGGTGTAATTTCTCCTTTTTCTTTGCAATATATAATATTTTTAATTATAACAGATTAGATCATTATTTTGTTTAAGGTAGTTTTGGAGCAGTCCATAATTTAATTAAAACAAATACTAAAATAATTGCAATGATAAAACAAATACTAGATCCTATGAGTATTCCGTTTAAAAATAAAGAAAATGCTAAAAAGATAAGAAATGCTATTAATAGAATCATTCCCAAAGTAAAGCAACCCATTCCAATATTTTTAGCTTTTTCTGGAACTTCATTCGACGTACTAGCAGCTTTTTCTATATTTTTTAGTTTTTCACGAAAATGTAAATCGGCCATTTGCATGTCTCCTTTTTTTTATCCTATCATGTATTGGATAGTTGTTAATATAGAAACTTTTCGGTACTGTTAAACGTAATAGATTAAGAGGAAAAGAGGGATGACATGCGAAACGACGATAAAAAAATTCGTGAAATGGAAAAACTATTAGAAGAGTTAAAAGCACAGAAAGAATCAGCAGCTACTATTGTAGAAAATCCAACTAGAAAAGGATTCGGATTTTGGAAGGTACCGCGTGTTTTATCCAATCTGCGTTTTAAAACTTTTATGGTTTTAGTGATTGCTGTTCTTCTATTATTAGCTGCCTTACCATTTGCTGCTTTTTGGGCAATAAAAGGAAGTACATTCACGGAAAGCAAAGGATCGTTTCTGGAGCAGGTACAAGCCTTGAATGAATTATCGACTGCTCAAGCATTTACAAAAGTAATTATTGAACGACAAGATAATGCGGTATTTGGAAAAGAAATCGGTATTGATTTGCCAGGAACAAAAAGACAATTACTCGTAGTTGTCCCTGGTTCGGTAAAAGCAGGAGTGGACTTCTCTCAAGTAACAAATGCTGATATAAAAGTGGATGAGAAAAATAAAACTGCAGAACTAACATTACCTAAAGCTCAATTCTTAGGAGGACCAGAAATTTTATTTGATCAAGTAGAAGTATTTTCTTATGAAGGATTATTCCGTGAAAAAGCGGATATAGAAGAAGCATATGAGCTTGCTGAAACTGCCAAGGAAATGATGATTGAAGAGGCAACAGGACAAGGTCTATTGCAACTAGCAGAAGAAAATGCTGCAACATCTGTAAAAGAAATGTTCGGATTGGTAGATTTTGATGTCCAGGTTGAGTTTAAGGAGTGATGTGTCATGACAACTTGGAAAGAAATATTAGACGAAGAACGTAGTAAGTCATACTTCTTAAAACTAAACGACTTTCTAGACAAGGAGTACACAGAACATACTATTTATCCAGCAAGGGAAGATATCGGAAGTGCTCTTCGTGCCACGCCTTTTAATGAAGTGAAGGTAGTAATTCTTGGTCAAGATCCATATCACGGTCCGGGACAAGCCCATGGTATGAGTTTTTCTGTAAAGCCAGGAGTTGCGATTCCACCAAGCTTACGCAATATGTTCAAAGAACTTTTGGAAGATATCGGTTGTCCTCTTCCTACAAGTGGTTATTTAGAAAGCTGGGCAAAACAAGGAGTTTTATTGCTCAACACGGTTTTAACGGTTCGTGCAGGAGAGGCTAATTCACATAAAGGACAGGGTTGGGAAGTACTCACAGATACCATTATAACTAAACTATCTAATAGAGAAGAGCCAATCATTTTTGTCTTGTGGGGTAAACCGGCACAACTAAAAAAGAAACTGATAGATACAAGTAAACATGTTATTCTAGAAGCCCCACACCCGAGCCCACTCAGTGCACATAGAGGTTTTTTTGGAAGCAAGCCGTATTCTAAAATAAATGCACAGCTGTTAGCATGGGGAGAGAAGCCAATCGATTTTTGCCTCTAGTTATGCTAGTATATGGAATGGAAAGTGGGGGAGTGTATTGGCCGTAAACTGTTTTAAATGCCGACACTTTTTTACTACATGGGATGCAGGTCATCCACGTGGCTGTAGGGCTTATGGGTTTAAAACGAAAGAGCTTCCGTCTGTATTGGTGAAACGTACATCTGGGATGGAGTGCTTGAAATTTGAACCGAAGCAAGGGGAGGGTCATAATAAATGATTTCTAGTGAACAAATATTAATGCAAATAGAAAAACAAGTGCATAAAGCAAAAATGGAAACGAATGAACAATCGACAAGAGAGGCATTAGTTGCGATTCGTGCATTATGTGATGTCGTGTTAGATTCCTCGGCAACTTTACCTCCTGTTTTAAGCACGGTTCCAACATCTCCAAAAGTATCTACGCAATCGAGTGTATTAAAAAAAGGCGATGCAAATGGAGAATCATTATTTGATTTTTAATAGAAAGTAGGAGGTCAATATGAAATTATTTATCATTGCAGGGGCTATCAATGGATTTCTTTCGGTTGCACTAGGGGCATTTGGTGCACATGCTTTAAAAGCAACTTTATCAGAAAAATATTTAGCTACTTGGGAAACTGCTGTACAGTATCAAATGTTTCATGCACTTGCACTAGTGGCAATTGGCATATTGATGAGTGAAAAATTAATCGGTCATGTGTCAACCTTAAATACTGCAGGTTATCTTATTTTAGTAGGAATTATTTTATTCTCCGGAAGCCTATACGTATTGAGCTTATCAGGTATTAGTGTTCTTGGTGCCATCACACCAATCGGTGGCGTAGCGTTTTTAGTCGGATGGATCATGTTAATCGTTGCTGCAGTAAAATATGCAAGTTAATTAATTGGAAGGCCAAAAATAACCATCCCCGTTATGTATTGAAAAGACAGGTTATTTTAAACGCTAAGTTGAATACTACCTTAACATTCATTTTAACACCGCCTATAGCGGTGTTTTTTTACAACAAAAAACAGCCCATTTAAATGAGCTGACCCGTTTAATATTCCATTTTTATTTATATATTTTTATTCTCTTTAAGTCGTTTATTTTCTTCTTCCAATTCAAGGATTCTTCTTCTATTCGATCTTTTTGTAGCCCGAACAATGGCAATAATTATCACTACAAAAATCAATAACCAAAAAATCAATGGCAAAATTGCTAAGAAAGTTTCCATGTAATTCCCTCCCTGTTAGTAATCATAATCTAAAAATTCATCATATGCAGTAAAATTTCAGAATTTATTCTCGAGACTTCTTGGCTTGTAATTATTTTCTAGAAACTATTAGAAAATGGCGGAACGAGACAAGTTCACCGATAAACGAGACTAATTTGTCCAGGAGCGAGACCAATTCTAGCATAATCAAGACCAATATCCACATAACCGAGACCATTTCACATAGTTATCCTTAAAGTGAGATATTCTATAATTGTATAAGAGATACCAATTCGTTAGTCAAAGTTCAAATTAAAAAGCTTATCCTTGAAAACGGATAAGCTTTTTATTTTATAAATTGTAATTGATTTCCTCATCGAATGTTACATAATCTAAGTAAATCATAAGCATTAAGTATCTTTTTCCGCTAGGATCACTAAGAATGACATGATCTCGACCAGCAGCTTCGATATAGCCTTTAATCACTTTGGCGTTCCATTCCTTATTATTTTCGAAAGTGAAATAAAAGGTACCAAGCTTTCCTTTGTTCATTCTTAAAATGTTTTCAATGTAGGATTCTTCCTGACGAGCGGCTGCGGGCGTGGTTGGTTGAATGTTTGGTGGGGTCATTTGTTGCTGTTGTTGTGGTTGTGGTTGTGGATAGCCTCCAGGGTACCAATAATATTGAACCATTCATACATCCTTTCTTTTTAGATATTTGGACAATCTGTAGTTGTAGGAGAGTAGAAGCAATGTGCTTTATAACGTCCGGCGTTCCATTGGTTATACCATTGGGGAGGACAATCGCCTGGGGGTTCAAAAATTCATAATGAGCGTTCTGCAGGATAAAAGCGTTCGCCTTGAACAACCCGTTTAGCTATCAGAATCCCGTGCTCGTTGATAAAAATAGGATTTTTGTGTTGCTTCAAATCCACCAGGACTTTGAAAAACCATTTCTTCCAGGTTACGGATATCTTTGAAATCTAGGTAGTCGACAAGAACCCGGTTCACTCCGGCATTCCCTACCATAAGCATTCCAGATCGCCTTCACCCTCTGCCTCAGCACGCATTAGCCTTGCTAGTAAATCCAGTTGTTTATCATTGTATTGGATTACTGCCAACGCATCACCTCCTACACTACACTATGCAAGGAGATCTATCATCATACCGAAATGCATGGATGCTAAATAAAAAAAGCTGCATAAGCTGCAGCTTTTTGTAACGATTAAATATTGAAAAACTCTAAGCGTTTTTCTCCTGCAAGAATGGTACCGATGAAGAATGAACCGAATTCTGCATAACGAGCACTTACTTCGTCAAAACGCATTTCATATACTAATTTTTTAAATTGAAGTACATCATCTGAGAATAAAGTAACGCCCCATTCGAAATCATCGAATCCGACAGAACCAGATATAATTTGTTTTACTTTTCCTGCATAACCGCGGCCGATTTTCCCGTGACTAGCCATTAATGCACGGCGATCATCCATAGAAAGCATATACCAGTTATCATTGCCATCGCGACGCTTGTCCATCGGATAGAAGCAAATGTATTGTGAACGTTGAAGCTCTGGGTATAAACGAGCACGTACATGTGGATTTTGATATGGATCCTCGTTAGATTCGCCAGCAAGATAATTAGACAATTCAACTACAGAAACATAAGAGTAAGCAGGGATTGTAAAATCCGCAATTGTTAATTTATTAAACTTTGCTTCTAGTTCTTGAAGCTCGTCCACTGTTGGACGTAATGTCATTAACATGAAATCGGCTTTTTGGCCTACAATTGTGTAAAATGCATGTGCTCCTGTTTTTGCGTCATCTGCTTGTTGTAATTCGTCTAGGAATGCGACAAATTCATCCGTAGCTTGTTTACGAAGTTCTGGATCAACTTGCTTCCATGATGCCCAGTCCATTTGTCGGAAATCATGTAATACGTACCAACCATCTAGTGTAATTGCTGCTTCATTCATTGAGTAAGACACTCCTTTTAATTAAAATTTCGCATTTTTAGTGTATCATACAACCGCCAAACTTTCCCGTTTAGCATGCACTTACGCATGACAATGTGTGACAAAGTCGTGTATGCTTGAACTAACGAAAAAGATAGTAGGAGGGCTAAAAATGGCAGATTTATTTCAAGAGTTAAAAGATAAATTAAGAAATGCCAATATATCCATTGTGCTGCCTGAAGGAACGGATGAACGTATTATTGAAGCTGCATTAAAACTTCAAGAAGAAGGAATAATAAAGCCGGTTGTAATTGGCACTTCTCAAAGTCTTCCTAAAAATCTCACCGTTATTGACCCTGAAACGTATGAAGAAATAGATGAGCTGGTGCAGTCATTAGTAGAACGACGTAAAGGAAAAGTTACCCAAGATGAGGCCAGAGAGCTATTAAAAGACGTTAATTATTTTGGAACTATGCTTGTGTATACAAAGAGAGCGAACGGATTAGTAAGTGGAGCAGCACATACAACAGCTGAAACGGTGAGACCTGCACTTCAAATTATTAAGACAAAGCCAGGTATCTCTAAAACAAGCGGGGCTTTTATTATGGTGAAAGACGACCTTCGTTATGTATTTGCAGATTGTGCAATTACAATAGCCCCAACGAGTGAAGATTTGGCAGAAATTGCAGTAGAAAGTGCGAAAACTGCTGCAGCTTTCGGAATAAAACCAAAAGTTGCAATGCTATCTTTTTCTACCAAAGGCTCTGCACAATCAGAAGAGACCGAGAAAGTAGTGAAAGCAACAGAAATGGCAAAGAAATTAGCCCCAAATGTTGCGATAGAAGGTGAATTGCAATTTGATGCTAGTATCGTCCCAGCAATCGCTGCAAAAAAAGCACCTGAAGCGGTTGTGCAAGGGGATGCAAATGTATTTGTTTTTCCATCACTGGAAGCTGGGAATATAGGATATAAAATTGCGGAACGTTTAGGTGGATTTGAAGCAATTGGACCTATTCTACAAGGATTGAATGCACCAGTAAACGATTTGTCACGCGGATGTTCTGCAGAGGATGTATATAAGCTGGCTTACATTACAGCAGCACAAGTGTTGAATTAAGGAGTTAACTAAATGTCTCAAATAGAAGATTTATTACAGCTAGAAACATGGCGATTTTGGGATCAATCGCTTAGTGGAAAAAGTCGTTCTGCCTTAGAGTCCTTTGCTTCGGATGATTTGCTATGCCATTTAGTTGGGCAAGGGCAGTCCCCCGCAACGGTTCGAACATGGGTACACGACAATACGGTTGTGCTTGGAATTCAAGATCATCGTCTCCCGTTTGTAGAGGATGCACAGAATTTCTTACGTACACGAGGGTATTCTCCGATAGTTCGTAATTCTGGTGGACTTGCGGTTGTTTTGGATGAAGGAGTTCTTAATATTTCAATTGTCTTATCTGAAATCGATCAGTCTATTGATATTCCTACTGGATATGAAGTAATGCTTGAATTTGTTCGTCTATTATTCCCAGAAGCAGAAGGGAAAATTGAAGCTTATGAAATTGTGGGATCGTATTGTCCAGGTTCATATGATTTAAGTATTGGTGGAAAGAAGTTTGCTGGAATTTCTCAGAGAAGACTACGTCAAGGAATCGCCGTTCAAGTTTATTTATGTGTGGAAGGTAGTGGAAGCGAGAGAGCAGATTTAATCCGTCAATTTTATGAAATTGGTGTACAAGGGGAAGAAACTAAATTTAGTTATCCAGTAATCAAACCAGAAGTCATGGCATCTTTAAATGAATTACTGGATGCCTCTTTTACAGTGGAAGATATCGTCATTCGCACCCAACAAATCTTACAACATCTATCTACTAACGTTGTCTCTCAATCTGCCACACAAGAAGAAATGGAACTCTACATGTTTTATTTGCAGCGGGTAGTAGATCGAAACAAAAAGATGCTTGATAAGTAGTTTTACTTTCAGCCTGAATGAAAAAGCTTGTCAATCGAGTCGGAAGCTAAGATAACATAAGTTCATGAGCTTACAACGAAGTCAAAACGCGATTCTTTGCAAGCAAGGAAAAGTGAAAGTGTTTCTCAACAGTAAGAAAAAAACCACCAACTTTTTAAATGGTTGGTGGTTCTTTTGATATTAGGTTGCCGTTTTTCTCCATTTGAAATACTGGAGTAGTTGGTGCGTCTTCATCATTCAATGTAACCAATCGTCTAGCACGGTTCATAATTTGAACGAATTGCTCGTAATCTTGTTTAATTGCAGCATTTTCTTTTTCCAGCTTCGCAATTTCACTTTCTAGTTTTCTAATTTTCTCAGTGGAAACGTTTGCTAAATGGCGATATCTTGAAATGTCTGAATCACTATGCTGTAATCGAACAAGATACGCAATGATTATATCAATTGATAATGCAGAAACTGGTATAGAAGCTGGACGCTCACCGCTTTCAACTGGCTTTGCTAGATAAATACCATTTCCTCTACGTCTATAGTCTTTTCCTAATAGACGAAGTTTTTCTTTGCGTTCTTTTTTTGCTTCCTTCAATTCTTTTTCATATTGATGACGTACTACTGCATTCCACCGAAATCCACATGCAGCAGCTGTACGATTCAATTCATCCCCAGCTTCTTCAAATGCATTTAATTGTGTGCTGCCTTCTCGTACATGTCGTAGCACCATCTCTGCAAGCATTTCATCGTTTTCTTCCATCCATGCGTCTTGTCTTATTTTTACCATGTTTGTCCTCCTACCATGTTCATAGTTTCGTTGTTCTATTAACATAATGGACAACTTAGTGCTCTTTTATTCACGTAAAATACACTTGATAGCAATATAAACTTTAAGATACAATGACCTGTAGACTATTACTATATATAGAAAGGGTTGTGGACAATATGGCAAACCATTTTCGAGTTTGCGATGAGTGTCAGGCCGTTAATTTAAAAACGTTAATTCCAAAGCTCAAAGCGATAGATCCAGAGGCAGAAATTGAAATTAAAGAATGTCAATCCTACTGTGGACCAGGCCGAAAAAAGACGTTCGCCTTTATTAATAACCGTCCAGTTGCTGCCTTGACCGAAGATGAATTAATGGAAAAAGTACGAGCCAAACTTGAAGCATAAATAGAACTTATACCGCTTTCAAAGAGCGGTTTTTTTCTTTATAATAGATGAAATACATACAGCTCAGCACCTAGGTAGAGATAGGTGCTTATGCTTTAAATCACGGAGGTGGCTAAATGAGCTATGCATCACAAAAGCTAGCAGAAGAAAAAGTGTTTAAAGACCCAGTTCACCGGTATATTCACGTCCGTGATCAAGTAATATGGGACGTAATTGGAGCGAAGGAATTTCAGAGACTTCGTCGAATTAGACAGCTTGGAACTACCTATCTAGTTTTTCATGGCGCAGAACATAGTCGTTTTAATCACTCTCTCGGAGTTTATGAAATTGTTCGCCGTATAGTGGATGATAGTTTTAAAAATCGACTGGAATGGGATGAATCTGAAAGACTTGTAGTATTATGTGCGGCTCTTCTTCACGATTTGGGACATGGCCCTTTTTCACATGCGTTTGAAAATGTGTTTGATCTTGATCACGAAGAGTTTACGAGGGCAATATTACTTGGTGATACGGAAGTAAATGAAATTTTACTGAGAGTAAGCGAGGATTTCCCGCAAAAAGTAGCAGATGTCATCGCAAAAACCTATTCAAACAAACAAGTAGTCAGCTTGATATCCAGTCAAATCGATGCAGATCGTATGGATTATTTACAGCGTGATGCTTATTATACAGGCGTTAGCTATGGTCACTTTGATATGGAACGTATTTTACGTGTCATGAGGCCTCGAGAAGACCAAGTAGTTATAAAATCAAGTGGGATGCATGCGGTAGAAGATTACATAATGAGTAGATATCAAATGTATTGGCAAGTGTATTTTCATCCAGTATCTCGCAGTGCAGAAGTAATTTTAACGAAAATTTTACATCGTGCAAAGGCTTTAAGTGAAAGTGGTTATGATTTCGAGCAACAACCTACTCATTTTAAATCTTTTTTTGATGGCACTTTTTCCTTAAAAGAATACCTCGCTTTAGATGAGGGTGTTTTACTAACTTACTTTCAACTATGGATAACGGAAAAAGACTCGATTTTAGCTGATTTATGTGATCGTTTTGTCAATCGTAAGCTGTTTCAATACATTGAATTTGATTTGGCTAAGGATTATATGAAGATGAGAGAGTTGGAGTTATTATTTAAAAAAGCGGGTATAGACCCAGAGTATTATTTAGTTTTTGATTCGTCATCAGACTTACCATACGATTTTTATCGTCCTGGAGAAGAAGGAGAAAGAATTCCGATTCATCTGCTCATGCCAAATGGTGAAATTCGAGAGCTCTCCCGAGAATCAGAAATAGTCGAAGCGATATCAGGAAAACGTCGAACAGACCATAAATTATATTTTCCAGAAGATTTTTTAACAGAAGACGGCAAGAAAAAAGCTTTGAAGAAGCAAATATTAGATTTGTTAACATAAAGGTGGGGTCAAATTGCTAGAAGAACATGCAAAAATTGTACAATTTATCGGAGCAGCTGACGGAATTACCGGAAGAAAAAAACTTCAAAAGATGGTATATATAGCGAAAAAACTACAGTTTTCATTCAAAGAAAAATATGAATTTCATGTATATGGACCCTATTCAGTGGAGCTAACAACTCGTGTAGAAGAGCTATGCAATATGGGATTTTTGAATGAAGAAAGACAAGATAAAGGGTCATACGTACAGTATAAATACCAAATGACTGACGAGGGAGAGCACTTTGCTCAAATGGCTCAGTTAGAGGAAGCAAGTCCAGCATTAGTTTCTTGTATTACGCAGATGAAAGACAAAAGCTCTAGATTTTTAGAGTTAGTTTCCACTTTGCTGTACTTCGATCATCTGCCTAAAGATGAGCAAATAGAAAAGCTTCACGTTGTTAAAGGAAAACTTAATTTTTCGGAAGAAGAAATTGAAGAGGCGTTTTCTTTTGTAATGAATTTAATGAATGAACGAGCTGTCCAATAAGGGCAGCTTTTTTTATTAATTTTCATGATAATATTGAATCGGTCGAATTAAAATAAATAATCGATTGAAATTACTTTATAAGCGGTTAAACCTATGTGAAAAAATTTTATTATGGCGTTCTCAAAGGTTCTTGATAAAAAGGTATCACGAGGGCGACGTCTAAAATACCTTTTGTATTATACTTTCGTTGTTTGGATGGCGACTCCAGCATTTTTGCAATTAGTATTTATAGAAAATCGTTGAAAAAGGCGACACTCCTGTGGGAATAGCGTTAGCCGAAGACCCCGCAGTTGAGGGGAAGGCAATCTAAGTTCGCCGCATCCTGCTCCTGCGCAAAGCTCGTCGCAAAAGAACTTTTGCGGCAACGATTGCATGACCAACATCGTGTTTGCCTATGAGGCTAAGGCAACGCCCGCGAAAAGGGAGCCGTTTCAACGATTTTCTTATTTATCGGACGACATATTTAGTTTAATCAAATTCTATAGACTTTTGACATCGTGCGGAGCGAAGGAGCGGATCGGCCACGCCAGCGGAAAGCGTCCGCCAGTAGCGGAAGATTAACAGTTCAACTTTATTGTGAATAAAAAAAGAACCCCTTATAGAAAGGGGTTCGCAGATTGTAGACAAAAGTAATTTGGCTAAATGGTTTTTTAAACATTTTCTACTGAGTAATTAGAAAATAATAAGGTGGCATTTTATTGGTTTGGAGAAGCGTCCGCTCGACTCCTGCGGCAAAGCGAGACAGACGAGACCCTGCAGGAGCGTGTTAGAGGACGGAAGGCTAAGGGCGCCTCCTCCTGAGGCAACGCCTTCATGACCAACATCATGTTGGCCCAAGCGGCTCGGCGCTCGCCCGCGGAAAGCGAGCGGTAAGCTTCGGAAAACCTGATTTAACCTATATAAAAAATAAATTCGAATCTGATTATTGATCACTAAAGCGTTTGCCAGCTACTGCATAATGATTTTTTGGCATTTCTTCGATGAAGACTACTACATTTTCTACAGGTGCATTGGAAGTTTCTGCAACAGCAGCTGTTACTTTTTCAACTAATGCCTTTTTTTGCTCTTCTGTACGACCTTCAAGCATTTTTACTGTTACGTATGGCATTTCATTTCCTCCTTTAGTGAGATTTTCTGTATACTAATATCATAACAGAACGGAGGGAACTTTCGAATGGGTAATGAAGAAAAACCAAAACAAAAAATGGGCTTTACCATTATTAAAAATGATCCGACGGACGGACATAAAGGATTTGGGGTTGGTTCTCTATCATTAGAGAACGTGTCGCCAGTCATTATTGATATAGAAGAAGGCATTGCAAGAGTAGAAATTGGAGCGATGCATGCAAGAAGTGATACAGAGCGAGGTATCAAGTTTACGACTAATCGTGAGGATTCTGAGGGGGGGAAAGGGTACTGGCTTGTATGGGTGACAATAGATCACAAACAAGAAGGACCTTATTACGCTGGAGTGGCAGCATGTGAAATGGTTATTAACCGAGAAAAACGTCGTGGCTATAAAATGTTAGCTGATCACGTAAATCGAATGGATAAATCAATGAAACGCCATATACTTGTAGACTTTATGGACGATCGTTCCAAAGCTATTTTGCGTGACTTTCTGCAATCTCACAATAAAGAAATGTGGGATCGAAGCGAAGAAAAGCTCCACAAAGATTTGAACGCTTAAATTATTACTTGGAAATTGTGACATTTCAGTTTTATGCTTAATATGGTTGAATTAATGCAAAAAAGAAAGTACAATTTACTTAAAGCTTACTTCAAAGTAATGCTAGGACACCTTAGTGAAAGTCACCATGTAAGAACTAGTGGAATTGTGACAACCCAATCCCGATTACTACAGTTTTCTGCAAGATACTTAACTAAGAAAAAGCTTTCTATTACCTAATTTAGGTATTAGAAAGCTTTTTATTTTGCTTTATTTAGTTAAGGTATCTATTCCCCAAAAAAGGAGAAAGGAAATAGGGACCACGGATCGTCATCTTCATTTTCTTCAAATGTATGTTGCTTCAATTTAGGATCTGTACATAACTTTTTTGGGACATCTTTTTCTTTCAAATAGACGAGTCGTTGCTTGCTGCAAGCAGAAGTTGCAATTCCACCCGTTTCTATATCGACAATAACTCCTCGAACACCAGGTGGAGATATAAATGGCTCCACTGGCAATCCTTGATGGGCTTTCTCCATAAATTCAATCCAAACTTGCTTCGTAACTTGCTTAGCTTCTGCATCACTTACTTGTTTTCCTTGGTCATAGCCATTCCATACACCTGCAGTTAATTGAGGAGAAAATCCGACTAGATATTGATCAGTATTGGTCGTCCCTGATTTTGCAGCATATGGTCGAGATTGCTTCGCACGAATGCTAATGCCTGTTGCCGGTGAATAATCATTAAAAATAGGGTCAAACATTCCTGTCATTAAATGAGATAAAAGGAATGCATCTTGTTCTAGCAAAACTTTTTTCTCTTTCAATTTTTCTTCTTCCACATCGTAAATAACCTTGCCTTCATTATCTGTAATTTTAGTTATAAAAGTTGGTTTTCTTTGAATTCCTTTTGCAGAAATGGTGTTATAAGCTTTTGTCATTTCTAGTAAAGAAACTTCCGATGTTCCAAGAGCGGTTGCTGGTGTATCTGCAACTTTCATATTGATGTCAAATCGTTCAACTAATTGTTGGAATCGTTTATACCCAACTTCTTCTAGTGTTTTTACAGCATAAATATTATCAGAAATTGCAAGGGCCTGTGCCATAGAAATAGGATGATCTGCAAATTGACCATTCACATTTTTAGGTTCATATTCTTGACGCCCACTATCATAAGTGAAAATTGTACGCTCGCTCTTCAAATAGGTGAGTGGGGAAAAGCCGTTTTCGAGTGCAGCTGCATATAATAATGGCTTAATAATCGAACCAGGCTGCCTTTTAGCTTGTGTCACACGGTTAAATGGACTTTCTGCGTAGTTGCGTCCACCTACCATTGCGGTAACATAACCTGTTTTCGGCTCCATGCTTACAAAACCAATTTGAAGTTCGCCCTCTGGCATCCACTTTTCAATACTTTCCTCAGCAGCTTGTTGATGGTGCTTATTTAAAGTTGTTTGAATTGTCCAGCCACCTTCTTCTATACGGTGACCTTTGCTTTTAACAATTTGGCTAGCTTCTTTCCAAACTTCTTCTAAAAAATATGGTGCTGTTTTCTTTGTTAAAATAGAATCTTCTGCTTTTAAGATGTAATTTTCCTCTAATGCCAGTTTTCTTTGATCTGCTGATATGAATTTCTGGTTTTCCATTAGCTTCAAGATAAGCTGTTGTCGAGTGACTGCTTTTTCCTCATTTACTAACGGAGAATAATGGGTTGGTCCTTTTGGTACAGCCATTAATAAAGCGGATTCTGCAAGTGTCAGTGATTTTGCGCTTTTACCAAAATAGTATCTACTTGCTGCTTCTACACCGTACATTCCATGTCCAAAGTAGACGGTATTTAAGTAGCCTTCAAGTAAGTCATCTTTTTCGTAAAAAATTTCTAATCGATACGCATATAATGCTTCATTAATTTTACGATTCCATGTTTTTTCGTGTGTTAAGAATAAGTTTCGTGCATATTGTTGGGTTATTGTGCTGGCCCCTTCTACTTTTTTGCCCGCTTTTACGTCCTTTAATAATGCTGAAGCAATTCGAGAATAATCAAATCCATTATGTTCGTAGAACTCTTGGTCTTCTACTGCAATAGCAGCTTGTGCAACGAAAGGCGACATCTCTTCTAAGGAAATCCAATAACGACGTTGTTCGTTAAATCGGTCACCAATCACGTTACCTTGATTATCTAAAAAGACCGAAGAAATTGGTACTTGAATAATAGGAGCCCCAACGATTTGTGCATAAATACGAAGGGTAACAAAAGCACTGAAAAAAGCGCAAATAGCAGCAACACTTAGTAGAATAATCCTTTTCATGCGTTTTGAACGACTGGCTTTTTTTCGGTATTGTGCACGACGCATAAAAATCTACTCCGTTCTTTTTCGATGTTTTCATTAGTATGAGAACAATAGATTCAAATTAAACAGAGAAAGAAAAAACTATTGCACTTTCTTCAAAAACCTCTATACTTTCCTTTGTATTTATTTTTTTGATAAACTACAAATAACAAAAAAATCATATTGGTAAGGGAGATAGATAAATGGCTGGATTTTGGTTTACAGAAAAACAAACCGAGAATTTTGGCATCACAATGAAGGTAAAACGTACACTTCATACAGAGCAAACGGATTTTCAACTGTTAGAAATGGCAGAGACAGAAGAGTGGGGGAACATGCTCTTTTTAGACGGAATGGTAATGACGTCACAAAAAGATGAATTTGTATACCATGAAATGGTTGCGCACGTTCCTTTATTTACACATCCTAATCCAGAAAACGTATTAGTTGTTGGAGGAGGAGACGGTGGAGTAATTCGTGAAATTATGAAGCATCCGAAAGTGAAAAAAGCAACGCTTGTTGATATAGATGGAAAAGTAATCGAGTATTCTAAAAAATATTTACCTGAAATCGCATGTGAGTTAGAAAATCCACGTGTGGACGTTCAAGTTGGAGACGGATTCATGCACATTGCAGAATCTGAAAACGAATACGACGTAATTATGGTAGATTCTACAGAGCCAGTGGGACCTGCTGTGAATCTATTTACAAAAGGCTTCTATGCTGGGATTTCCAAAGCACTTAAAGAAGATGGGATATTCGTTGCACAATCGGACAACCCTTGGTTCAAGGCTGACTTAATCAGACAAGTGCAAAAAGACGTGAAAGAAATCTTCCCAATTACAAATATGTACTTGGCAAACATCCCAACATACCCAAGTGGCCTATGGTGCTTCACTATTGGTTCGAAAAAATACGATCCACTACAAGTGCCGGACGAGCAATTCTTTGATATTAAAACAAAATATTACACAAAAGAGCTTCACAAAGCAGCTTTCGTTTTACCGAAATTTGTGAAGGATTTAGCAGGAGAGTAAGCCGATGAGATTTGATGAAGCTTATTCAGGAAATGTATTTATCAAAAGTAATCAAAACTACGAAGAAGCCCAAGCGGTAATTTATGGCATGCCGATGGACTGGACAGTAAGTTACCGTCCAGGTTCTCGTTTTGGTCCACAGCGAATTCGTGAGGTATCAATTGGTTTAGAGGAATATAGTCCATATTTAGATCGTGAGCTAGAAGATGTAAACTATTTTGACGCGGGCGATATTCCACTTCCTTTCGGAAATGCTTCCAAAAGTCTGGATCTAATCGCTGGTTTTATCCGTCAGTTGCTACAAGATGGTAAAATTCCTGTAGGGATGGGCGGAGAGCACTTAGTATCATGGCCTGTTATGAAAACAGTAGCGGACAAATACGATAACCTTGCGATTATTCATATGGATGCTCACACAGATTTACGCGAGCAATATGAAGGAGAACCACTTTCCCATTCCACACCGATTCGTAAAATTGCGGAACACATTGGTCCAAAGAATGTATATTCTTTCGGAATTCGTTCTGGAATGAAAGAAGAATTCGACTGGGCAAAAGAAAATGGTATGCATATCGCTAAATTTGAAGTATTGGAGCCCTTGAAAGAAGTGCTTCCTACATTAGAAGGACGACCTGTCTATGTAACGATTGATATAGATGTACTTGACCCTGCTCATGCACCTGGAACAGGAACAGTAGACTGCGGTGGTATCACAAGTCGCGAGCTACTTGCTTCAATCCATGCAATCGCAAACTCAGGTGTCAATGTAGTCGGTTTTGACTTAGTAGAAGTAGCCCCAATTTACGACTCATCGGAGCAAACAGCTAACACTGCATCGAAGTTACTAAGAGAAATGATTCTAGGTTGGGTTAAATAGAAAGCAAAATAACCATAATCAATCTTCCTAAAGAGGTTGCTATATCCAAATATAAGTAAAGATAGTAGATATCTATAAGGAAATTGTTTATAAGGCAAGAACCACCACGAAGACTCCTGTGGGAACAGCTTGAGCAGAAGACCCCGCAGGAACGCAGTGACGAGGAGGCTGAAGCCAAGCCCACGGAAAGCGAAGTGGTGGTCCTTGCCGAATTTAATATACAAATCTATGCATCCAAAATTGAGTTTGTCTACAGTATGACGTGATGTCCTTAATTGGACATCACGTTTTTCTAATTTTAACTTTATGTTTGTAGGATATGAATCACTTGGTTTCTTCCAGATGACTTTGCGATATAAAGAGCATCATCAGCCAACTTATACAACTCATTCACTTTGTCACCATTTTCGGGGTAGGAGCTTATTCCACCTGAGACGGTGATATGTAAATTATCTCCTGTTGAAACATGAAAAGGACTCTTCTCAATAGCTTGTCTAATTATTTCAGCGGCTTCTAAACTACTTTCTACCGTTGCATTTGGAAGAAGGACAGAAAACTCCTCGCCACCATTTCTAGAAACGATTCCTCCCCAAAAATTCGATGCACCCTTTAATCGAAGCCCTAATTCCTTTAACACTTCGTCTCCAATCGGGTGACCGTATGTATCATTTACTTTTTTGAAATGATCAATGTCTAGTAATATTAGTGAAAATCTATCATTCGTATTCAATAGATTTTGAGCATATTCTTGAAATTTCCGATTATTATTTAATTCTGTCAGATAATCAGTTACGGACATTTCTTCTATTTGGCGAATTTTATTAAAAAGATTATTTAATTGCTTTAAAATAATAAAAACAATCGAAAATGACACAATAGAATATATGACGAAACCGAAGACTGCCAAATAACTAGTAAATGACCAGTTATTTAATAAACAAATTACCAAAGAAGCTTGAATAACTGAATATGCAAAATAATAGGGAACATACCGAATACGAAGTTCAATTGGTTTATTCCTAATAAATAAACTTATAATAATTCCTATAACAATCGTATTTCCGCCAGCAATTAAAGAGTCTATTGAAAAGTCATACAGAAACATCCGAAAAATACCAATAATCGTTGCACTAATAAAGGTAGCGATAGGCCCGCCTAGGACCGCCGATAAGGAAATGACAGCCATTCTACCATCAACAATTACATGTTCTGATACAGCTATGGCTGTTAACATTAAGATACACCCAGTTAAACCACTTAAAATCCCAAGTATAAACGGATGATATTTAGTGGAAGGGATGAAAAGATTTAACTTATTTTGAAATGGAATATATGTAAGAATAGCAAATGTAAATAATATACAAAAATTTATGATGATATCTAAAAGCATTTATTCACCCTCAAATGACAGATTGCGTCTATTATAACCTCTTCAGGTGGAATAAGGTATTCCTTTTTGGATTAGTTGTCACATAAGTAAATTTTAAGATATAATGTGAAGGTTATATATATCCATGAGTTATTTAAAATGTACATAAAAGAGATATTTTACGTAAAAATGTTAAAAGGATGAAAGCAATGGCTCAACCATTAAAAAAATCAGTACATGTTCGTTTGAAATCCACCATTTGTCATCCAAATGTCGAGAAGGAAACATTCGATATTGAAACGACTGGAGAACTAACGCTAAAAGGAAATCAGTCTTATTTAGTTTACGAGGAAGTCCAGGATGAGAAAATTGTCAGAACAACTGTCAAGCTTGGCGGTAAATCTGCTCTTATATTGCGAAGTGGTGGAGTCAAAATGCGATTACCGTTTGAAAGCGGTGAGCTTCAAACTGGGAGCTACGATACGGATTATGGCACATTAATGATAACTACAAATACAACGCATCTACATTTTGAAGATGGCTATTTTCATGTCGAATATGAACTGCTGATCAATGATGAGGTTGCTGGTACATATACATTGGAACTAATTTATACGGAGGCGGATTAAATGAACGCGGTAGAAAAGGTACAACAGTCCATTAAAACGGCATTGCAAGAAGCAATTATAAAAGCGGAATTAGTAGAGGTAGAGCAAATTCCTTCTATTCATCTAGAAACACCAAAAGATAAAGCAAATGGCGATTATGCAACTAATATTGCGATGCAATTAACAAAGCTTGCGAAAAGAAATCCTCGTCAAGTTGCAGAAGCAATTGTTGAAAATCTGGATATGTCAGGCACGATGATGGAGAAAATCGACATCGCTGGACCAGGATTTATGAACATCACAGTTCGTAAAGATTATTTACAAGAAGTTGTAAAAGCGGTCCTTGCGGAAAAAGAGAATTACGGACGTACTACTTCAGGTGCTGGAGAAAAGATTCAAGTAGAATTTGTATCAGCGAATCCAACAGGTGACTTACATTTAGGTCATGCTCGTGGTGCATCTGTAGGGGATTCATTATGTAATGTACTTGATTTTGCAGGGTACGATGTTGCACGCGAATATTATATTAATGACGCTGGTAATCAAATTCATAACTTGGCAGTGTCCATTGAAGTGCGTTATTTTGAAGCATTAGGACTAGAAAGAGAAATGCCAGAAGACGGCTATCGTGGACAAGATATTATCGATATTGCAGCAGAACTTGTGAAAGAGCATGGCGATAAATTTGTCTCTATGTCAGATGAAGAGCGCTATAAAGCGTTCCGTGCGCATGGATTAAAAGTAGAGCTTGCTAAATTACAAAAAGATTTAGCTGATTTCCGAGTTGGATTTGATAACTGGTACTCAGAAACTTCTTTATATGAAACAGGAAAAATTGACGTTGCCTTAGATAAATTAAAAGCAAACGGACATATTTTTGAGGAAGAAGGAGCTACATGGTTCCGCTCTACTACTTTTGGAGATGACAAAGACCGTGTATTAATTAAAAGTGATGGCTCTTTCACGTATTTATTACCGGATATTGCCTACCATGAGGACAAATTAGTTCGTGGGTTCGACCAACTGATTAATATTTGGGGAGCAGACCACCATGGTTATATCCCACGTATGAAAGCGGCAATCGAGGCACTAGGATACGAGCGTGAAAAACTGGAAGTATCAGTTATTCAAATGGTTCAGCTGTATAAAGACGGCGAAAAAATGAAGATGAGTAAGCGTACAGGGAAGGCAGTTACAATGCGCGAGCTTGTAGAAGAAGTTGGACTGGATGCTGTTCGTTATTTCTTCGGTATGCGTTCTGGTGATTCTCATATGGATTTCGATCTAGATTTAGCTGTTTCCCAGTCGAATGAAAACCCAGTATATTATGCACAATATGCGCATGCACGTATTTGCTCTATTTTACGCTCAGCTGAAACACAAGAGATGAAAGCGTCGACCGATTCACTTGAGTTATTGCAAAGTGAAAAAGAATTAGACTTATTGAAAAAAATAGGTGACTTCCCACAAGTAGTAGCGGACGCTGCAAAACTTCGTGCACCTCACCGAGTGGCGACATACATTCAAGAGCTAGCTGCAACATTCCATAGCTTCTACAATGCCGATAAAGTATTGGACGCAGAAAACATGGCATTATCAGAAGCTCGACTTGCTTTAGTGACATCTGCTCGTCAAACAATCTCAAACGCTCTACGTTTAATTGGCGTAGCTGCTCCTGAAAAAATGTAATAAAGAACACTTCATTCTAGGTGTTATAACAATTGGATAAAACAAAAATGACGATGAATCAAAAAGGATTCATCGTCATTTTTATATTGTTCTTGTTTTGGACTGACTTCAATAAAATTGCAGACGTAATTTTTGCAAGGCTCATAACAGTGCTTAATCTCGTATTATTTAAAGAGTTTGTAGGAAAGCTCGGATCTAAATAGTTTACAATCGCTTTTAATTGATAGTTTCCCACTTCGGGAAGCGGATTATTAATAGCATTTCCAGGAATGAGGGGACCATCTTTTAATATAATTGATCCGATTTGGTGATTATCTCCTAAACAGGCATCCACACTAAAAATAATTGGTTCATTGAACTGGCTATTAATTTCTTTTAATACAGCTTCTAAATTTAGTGCGTGAACGGGCTCTTCGATTGTTCCGAATACATGATATGGAAAGTTTTTTTCTTTTAGCATCGTTCCGACAAAGGGACCGAAAGAATCACCAGTCGATTTGATCTGACCCAATACATAAAAAGACAATATCAATGGTGCCGGTCTCACATAATGTACTAAGCAGATAAGACATCTCATTCATATCTTCTTCTGTCGAAGAATTTAATGAATAACTGTAATACAACTTCTTAGTTTGTATATGCACTCTTCTTTTTTTCTTAAAAGGAAACAACCCGTTGCGCCCCCTTGAAAATAATAAATTTTTTATTATAGTATCATGAAAACGTTTTCACTGAAAGTTTTGATTATATAGGCTAGAATTGGTTTTCCGAAGCTTACCGCCGGCGTTACCTTAATCTCCTCGCCGACTTGCGGGGTCTTTGGCTAAAGCTATTCCCGCAGGAGTTTCGCGTTTTTCAATTATTTTCTATAAATACTAATTGAAAAAAATTATGTGATAAAAAATCAATGGCAATGATTTTCTAATTGAAAAGCTGATAATAGTTGATTAGAGTGGAAGGTGGCGGCTCCAGCCGGAATAGCAAATGTTTTCTGCACCGAAAGCGAAGCGTCAGGTGCATGAGCTGAAGACCCTGGACTGAGCGTAGCGAAATTAATTTTTGCGACGAGCTTGCGCAGGAGCAAGGGAAGAGGCTGAAGCCATGCCGGCGGAAAGCGTCCGCCTGGAACGGAAATTAACGGTTCCGAAATAAAAAACGATATTAATTAGCCAACTGCCTTTTTTCTTCATTGGGGCATTCGGTAGCTTGCAATTGAATAAGATAGCATCTATTCACTAATTATCCAAAAAGGTATTAACCAGTTTTCAAAAGTTAAAGGAGAGCGACGAACAGACTGCAGCAACAAGATTACCGAAAAAAGAAGGGTTGATCTTGACGACAGTCACGGCCAACCCTTCAAAATAATCCTGCGGTAACTTTGAAGCCAAAGTCTGTACAAAGCAATCCGGAAACAATTGTAACCAGTTTTTGCTTTTTAAAGGGCTCCCTTGCGCTTTTCTAATATATATTAAATGAATCGGTCGAATAAAGTCGATAATCGGTTGAATACAAATAATATCAGTCGAATACTATGAAAACTTCTGTCGACAATAAAATGTTTTAAGGTATAATGAAATCGATGCATCAAGAATATTTTGAACATAAAGGTGCTTGCTAGTTTACTAGTAAGTTAAAAGGGAAGCTGGTGCAAGTCCAGCGCGGTCCCGCCACTGTAAGTGATTGTACATGATCACAAGTCAGAAAACCTGCCTTTATGCGTTTACACTTTACTACCTACGAGGATAGGTTATGTGTAAGTCCGCTTGGCATGTTTTAACCTAGCAGATTTATACCTATTCTATCTCTCGTTCATGGAACGAGAGATTTTTATTTGCACAAAAATGGAGGAATTACAGATGAAGAAGTTATGGCAATTATGGATGACATCCGCACTTGCAGTATTATTGTTAGTTGGATGTTCTCAAGAAGAAGCAAAACCTGTTGAAGACAAGGGCACTACTCAAGAGGAAGCAACAATAGAAGAAACAGAATTCCCGATTACGATGACCGATGCGGTTGGTAATGAGATAACGTTAGAAGAAGCACCAAAAACAATCGTTTCGATGTTGCCAAGTAATACAGAGATTTTATTTGCGCTTGGACTTAATGAAGAAATTATTGGAGTAAATGATTACGATAACTACCCTGAGGAAGCGCTTGAAAAAGAGAAAATCGGTGGTATGGAATTCAACGTAGAAAAAATTGTATCCATGAATCCAGAAATCGTATTTGCACATGAGTCAATGTTGGGAGCTGGCGATGCAGGTTTACAACAAATCCGTGATGCTGGTGTAAAAGTGTTTGTCGTAAAAAATGCGGCTGATTTTAATGAAACATATACAACTATCGAACAAATTGGTCGTGCTACAGGAAAATTACCAGAGGCACAAAAAATTGTGGAAGATATGAAAGCAAAAGTAGAAGAAGTAAAAGAAAAAGTGGCGAATGTAGAAACGAAGAAGACTGTGTTCGTTGAAACTTCTGATGTTCCGGAAATTTATACACCTGGTAAAGGGACATTTATGCAAGAAATTTTAGATATGGTGAATGCGGAGAATATTGCGGCAGATCAAGAAGGCTGGTTTATGATAGCTCCAGAGGAGATTGTAAACCGTAATCCAGATGTGATCATCGTAATGTATAGCTACGTAGAAGGAATTGTAGATAGTGTGAAGGCACGTGATGGTTTTGATACGATTAATGCTGTTAAAAATGATGCAGTAGTACAGGTTGATGAAAACTTAACTAGTCGTACAGGCCCACGTCTTGCAGAAGGATTAGAAGAAGTAGCGAAAGCAATCTATCCGGAGGCTTTTAGTGAGTAAATCCATGATCGGCTACACCTTGTCTATTATTGCTCTTTTAGTGGCGATATGGCTAGGTGTATCGGTCGGATCCGTAAAGGTACCGATCAGCACATTATGGGATAGGGGAGCAGATGAAATTGCGACCAATATCGTTTGGAAAATTCGCTTGCCGCGGGTTGTTCTTGCGGGGTTAGTTGGTGCATCACTAGCCATTGCAGGAGCCGCGTTTCAAGGTTTATTAAAAAACCCGCTTGCCGACCCTTATACGTTAGGAGTGTCGTCCGGTGCCTCAGTAGGCGCCGTGGCTACGCTCTTTTTCGGTATTTCGGTACCATTTCTAGGAATTTATACGTTACCCATTTTCAGTATGATAGGTGCATTAGTTACGATGCTTCTTGTCATTACATTTGCCAAATTAGTCGATCGTGCGATGAAAATGGAGACGATTATTTTAACTGGAATCATTTTTAGTTCTTTTTTAGGCTCGGTTATATCATTAATGATTGCGTTAACAGGAGAAGAGCTTAGGCAAATCATCGGCTGGCTGCTTGGTAGTGTATCGATGCGAGGCTGGAGCTATGTACAGATGGCATTACCTTTTATCGTCATAGGTTCGATTTTATTAGCTTTAAACAGAAGAGAATTAAATGCACTGTTATTTGGTGAAGAACGTGCAAAGCATCTTGGAGTTAATGTAAAAAGAAGAAAGATGATGATCTTGATCGGCGGGTCTATGTTGACGGGAACAGCAGTAGCAGTATCTGGAACAATTGGTTTTGTTGGGCTTGTTGTTCCACATATGACGAGACTTTTATTTGGATCGGATCATCGACATGTATTACCACTTAGCTTCATCAATGGAGCATCTTTACTCATTATCTGCGACTTAGTTTCTCGTACAATAATTTCACCAACCGAACTACCAATTGGAGTAATCACTGCATTTATTGGTGCACCAGTGTTCGCATTTATTTTCTTTAGACAGCGAAAAAAAGGAGGCGTTTAACATGTTGAAGGTAGGAAACTTGTCAGGTGGTTACGACCATAAATTAATCGTTAAAGACGTCTCCTTTGAAGTTGGAAAGGGTGAAATGCTTGGAATACTTGGTCCCAATGGAAGTGGGAAATCTACTTTGCTGAAGGTGATGAGTGGGATTTTACCAATGAGTTCTGGGGACGTATTAATAGAGGGGAAATCACTGCAATCGTACTCATCTAAAGAGCTAGCTAAAAAAATGGCAGTTTTGCCACAATTACATAGTCAAGCATTTTCATATACGGTTAGGGATACAGTATCTCTTGGCCGATATCCGCACCAAAGCGGATGGTTTTCCTCTTGGTCACATGAAGATGAAGTAGCTGTTAAGGAAGCAATGAAACTAACAGCAATGGAAGTGTACGAGCATCAATTACTAGACCTATTGTCCGGTGGGGAGCAGCAGCGAGTATTTGTTGCTCAAGCACTTGCACAACAAGCACCAATATTATTGCTCGATGAACCGACAAACCATTTAGACATTGCACACCAAAAACAATTACTCGATACTATTAAAACGCAAACAATTGAAAAAGGAATTACCGTCATAAGTGTATTTCATGATATAAACCTTGCATCCCTATATTGTGATAGGCTGTTATTAATGGAGCAAGGGGAAATTAAAGCAATCGGAGAGCCTCATGAAGTAGTTAAGAAAAATCAGATTGAAACAGTGTACCAAGCACGAGTTAGTACGAATCCACATCCAGAACTTCCAAAGCCGCAGATCACTATTCTTCCTGATGTGAATGAAAAGATAGTAAATGACCAAATAACAACCGAAAACTTTCAGGTTACAGATGAGCTCGTTGTATTTCAAGCAGAAAAGCAGCTAAGAACATGGTCATCTGCTGTCATAAATGCAGGAAGTGGCTGGTATCGATCATTTGTAAATAGAAGAGTAGATGCACAGTATAATATTGATAATGCTCAGATGGAAATGCAGGAGTTCCTTGCAAATCATGGTTTTTCTGAAACAGAGACAGTTGGAATGATGACAGCTGTTCAAACGAAAGATGCTGTTATTAAGGAGTATGAAGGAGACTTTGGTTCTGTCTTCATCATGGTGACAGCGGGTGTTGGAAATGCAGTAGATGTATCAAAAGCGTATGAAGTTGAAAATTTTCCGGTAGTAGGAACTATTAATACTTGGATTATAATAAACGGAACTCTTGCTGAAGAAGCATTTCTACAAGCGGTGATAACTGCAACAGAAGCAAAAACGAAAGCGCTAACCGCTGAATCTGTAATGGATCCACGAACAGGCACAATCGCAACTGGTACATCTACAGATAGCATTTTAGTGGCTTCGACGCAGCAAGGTAGCTATATTCCATATGCTGGGCCAATCACAGAAATAGGAAAGAAAATTGGACTTGGTGTGTTTGAATGTACCGTAGAAGCAATCCAAACTTATAAAAAAGTTAAAGGCTGGGTGTAGGATGGGTCCGCATATTATTGCCATAGCAATTGGTCTAATACTAGACAAAATAATAGGTGACCCGCCAAATTGGCCTCACCCCGTTCGATGGATTGGTAATCTCATTTCAAAGCTTACTGCTTTGCTAAATAGAGGGAATGGACGGAAAGCAAAAGGGTTTTTACTTGTTTTCATCGTAGTAGGAATTACTTTCTTCTTTACAGTAGTTGTTTTAATTGCTGCTTATTCTGTTCATGTAATTGTCGGGATTGCTTTGGAAAGTATATTAATTGCTTCTGGGCTAGCTCAAAAAAGCTTGAAGGATGCTGCGATGGAAGTTTATAAACCATTGGTGGATAAAGATTTACCAGCAGCAAGACAAAAACTTTCGTGGATTGTTGGTCGAGATACTGAAAAATTAGATGAAAAAGAGATCACGCGAGGTGTCGTGGAAACTGTTTCTGAAAATATAAGCGATGGGATCACTGCTCCTCTCTTTTATGCATTTTTATTTGCAGGTGCCCCTGGACTCTGGGCCTATAAGGCAATTAATACATTAGATTCAATGGTCGGGTACAAAAATGAAAAGTATGAGGAGTTCGGTTATGCATCTGCAAAACTTGATGATATTGCAAACTACATTCCAAGTCGCATGACTGGCTATATCATCATTCTTTGGGGTAATAAAGAAAGCACACTTCCTTTTAAAGAGCGGATGAAAGGATGGTGGCTGGATGCGAAAAAACATCCAAGTCCAAATAGTGGCTATTTGGAAGCTGCGACTGCCTATCAACTTGGAATTCAACTAGGTGGAATAAATACATATAAAGGAATCATTTCTAACCGGGCATTAATGGGTATTGGAGAGATTCCGCTTAACCCTAGTCATATATTAAGTACCATCTCCCATTTAAATACAGCAGTATTTCTATTTTGGCTTTGGTTGATGGTGATTGGAGGAGTTTTACTTGTCATTACCTAATCATGGTGCAAATGCTCATCATCTCTATGAAAGCCTTGGGATTAACATACCTGAAGTAATAATAGATTATAGTGAAAACGTGAACCCTCTAGGACCACCACCTTTTGTTATAGAGCATTGGGCATCATATGCAAGTTTAATCACTAAATACCCTGATCCATACGGAGAGCCATTTTTATCAGCTGCAGCTACATATCATAATGTTCCCATCGACCAGGTGATAGTAGGAAATGGGGCTGCTGAAATATTCTCAAGCCTTGCAAAACGTTATGTAAACAAGCGTGCCGTTTTGATCCATCCTACGTTTTCAGAATATGCTGCGACGTTAGCACCCTATCATGTGTACATAAAAGAAATTATTGCAATACAAGCTTTACCTTTAGAGGAAGTATTGGATGAAGTAGAATTTGCAGAAGTTATTTATATTTGCAGACCAAATAATCCTACTGGGTATTTAATTCCTTTAAAAGAAATCATACAAATAGCAGAGTATGCGAAAAGATATAAATGTGAAGTCATTCTAGATGAAGCTTTTCTTGATTTTATCGATGAAGGAGAATCATTTATACCTCTTTTAAAAAATTTTCCGAACGTTATCGTTGTTCGTTCGATGACTAAAATGTATGCAATTCCAGGGTTGCGACTTGGCTATGCAATAGCTAGTAAACAATTTATTAAGGAAACTCGTGCAACCATGCCACATTGGAATAGTAATGCCATAGCGACATCGATAGGTGCAGCTTGCCTGAAGGAAGAGGATTATAGACTACAGGCTATTGCATTTGCGAAAGAAATGCGAAAGAAATTTACTGTATTTCTAGAAAAGTGGCATTGTGTAGTACTTCCATCAAGAACGAATTTTATTTGCTTTCAACTTTCTAATCCTGAACGTTCTAAGGAATTCTTTACGTATTTATTAACAAAGGGCTGTGTACTAAGGCATACGGAGAACTTTAAAGGTCTGGATGGTAAATGGTTTCGTGTAGGAATGAAAGAAGAAATACACATGGAGCGATTGCAGAAGGAGATGAACGAATGGTTCGAGGAAAACTGGTCTTCATAACGGGTGGTGTACGTAGCGGAAAAAGTAGCTTCGCTGAGAAATATTTGATGAATGAGCAGGCTAAACGCAATGTGTATGTAGCATCAGGAGTTGCAGTGGATGTAGAAATGAAGAAACGAATTGAACGGCATCAGCAGGATCGCGAAAATTATCCGGTCGAGTGGTTGACCATTGAACAGCCTCGACACTTAGAGAAAATCCTACCCCATATCCAAGATGGAGACGGAGTCCTATGGGATTGTGTTACCACATGGCTTGCCAATGAGCTGTATGAAGGAGATATGGAGTTGATAGAAGAACGTCTCCATGATGCAATTGATCATGTAGTAGAAAAAGCAAAAATTATGGTCATTGTTTCAAATGAAGTGCTGGATGAGCCGTTATCCAACCATGAAGATGTTATCCTCTATCAAAAGTGGATCGGACAAATTCATCAATGGCTAGTGGCGAAAGCAGATTATGCCTTTGAGATGGAATATGGTTTAAGTCATCAGTGGAAATGAGGGGTTTAAATGAAAGGACTAATGGTGCAAGGAACCGCTTCAAGTGTAGGAAAAAGCTTAGTATGTACAGCTATTTGCCGATTACTTGCGAACGAAGGGAAACAAGTGGCACCTTTTAAATCACAAAATATGTCCAGTTTAAGCATACAAACGAAAGATGGCCTTGAAATAAGCGTTTCGCAAGCATTACAAGCTAGAGCAGCTAAAACTTCTTATTTGCCTGAGATGAACCCAATATTATTAAAGCCAAATGGAAATATGGAAACAGACATTATCCTATTAGGCGAAAAAGTAAATAAAATGAATGGAATGCTTTATCGTGAACAGTTTTTTGAAGAAGGACAAAAACTTATTAAAACAAGTTTAAAGAAGCTTTCAGATTCCTATGAGTACCTGATTTTGGAGGGTGCTGGAAGTCCTGTCGAAATGAATTTAAGAGATCGAGAATTAGTGAATATGCGCGTTGCTGACTTGGCAGACGTACCTGTACTATTAGTCGCTAATATTGAATATGGTGGAGTGTTTGCTTCCATCGTTGGCACCCTTGCATTGCTACCAGAATCGCAAAGAGCAAGAGTGAAAGGGATTATTATTAACAAGTTTCAAGGAGACATTACACTATTCCAAGATGGAATTGATTTTCTTGAAAATTATACTAGAGTAAAGGTTTTAGGCACTGTTCCTTACTTTCCAAATGAAATGGAGGAAGAGGACGGGGTTGCAAAGAGTACGAACGCTGCTTCCGATGAACAAATAGAGGAATGGGCAGCACATTTTCGGAAGCATGTGAAATGGGAAAAAATAGTGGATATATTAGAGGTGGGCAAGTGAATAGTCTTTTATTGGCACTTCAGTTTTTCACAATCATTCCCGTTCATAAAAATTTACCGATGGAAGAGCGGCAAATCTCTGGAATGTATAGCTTATTCCCATGGATTGGTGCGAGTATAGGGGCAATTGCTTGTGTATTACTCTCTTTCCAGTGGAGTCCATTAATGACAGCATTCAGTATTGTTTTTGTTGGAATTCTATTATCTGGGGGTCTCCATTTGGATGGTTTTATAGATACATCGGATGCATTTTTTTCCTATAGAGATCGATTGAAGCGGTTTGAGATTCTCAATGATCCAAGAGTTGGAGCATTTGGAGTGATGGCAGTTGTCTTATTAATCGTCGGAAAAGTGATTATTGTTTCAGAAGTATTGGCAGCGGAATCGTTTCATTGGATTTTTGTATTGCTTCTCCCTTTTTTCTCAAGAGCAACACTTGCAATGCTTTTTGGGTTAACGCGAAGCGCAAAAGAGAGTGGGCTTGCATATTTTTTTAAGCAGAAGATGAATGTGAAAGTTGTTATTCTAGCGACTATATGTAATACGTTTATTGGTCTTTTTTTAATTGGATGGATGTCGTCAAGTTGGTTTATTCCCGTTACAGTTACAGCGGTGGTGCTAGTTTTTATTTGCTTGTATCGTAATTGGTCACTTAAAAATTTTGGTGGTGTGACCGGCGATATTCTTGGGGCGAGTGTTGAAATTACGGAGGTGCTATTATGGCTGACGCTTTTACTATTACTCTCATAAGACATTTGCCAACGCAAGGAAACGTAGAAAAAAAGTATATCGGCTGGACGGATGAACCCATTTTAACCGGAATGAAAACGAAAAAATTATCTCCAGAAATAAAACAAGTTATTGGCAGTGATCTGACACGCTGCAAACAAACAGCAGAATTGTTATTTAATGAAATTCCTTATATGACGAATGAAAATCTCCGAGAATGCTCCTTTGGTGATTGGGAAGAAAAAACATATAATGAATTAAAAGAAGATAGATTATATCAAGCATGGCTGGATAACCCTCGGCAAGCAGCACCTCCAAATGGAGAGTCACTTGAAAAGATGGAAGCGCGTGTGCTTCAAGGTTTATATGATATTGTTAGTGAATATGAGAATCCAGTAATTATTACACATGGTGGTCCCATTCGTTTTTTATTAACAAAGTTTGGGAGTGTGGAAAAGAGCTTTTGGGAATGGAAAGTGCTGCATGGTTGCAGCTATAAAATGCATTGGAATGAAAAGAAAGATGTACTGGAGGGAATGCGGTGCACGTCATTTTCGGTGGAGCATTTAATGGAAAAAGAGCATATGTAGAGCAACTAGTAGAAGATAAAGAGGCACAGTGGTTGGATGCTATGGAGGATTTTCCGATTGTATCTTCAATAGCTGAAGTAGTAATTGTTTATGGAGTGGAATATGTATTAGAAGACAAATTGAATAAGTTATTTGAGCATCTGGAGCAATGGGATCAAAATTTTGAGGTAATTGTTATTGCGACTGAAATTGGGCGAGGAATCGTCCCGATGGAAGCGAGCATGCGTAAACTGCGAGATGACGTCGGAAGATTTTATCAGCAGCTTTTTACAAGGGCAGAACGTGTCACAAGAATTTGGTATGGCATTTCACAAACGATAAAAGGGAGATGATGGAGTTGAAAATTTATACAAAAACAGGTGACAAAGGGCAAACAGGATTAATCGGAGGAAGAACTGATAAAGATGATATTCGAGTGGAAACATATGGGACAATTGATGAAGTAAATTCCTTTATCGGAAAAGCAGTGACAGAGTTGGATACTACTATTTTTGCGGATATTTTAGAAGACTTAGAAACGATTCAACACGAATTATTCGATTGCGGTGGTGACTTGGCGAACGTATCAAACCGTCGAGTGTATAAAATGACGGATGCCCCTATAGAGGCAATGGAAAAACGTATTGATGTGCTAGTAGAGGAAGGCCCGGTATTAGAGCGCTTCATTTTACCAGGAGGAACTCCTGCAGCAGCAACGCTTCATATTGCTCGTACTATTACGAGACGAGCTGAGCGCCAAATGGTGACGCTAATGAAAACGGAAGAGGATGTTCCTGCAGTTGTACAACGCTACTTGAATCGTTTATCCGATTATTTATTTGCAGCAGCTAGGGTTGCAAATGCTAGAGAAAATGTGTCTGATGTTGAATATGTGCGTAGTGCAAAAGTATTTAAAAATGTAGGAAGCGTGAAAAAAGAGGAGGCGTAAGAGCGATGAAACTTCGTTTACTTACACTTGCAGCAATGTACGCAGCCCTATCTACAATAGGTGCATTCGTGAAAATTCCAGTTGGAATAGGAAGTGCCGCACTCGATACGGTTCCTGCATTAGTGTCAGCGGCTTTTCTGCCTCCCGTTTATGCAGGAGCAGCGTCACTCGTGGGACATTTATCTTCGTCGTTGTACGTAGGATTTCCACTTGGACCGTTCCATATAATCATTGCAGTAGAAATGTTTCTTATTTTATTCGTATTTACGAAGTTACATCAAACCGGCCATTATTTGATGAAATGGGTATTTTTCATCGTTGCCAATAGTTTGCTAGCAACACTTCCATTTTACTGGATCATTTCTCCTGCATTTTTTGCTGGAGCGTTACCTGGAATTACGATTGCAACTATATTAAATGCAGGAATCGCAATGATTGTCTCTCCAGTAGTTGAGCGAGTAATGGAGAGAGTGAGAATGCATGCGTAACGCGGTTTTATTACCAAATGGGCTAGTTTTGACAACTGATAATTCTGCGGGAATCGGAGAAAAAGTGGACGATATTGTTCGAGTGGAAGACGAAATCGTTGCATATTTTGCTACAAGGGTTGCTTTGTTGGAGCAGTGGTCTGCAGATGCACATCCAATCTCCGTTATCGTACACAACTTTACTGGCAATAAAAGCTGGGATAAATATGTTGCAGGAATAGAAAAAGCGTTTCAAGAAATAGAGTGGCCCCGCCCAACAATTACCGGAAGTACGGAATCCAATATGGAGACAATGCAATCTGCGATGGCTGTTACGATGATTGGCGAAAAGCGATGGGCCAGTGAATCAGAAATTACATGGTTTGTGTACGGGAAACCATGTGTCGGGCAAGAGGTAATGGATCATGCAGATAAAATTGCTGATTTAAAAAAGATATGGAATGCGATGGAAAAAGGATTTGTCAGACAAGTTTGGCCGGTCGGTTCTAATGGAATTGCCGGTGAATGCGTGCGACTTGGTTTGCGCGGTGAAATAACAGGGTGGGACATAACAAAATCGGCTGGCCCGGCTACTTCTGTTTTACTAGGAGTTCCAAGCGAACGAATAAAAGATGCGAAAAATCATTTTGAAAAATATTTTGAAGAGATTCGATGAAAAGAAGGGCTATCTCACTTGAGATAGCTTTTTATTTAGAGAAATGGTTGCTTTAATCCGAATAGAGTTAGAAATATTGTCTCACATCAACATAACTCTTTATTACGAGAAATGGTCTCGCTTGTGTAGGAATTGGTTGCGGATTGGTGTAAATTGGTCTCGTTGGGCAATCAATTGGTTGCTGTTAGGGAGCAATTGGTCTCGAAGTGACGTATAGTTACTTTTAATAGAAAATAATTCCAGAAGGAATATAAGGCCAGTAGTAATTAACTCTTATCACATCAACATAACTCTTTATTACGAGATATGGTCTCGCTTGTGTAGGAATTGGTTGCGGATTGGTGTAAATTGGTCTCGTTGGGCAATCAATTGGTTGCTGTTAGGGAGCAATTGGTCTCAAAGTGTCTTATAATACCTATTAATTGAAAATAATCCCAGGCAAGTTTACATATTCTGAAACATATATTGTACAAGTAGTGACTTGTACAATTTTATTTAATCACCTAGCATTTCCGAACTACTAAAATAAATTTTCTACTAATTTCGCGCAATTTAGAATAAATAAGTGTTGACTGAATGCTCATTCAGTTTTAATATTAAATTAATTCTTTATAAATCTATTAACCTAATGGTATTCTATCCATGATATCATTTTACATCTTAGAGGGGGAGAATAAGATGAGTCCATTATTAATCGCAAACTGGTTACTGTTCATCGCAGTCACTTTGTATGCAATTGGTTTATTCGTATATCTACTTAGAACGAGGTATGCATATATCAAACTGGGGAAAAAAGTCGAATTTGAAGACAATGTGAAGGAAAGACTTCGCAAAATTTGGGTGTATGTGTTTGGGCAAAAGAAGCTTTTAAAGGATAAGAAAAGTGGAACGATTCACGTTATGTTCTTTTATGGTTTCTTACTTGTTCAGTTTGGAGCAATTGATTTTATTTGGAAAGGGTTAGCGCCAGATTCACATTTACCATTAGGTCCATTGTATCCAGCGTTTACGTTCTTCCAAGAAATTGTGACATTTGTTATTTTAGTAGCAGTCTTGTGGGCATTTTACAGACGCTATATTGAAAAATTAGTACGTTTAAAACGTGGTTGGAAAAATGGACTAGTTCTGATTTTTATCGGCGGGTTAATGGTTTCTGTTTTAGTAGGTAATGGTATGGGAATGATTTGGCATGGTCATGAGGCTGTATGGTCAGAGCCAATTGCATCTTCTATTGCAATCCTTTTTGGATTTGTTCCACCGACAGCTGCAGCAGTAGTTTTCTATGCAATGTGGTGGGTACATCTTTTATTCCTATTAACATTCTTAGTATATGTACCGCAATCAAAGCATTTCCACTTGATTACTGGTCCGGCAAACGTGTACTTCCACCGATTAGACAATGTTGGAAAGCTACGTCCAATCAATTTTGAAGAGGAAGAAGACGAAGAAGCAAATGAAGATGAAATGCCTTCATTCGGAGTAGGTCGCATTCAAGATTTTACGCAAGCACAGATGATTGATTTCTACGCATGTGTAGAATGTGGTCGTTGTACAAATATGTGTCCAGCAACGGGAACAGGTAAAATGCTTTCTCCAATGGACTTGATCGTGAAGCTTCGTGATCACTTAACATTAACTGGTGCAGTAGAAACGAAGAAAAAACCTTGGGTACCTACACTTGCGTTCCAAGGAACAAAAGGTAATCAACTTGCGATGGCTGCTGGGGCAGAAGGAGCAGTAATCGAAGACATTTATAGCCCATCCCTAATTGGAGATGTTATTACAGAAGAGGAAATTTGGGCATGTACAACTTGCCGTAACTGTGAAGACCAATGTCCTGTAATGAATGAGCATGTTGATAAAATTATCGATCTTCGCCGTTATTTAGTAATGACAGAAGGAAAAATGGACGCAGATGCACAACGCGCGATGACAAATATCGAGCGTCAAGGTAATCCATGGGGATTAAATCGTAAAGAAAAAGAAAACTGGAGAGATGCACGTCCAGATATTCATATTCCAACAGTGAAAGAAGTTTCAAAAGCTGGAGAAGAATTTGAGTACTTATTCTGGGTTGGCTCAATGGGATCCTTCGATAACCGTTCACAAAAAATCGCTTTATCGTTTGCACACTTGATGAACGAGGCTGGAGTGAAATTTGCGATTCTTGGTAATAAAGAAAAGAACTCTGGAGACACACCACGTCGCCTAGGGAACGAGTTTTTATTCCAAGAGCTAGCATCGAACAATATTTCAGAATTTGAAAAAGCTGGGGTAACTAAAATAGTAACAATTGATCCACATGCATATAATATCTTTAAAAATGAATATAGTGATTTTGGATGGAATGGAGAAGTTCTTCACCACACAGAAATGCTATATGATTTAGTTCAAGCTGGTCGCTTGAAACCACAATACGCAGTAGAAGAAACAATTACATTCCATGATTCTTGTTATTTAGGGCGATACAATGATGTCTATGACGCACCTCGTGAAGTGTTAAAAGCAATTCCAGGAGTGAAATTAGTTGAAATGGATCGTAACCGTGAAAAAGGAATGTGCTGTGGAGCAGGTGGCGGATTGATGTGGATGGAAGAGCATGTTGGAAACAGAGTCAACGTTGCTCGAACAGAACAGGCTTTAGAAGTAAATCCAACGATTATTTCTTCTGGATGTCCTTATTGCTTAACGATGCTCTCAGATGGCACGAAAGCGAAGGAAGTCGAAGAAACAGTTGGAACATACGATATCGCTGAGCTTCTAGAAAAATCTATTTTCGGTGAAATTATGCCATCAGCGGAAGATGAAGAAGTGGCACCAACTGTTCAATAATATTCCCGCTCAATTTAGCAAGTGAGCGTACTGGCACTTCATTGGTAACTCTTGAACTTAAGTCTATTCGCTTCTGTCTCGAGCGGATTGAACAAGACATATTTATATTGCAAATATTTTTATAGTTTCGTAAACTAGAATTAATAGTAAGGGAGTATTTTTACTCCCTTTTTTCTAACATTTCATGTCGAGCGAGCGTTCAGTCAATTAAATTTTTTTATTTTATTTGAAAGCGATTTCATTAAAGTGAGGGGTGGCTATTTTGGTAAAGACAGTTATTTTGGATGGAGCACGTACAGCATTTGGAAAGTTTGGGGGAGCACTGAGTAGTTTAACCGCTTCTGATTTAGGTGGAGTAGCTATTAAAGAGGCACTAACTCGTGCTGGTATAGACGCAGATCAAGTGGAAGAAGTCATAATGGGTTCTGTATTACAAGCAGGTCAAGGTCAAATACCTTCACGACAAGCGGCAACAAAAGCGGGTATTCCTTGGTCTGTTAAAACAGAAACGATTAATAAAGTTTGTGCTTCTGGAATGCGTAGTGTCACGCTTGCAGATCAATTAATTCGTGTAGGTGATGAAGAAATCATTGTGGCAGGTGGAATGGAATCCATGTCTAATGCTCCTTATTATTTACCAAAAGGGAGATTTGGCCTTCGAATGGGAGATGGCCAATTAGTTGATGGAATGGTTTATGACGGACTTTCTTGTTCATTCCATCCCAAAAATGTACACATGGGAACGTACGGAAACTCTACAGCAGAGTCTTTTGAATTATCACGTGAGAAGCAAGATGAATGGTCATATAGAAGTCATGACCGTGCTTTAAAAGCAATCGATAATGGCATTTTAGCAGAGGAAATTGTTTCAGTAGAAATACCTCAACGAAAGGGAGAACCAATCGTTGTTGAGAAGGACGAAGCACCTCGACGTGATACATCTTTAGAGTCACTAGCTAAGCTAAAGCCAGCATTTGGTAGCGAGGGAACGATTACAGCAGGAAATGCACCTGGAGTAAATGACGGGGCATGTGCAATCGTTTTGACAAATGAACAAAAAGCAAAAGAGCTTGGAAAAGAGCCACTTGCATACGTTTTAGGTCATGCAGAGGTAGCGATTGAACCAGAAAACTTCCCACAAACACCTGGTATCGTGATTAATAAATTGTTAGATAAAACAGGGAAAAATCTTGCAGAAATCGATCTATTTGAAATAAATGAAGCTTTTGCTGCTGTAGCATTAGTAAGCAGTGAAATAGCTGGTCTAGATGAAGAAAAAGTAAACGTGAACGGTGGAGCTGTGGCACTTGGACATCCGATTGGAGCATCCGGAGCACGTATTATTCTTACACTTGCATACGAATTAAAACGCCGTGGTGGTGGGATTGGGATTGCAGCTATTTGTTCCGGTGGTGGTCAAGGCGACGCTATTATGATTGAAGTTCCTAAAACAGGGGGGAAAGACGCATGACAATCCAAAAAGTAATGGTAATTGGAGCAGGGCAAATGGGCTCAGGGATTGCTCAAGTTTGTGCACAAGCAGGTTTTGAAGTAAAGCTTAATGACCGTGAGGACCAATTTTACGATCGCGGAATCCAAACGATTACAAAAAACTTGTCACGCAATGTAGAAAAAGGACGAATGACTGAAGAGGAAAAACAAGCAGTACTAAGTAACATTACAAAATCCCTTTCCATTGAGGATGCTAACGATGTGGATATTGTCATCGAAGCAGCAGTTGAAAACATGGAAATCAAGCAATCTATTTTTAAGCAACTAGATGAAATCACACCAAAGCATGCGATTCTAGCAACAAATACATCCTCTCTACCAATTACAGAGATTGCAGCAGTAACGAATCGCCCCGAGCAAGTAATAGGTATGCATTTTATGAATCCAGTTCCAGTGATGAAACTAGTGGAAATTATTCGTGGTTTAGCAACTTCTGATGAAGTGTATGCAGCGATTGAAGATATGACAAAAAAACTTGGAAAAGTACCTGTTGAAGTAAATGATTTTCCAGGTTTCGTTTCCAACCGAATTCTAATGCCGATGATCAATGAAGCTATTTACACACTATATGAGGGTGTCGCTTCAAAAGAAGCAATCGATGATGTGATGAAAATGGGAATGAACCATCCAATGGGACCACTACAACTTGCAGATTTTATTGGCTTAGATACATGCTTATACATTATGGAAATCTTGCACGAAGGCTTTGGAGATAGTAAGTATCGTCCATGTCCACTACTTAGAAAATACGTCAAAGCAGGTTGGTTAGGGAAGAAGTCAGGCCGTGGCTTCTACATATACGAGTAAGGAGCGTGAATCATGGAATTAACATTCACAGAAGAACAACTTATGATGCGCAATATGGTTCGAGACTTTGCAAAAACGGAAATCGAGCCTTTTATTGAACGAATGGAGCAAGGAGAGTTCCCCCGTGAAATTATTAAAAAAATGGGTGAGCTTGGCTTGATGGGAATCACGGTTCCTGAAAAATACGGCGGTTCTGAAATGGATTTTACGAGCTATGTTATAGCGATCAACGAGCTTTCAAAGGTAAGTGCTGTTATAGGTGTGATTCTCTCCGTTCATACATCCGTAGGAACAAGTCCGATACTTTATTTTGGAAATGAAGAGCAAAAGAATAAATACGTACCAAAGCTTGCTTCTGGAGAATCCCTTGGAGCATTTTGTTTAACAGAACCTTCAGCTGGATCGGATGCTGGTGCATTAAAAACAAAAGCAGTGTTGAAGGGCGACCACTATGTATTGAATGGGTCTAAGGTTTTTATCACAAATGGTGGTGAAGCAGATATTAACATCGTGTTTGCTTCAACAGATACATCCAAAGGGTCAAAAGGCATTACTGCATTCATCGTTGAAAAGGATACACCAGGGTTTATTGTCGGGAAAGATGAAGAGAAAATGGGCTTGCATGGCTCAAGAACAGTCCAACTCACATTTGAAGATATGAAAATACCAGTAGAAAATAGACTGGGTGAAGAGGGCGAAGGTTTTAAAATCGCTATGGCTAATTTAAATACTGGACGTATCGGAATTGCTACGCAAGCATTAGGCATTGCGGAAGCGGCACTGGAGGCGGCGGTAGGATATGCGAAAGAGCGCGTGCAATTTGGTAAACCGATCGCAGCAAATCAAGGTGTTGGCTTTAAGCTTGCTGATATGGCGACAGCAGTAGAGGCAGCAAGGCTTCTTGTTTACCGTTCAGCAAGTCTTCGCGAACAAGGTCTTCCTTGCGGAAAAGAAGCATCAATGGCTAAATTATTCGCATCCAAAACAGCGGTTGACGTTGCAATAGAAGCAGTTCAAGTATTCGGCGGATATGGCTATACAGAAGACTACCCGGTAGAACGTTATTTCCGTGACGCAAAAATTACGGAAATCTACGAGGGAACTAGTGAAATTCAACGAATCGTAATAGGTAAGCATGTGATTAATTAATTTTTTCCTAAAAGTGGAGAGGGGCAATCAAACCTTTCTTATTAGCAACAACTAATTCTACATCGAGAGCGATTAAATTGAAGCTGAATATAAAAATATACCTAAAAAGGCGGGAAAACAATGAATTTTCAACTATCCGAAGAGCATGAAATGATTCGTAAAATGGTGCGAGACTTTGCAGAAAACGAAGTAGCACCAACTGCTGCAGAGCGCGACGAGGAAGAACGCTTTGATCGTGAAATTTTCGATAAGATGGCTGAGCTTGGCTTAACGGGTATTCCTTGGCCAGAAGAATACGGCGGAATTGGTTCTGATTACCTTGCATACTGCATCGCCGTAGAAGAGTTATCACGAGTTTGTGCATCAACAGGAGTAACCCTTTCTGCACACACCTCTCTTGCAGGATGGCCGATTTTCAAATATGGCAATGAAGAACAAAAACAAAAATATCTTCGTCCAATGGCAGAAGGTACAAAAATTGGTGGATACGGTTTAACAGAGGCAGGTTCAGGATCTGACGCTGGTGGTATGAAAACAACAGCTAAATTAGATGGCGATCATTATGTATTGAATGGATCTAAAATCTTCATTACGAATGGTGGTATCGCAGATATCTATGTCGTTTTTGCGGTTACTGACCCAACATCCAAACATAAAGGCACGAGCGCATTTATTGTAGAAGCTGATTTTGAAGGATTCTCTGTTGGGAAAAAAGAAAAGAAACTAGGAATTCGTTCTTCTCCAACAACAGAAATTATTTTTGATAATTGCCGAGTACCAAAAGAAAATCTTCTTGGTGAAGAAGGTGAAGGTTTCATTATCGCGATGAAAACATTGGATGGGGGACGTAATGGTATTGCTGCGCAAGCAGTGGGGATTTCGCAAGGAGCACTTGAAGCTGCAGTAGGTTATGCAAAGGAACGTGTTCAATTCGGAAAGCCAATTGTTGCAAATCAAGGTGTATCATTCAAGCTTGCTGATATGGCAACTGCAACAGAGGCATCACGTCTGCTTACGTATCAAGCAGCTTGGTTAGAATCCAACGGACTTCCTTATGGGAAAGAATCTGCTATGGCAAAATTGATGGCTGGAGATACAGCCATGAAAGTAACAACAGAGGCAGTGCAAGTATTTGGTGGATATGGATATACAAAAGATTACCCGGTTGAACGCTTTATGCGAGATGCAAAAATTACACAAATATACGAGGGCACACAAGAAATTCAACGCCTTGTTATTTCTCGTATGCTAACAAAGTAATCGATGCCTATGGAAAAAAAGCATGAAGTAAAGACTTCGGTGAAAGATGAAAACCTCATTGAAAAAAGACGTCACCAAATGATTCGTGCAGCTGTTACTTTATTCAAAGAGAAAGGCTTTCATCGAGCGACAACGAGAGAAATTGCAAAGGAAGCCGGGTTTAGTATAGGCACCTTGTATGAATACATTCGCACAAAGGAAGATGTCCTCTATTTAGTCTGCGATAGTATATACAATGAAGTACATGACAAGCTCTCACAAATAACGTTGGAGAATGGTACGATAGACGACCTCAAAAATGCTATCCGTCATTATTATGGGGTAATTAATGACATGCAAGATGAGTTCGTTGTCATGTATCAAGAATCCAAATCCTTGCCAAAAAACGCACTAGATTACGTATTAAAGAAAGAATTAGAAATGGTTGATATTTTCCATAAAATTCTTAATGGTTGTATACAAACTGGGGAACTGAAATTGACAGATGCCCAAGCAAAACTTTACGCGCATACCCTTGTAGTCCAAGGTCAAATGTGGGCATTTAGAAGATGGGCATTGCGTAAGGAATTTACAATTGAACAATTTACGGAACTACAAATAGAATTTGTACTAAATGGGATGGGGAAATAAGAAAAGCGCAAGCGCCTAGTAGAGGAATACAATCTAAGCTCGCAACATCATTGCGCAACGACTGTATGACCCACTTCGTGTAGGCATCAGACAGGCAAACGGGGGAGGGCACTGAAAAAGTCTATAGAATTTGACTTTAATAAATCATGTCGTCCAATAAATAAGAAAATCGTTGAAACGGCTCCCTTTCCGCGGGCGTTGCCTTAGCCTCCTCGCTGCGCTGCGGGGTCTTCGGCTAACGCTATTCCCGCAGGAGTGTCGCCTTTTTCAAGGATTTTCTATAAATACTAATTAAAAAAAATTTATATGATAAAATCTGCTCTATTAATGGCATGATGGTTTTCTAATTGAACAGGGATAATAGTTAATTGGAGTGGAGGGCGGCGACTCCTACCGGAATAGCATGAGCTGAAGACCCTGGACTGAGCGTAGCGAGGGAAGCGGCTGAAGCCATGCCGGTGGAAAGCGTCCGCCTGGAACGGAAATTAATGGGTCTAAAATAAATAATCGAGTATCTGAACAATTTGTCGTTCACATACTGTTATGAAATCTCATGGAGAACTTTTTCAGTGCCTCCAAACGGGGTTGGGAAAGGTCCTTCTGCGACAGCATTACGCTGGAGTCTGGACAATAAGATTTATTCAAACAAAGGGGGAACGACATGTCTACTGTAGAAGTATATCGTCCAAAAAATCATGTCCGTTTTGTATCAGCATCGAGTCTATTTGATGGACATGATGCGTCGATTAATATTATGCGACGTATTTTACAAGCTAGCGGAGCGGAAGTAATCCACTTGGGTCACAACCGTTCGGTAGAAGAAGTGGTGAATGCTGCGATTCAAGAGGATGTTCAAGGGATTGCCATATCTTCCTATCAAGGAGGACATGTTGAGTATTTTAAATATATGAAGGATTTACTCGTAGAACGTGGTGCACCTCATATTCGTATATTTGGCGGTGGCGGCGGAGTAATCATTCCGAAAGAAATAAAAGAACTGCAAGAATACGGTATATCGGGTATTTTCTCTCCAGAGGATGGCCGTAAACTTGGCCTTCAAGGTATGATCAATCAAATGCTTATGGAATGTGATGTTCCGACTAAAGCTTCAGGAGCAAAAGACGAGATTTCCGAAGTATCTACGGAGAAACCGGAAGTGCTAGCTCATCTGATTACATTAGCAGAGGAAGCGCATCAAACAAATGATGCTGAAGCAAAAGAAATGCTAGAACAAGCGAAAGCTTTATCAAAAGGTACACCAGTGTTAGGTATCACGGGTACTGGTGGGGCAGGGAAAAGTTCATTAACAGACGAATTAATTCGCCGATTCCTACACGAATTACCGGATAAAAAGATTGCCGTTCTATCCATTGACCCGACGAAACAAAAGACTGGTGGGGCACTGCTAGGTGACCGTATCCGAATGAATGCTATTTTCAATAAACGTGTATTTATGCGTAGTTTGGCAACACGTGGATCTCGTACAGAATTATCTGGTGCGATTGCAGATGTCCTTGATGTTGTTAAAGTAGCGGGCTTTGATTTAATAATTGTAGAAACAAGTGGTATCGGGCAAGGGGATGCAGAAATCACTAATGTATCAGACGTTTCTATGTATGTAATGACAAGTGAATTTGGTGCACCATCTCAATTAGAAAAGATTGATATGATCGATTACGCAGATTTGATTGTTATCAATAAATTCGAACGAAAAGGTTCAGAAGACGCACTTCGTCAAGTACAAAAACAATATCAACGCAGCCGTGAATTATGGCACGATGATTTGGACACAATGCCTGTTTACGGGACGATTGCTAGCCAATTTAATGATAAAGGCACCAATTCTTTATTTGCAGCTTTAGTTGCTGTGATGAATGAAAAAACTGGCACCAACTGGGAGACAACCTACGAGCAATTTGTGAAAACTCAAAAGCAAAACGTAATAATTCCAAATGATCGTCGTTATTATTTACGTGAAATCACAGACACTGTTCGTGGATATCATAAAAAATCCGAGGAACAAGTAGCTTTTGCACGAAGATTGTTCCAATTAGAAGGTGCAATAGAAGTAGTAAAAGAAAAAGCGGCAGATGATACATTAGTTCACTCACTAGAATCATTAGCTAACGGAGTACGAGACGAACTTACTGCTGAATCAAAACGTATACTGGAGAACTGGGCAGCTCTAAAAGAAGCATATGCTGGAGATGAATTCGTAACAAAAATCCGTGATAAGGAAATTCGCACGATTCTTCGTACAGAAAGCTTATCAGGGCTGAAAATACCAAAAGTTGTACTGCCAAAATTCGTTGATTTTGGTGAAATTTTAAGATGGGTTTACAAAGAAAATGTACCCGGCTCATTCCCATATACAGCTGGAGTTTTCCCATTCAAAAGAGAAGGGGAAGATCCAAAGAGACAATTTGCAGGAGAGGGAACACCAGAACGTACGAACCGTCGCTTTCATTATTTATCTAAAGATGACGATGCAAAACGTCTTTCAACTGCATTTGACTCGGTAACATTGTATGGTGAAGATCCAGATCATCGACCTGATATTTATGGGAAAGTCGGCGAATCTGGCGTAAGCATTTGTACGTTAGAGGATATGAAAAAGCTATATGACGGGTTTGATTTATGTGCACCATCAACCTCCGTTTCAATGACAATCAATGGTCCTGCACCAATCATTTTGGCAATGTTTATGAATACAGCAATTGATCAGCAAGTTCGCCTTCGCGAGGAGGAGCTTGGACGTACTCTATCTGTGGAAGAATTTACAGAAGTAAAGGCTGCGACACTCCAAGTAGTTCGAGGTACTGTTCAGGCAGATATATTAAAAGAAGACCAAGGTCAAAACACATGTATTTTCTCTACTGAATTTGCTTTACGTATGATGGGGGATATTCAACAATACTTTATTGACCATAAGGTTCGTAACTACTATTCCGTTTCTATTTCTGGATACCATATTGCAGAAGCTGGAGCGAATCCAATTTCTCAGCTGGCATTCACATTATCAAATGGCTTTACTTATGTGGAGTACTATTTGAGTCGTGGTATGAATATAGATGATTTTGCACCAAACTTATCTTTCTTCTTCTCAAATGGGTTGGATCCAGAGTACACAGTTATCGGACGTGTTGCCCGTCGTATTTGGGCAGTTGTGATGCGTGATAAATACGGTGCAAATGACCGTAGTCAAAAGTTAAAATATCACGTCCAAACATCTGGTAGAAGTCTACATGCGCAAGAAATTGACTTTAATGATATTCGAACAACTTTACAGGCGTTGATGGCACTTCAGGATAACTGTAACTCACTTCATACTAATGCTTATGATGAAGCAATTACAACACCGACGGAGGAATCTGTTCGTCGAGCAATGGCGATTCAAATGATTATTACAAAAGAACATGGATTATCAAAAAATGAAAATCCATTACAAGGTGCATTTATTGTAGAAGAACTAACAGACCTAGTAGAAGAAGCAGTTCTTTCAGAATTTGATCGTATAAACGACCGCGGTGGGGTTCTTGGAGCAATGGAAACGCAATACCAACGTGGAAAAATTCAAGAAGAATCTATGTACTATGAAATGAAAAAACACACGGGCGAACTTCCGATCATCGGTGTGAACACATACTTAAATCCGAATCCTGCTTCTGAAGAGGATATCGATAATATGGAACTAGCACGTGCAACAAAGGAAGAAAAAGAAACTCAAATAACGAACCTTCGAAGCTTCCAAAAGAAAAATGAGTTAGAAGCTGCTGAAGCTCTTAATCGTCTAAAGCAAGTAGCAATGACAGGTGGCAACATCTTCGAGGAGCTTATGACAACTGTCCAAAAAGCAAGTCTTGGGCAAATTACGAACGCTCTTTACGAGGTGGGCGGCCAGTATCGAAGAAACATGTAAAAAAAAATAAGTGTTCCGATCAGATATCGGAACACTTTTTTCCTTTTATTTTGTATAATGGAACTATTAAGTAGTGAGGGAGATATGGAATGAAAACCCCAATACACATAATGATTATGATAATATTCCTATTACTAACCATTCTCCTTTATAATAAACAACTGGGAGCTATTCCATTACTATTACTTTCGTTTTATTTATTCGCCTTAGCTTTTAATAAATTATTCCTTTTCAAAAAGAATAAATGAATGTAGCATATAACATACTTGTTTGTATATAATGGGAAGTATGCAAACGGACATAGAAAGGACGTGCACGATTTGAATTTTCGTGAAATGACAACAGCACAATTACAAGAAGAATCGTTAATAGATTTAGGATTTGCGATTTTAGAAGATAAGAAAAACTCTTTAACTTTATCTGAACTTTTTAGTGAAATCCAAAAACTTAATGGTTTAACAGATGAAGAAATGGCAGCTCGCAAACCTCAATTTTATACAGATATGAATATTGATGGACGCTTTTTAGCTACTGCAGAAAATCAATGGGGACTAAGAGAATGGTATCCTGTAGAACAAATTGAAGAAGAGACTGCTCCTACTGTTAAAGTCCGTAAAAAGAAAGCTAAAGTTTCAGACGATGACGATTTAGATCTAGAATTAGAAGAAGATGAAATTATCTTCGAAGAAGAATTCGATGAATTTATCGAAGACGATGATGAGGATGAAGACGAAGATGACGATGATCCAGTAATTGATTTCGTAGGAGAAATCGATGAAGTGATCGAAGAGGATATAATCGACGAAGAAGATGATGAATTTGATATCATCGATGACGAAGAGTTGGAAGATGAAGAATTAGAAGACGAAGAAGAATAATTCTTGACTTCTATACGCAAACGCTATAAGATTTTATTGGGCTCTTTTTAAAGAGACATTACTCATGTGCATATGCGCTCCCCTGCCAAAAGCAGGTGGGGCGCTTTTTGTTATTTTATAACCTTATTCACCTAGTCCTACTGAATAAGGTTATAGCCTAAGGCGAATGCTACAGATTATGTAAAGAAAAAATCATTGGGCTCGGTGCAATGTTATATGTTATCATCTTTACTTGAGTGTAAAATCTGAGCTTAAAAGACCAAGGCGAAATAGATACTATATTAGGAGGAACAAGCATGACTAAATTTATTTTTGTTACTGGTGGGGTTGTATCTTCACTAGGTAAAGGAATTACGGCTGCATCTCTAGGTCGTTTATTAAAAAACAGAGGATTAAACGTAACAATTCAAAAATTTGATCCTTACATCAACTTAGATCCAGGGACTATGAGCCCGTATCAGCATGGGGAAGTTTTTGTAACTGACGATGGGGCAGAGACAGATTTAGATTTAGGTCATTACGAGCGTTTTATTGACATTAATTTAAATAAATACTCAAATATCACTACAGGAAAAGTATATTCTTCTGTACTAAGAAAAGAACGCCGTGGCGATTACAATGGTGGAACAGTACAAGTAATCCCACATATTACAAACGAAATTAAAAATCGTTTATTCTTAGCTGCAAAAGAGACACATGCGGATATTGTTATCACTGAAATTGGTGGAACAGTTGGAGATATCGAATCCCTACCTTTCTTAGAAACAATCCGTCAAATGAAACGTGATGTTGGCAGTAACAATGTAATGTACATTCACTGTACATTAGTTCCATTTATAAAAGCTGCTGGTGAAATGAAAACAAAACCAACGCAACATAGTGTGAAAGAGTTACGTAGTCTAGGTATTCAACCAAATGTCATTGTTGTTCGCTCAGAGATGCCAGTTCCTCAAGATATGAAAGATAAAATTGCTCTTTTCTGTGACATTAAACCAGAAGAAGTAATTGAATGTATTGATGCGGATTCATTATATGAAATTCCATTAAATCTTCAAGCGCAACGTTTAGATCAAATTGTTGTGGATCATTTCCAACTTGCTACAAAAGAAGCAGATATGACAGATTGGATAGCACTTGTTGATCAAGTGAAATCTTTATCTAAAAAAGTTCGCATAGGGTTAGTTGGGAAATATGTAGAGCTTCAAGATGCATACATTTCAGTAGTAGAAGCAATGAAACATGCTGGCTACAAATTTGATGCAGATGTAGAAGTGAAATGGGTGAATGCGGAAGAAGTGAACGATGCAAATGTTGCAGAAATTCTTTCAGATGTAGATGGCATCCTTGTTCCTGGTGGATTTGGAGACCGCGGCGTAGAAGGAAAAATTGCAGCTACACGATTTGCACGCGAAAACAACGTACCATTCTTAGGTATTTGCTTAGGAATGCAATTAGCAACAGTTGAATTTGCTCGTAACATATTGGAACTTGAAGGAGCTCACTCAACTGAATTAGATCCAAAAACTCCACATTCTATTATTGATTTATTACCAGAACAAAAAGATGTAGAGGATTTAGGTGGAACACTTCGTCTAGGATTATATCCATGTAAATTAACTCCTGGTTCTAAAGCACATGAAGCATATGGAGAAGAACTTGTATATGAACGTCACCGTCACCGTTATGAATTCAATAACGAATACCGTGAACAATTTGAAGCAGCAGGATTTATGTTCTCTGGTACAAGCCCAGATGGTCGTCTAATCGAAATCATCGAGCTACCAGATCACCCATTTTTCGTAGCTTCTCAGTTCCATCCGGAATTTGTGTCACGTCCACAGCGTCCACAACCATTATTCCGTGAGTTCATCAAAGCATCCGTAGGTGAATAAAAAAGAAAAAGCAGTTCGACTTGTCGAACTGCTTTTTTATTTGGAATTAAACGGCAAAGAGCGCCCAATATCGGTGTGAGAACAACCAATTACCCAGTGAGCGAGACCAATTCTCGACTGAAAGCAACCAATTCCATCGCAAGCGAGACCATTTCTCAAAACAAAGAGTTAACTTCAATTGAGAAATGGGTTTCTTATGAAGTAGTCTGGGTAATTAGGTATTAAATGGCAAATGGCGACCAATCTAAGTGTGAGAGCAACCAATTACCCAATGAGCGAGACCAATTCTCGACTGAAAGCAACCAATTCCATCATAAGAGCGACCATTTCTCGAAATGGAGAGTTTACTTCACTTGAGAAGTGGGTTTCTTATGAAGTAGTCTGGGTAATTAGGTATTAAATGGCAAAGGGCGACCAATCTAAGTGTGAGAGCAACCAATTACCCTATGAGCGAGACCAATTCTCGACTGAAAGCAACCAATTCCATCATAAGAGCGACCATTTCTCACAATATAGAGTTTACTTTAAATGAGAAATGGATTTTTTATGCAGGAGCCTATTAATTAGGAATTAAATGGCAAAGAGCGACCAATATTGGTATGAGAGCAACCAATTACCCTATGAGCGAGACCAATTCTCGACTGAAAGCAACCAATTCCATCATAAGCGCGACCATTTCACAATATAGAGTTAACTTCAATTGAGAAATGGGTTTCTTATGAAGTAGTCTGGGTAATTAGGTATTAAATGGCAAATGGCGACCAATCTAAGTGTGAGAGCAACCAATTACCCAATGAGCGAGACCAATTCTCGACTGAAAGCAACCAATTCCATCATAAGAGCGACCATTTCTCAAAATAAATTTATTAACAGTGAAACTTAACAATAAAAACAGCGACTAATCTTTAGGTGATACCCTTAGAATCCAAGTTAATATAAAATGCCCACGGAAATTTCTTATTTCCATGGGCATATTGATGCTAATTTTTAATCTTCGTTTAAAAGAATCTCGTCTAGCTTCATTTTGACAGCCTCGTATACGAACATTGCACTTAGCGCATAAGGTAAAACGATTCTGCTGCCATCCTCAGCAGGTAGTAAGCCTTTGGTAAGTTTCAAAGAAATATATGTATAAGCAAGATTCGCTAGTTTGTTTTCATTACTATGATTTTCAGCAGCAAGTACACTGAACGGAATAAATTCTGCACTTAATTTCTCTGCAAGCGCTAGAGCATCTTCGTTTTCACTAGATCTAGTGATGATCCAAACGCGATCTGCACTTGTAAGTTCGGAATTGGAAGTCCAAACTCTCAAACTTGGGAATTTTTCTACGGCATTTTCTGCATTTATCGTAATACTTTCCATTTCACCGAATGCTGCAAAGTATATAAAGCCTTCTCTTGCAGCCGCTTGTGCAAGAAGTCTAGCAGTTTCTTCAATATTTTCTTCCTCCGAATTTACTATTCTTTGGAGGAGACCTGTCACTTGTGTCGTTAACATTTTCATTCTTTTTTCACCTCAATTTTTATTATAGTGTAGGAAAAGATAAACGTAAAATGGGTATTTTTTAGAATCTTTAGAAGGAATATGTATATTAATAGCGAATAGTATAGAAGGGGAAAATTTAATAAAAGGGGTTTGTACATCATGAAACACATATTAATCGTAGATGATCAACTAGGAATACGAATGCTCTTAAAAGAAGTTTTTTCACAGGAAGGCTACGAAGTGAGCTTAGCGGCTAATGGCCCAGAAGCTTTGGATATTGCTAGTGAGGAAAGTTTAGATGGTGTATTATTAGATATGAAAATTCCAGGTATGGATGGAATAAAAATCTTAACTTTACTTAAAGAAAAGTATCCAAATTTACCTGTCATGATGATGACAGCATATGGAGAGTTAAACCTAATTCAAGAAGCAAAGGATTTAGGTGCTTCTCTTTACTTTACTAAGCCTTTTGATATATTCGAAGTGCGTGATGCAGTAAATAATATATTAAAGAAGTAGTACATAGGCAGGCAGTGGAAAACATGGCCTTTTTTTGTTATGATGAAAAGTGGAGGACGCAGTTTAGCTTTTACAACAATATATTTCTGTAACTTGAATAACAGGCGTCTGCAACAGATAAATTAGAGAGAGAAAAATGATGTACAAATGAGAGTGTATGAAAATAGAGGAGGTCCATTGGAATGGCTTTAGTATCGATGAAAGAAATGCTTGAAAAAGGAAAAAAAGAAGGTTATGCAGTAGGGCAATTCAATATTAATAACCTTGAATTTACTCAAGCTATTTTACAAGCGGCAGAGGAAGAAAAATCACCAGTTATATTAGGTGTATCCGAAGGTGCGGCAAAATATATGGGCGGCTTTACAACAGTTGTACATATGGTAAAAGGTCTAATGGAAGACTATAAAACGTCAGTTCCAGTGGCAATTCACTTAGATCACGGCTCAAGTTTTGATAAATGTAAAGCAGCAATCGATGCTGGATTCACTTCTGTTATGATTGATGCTTCTCATCATCCATTTGAAGAAAACGTAGAAATTACTTCTAAAGTAGTGGATTATGCACACGCACACAACGTTTCTGTAGAAGCAGAGCTTGGTACAGTAGGTGGGCAGGAAGACGACGTAATAGCAGATGGCGTTATTTATGCTGATCCTGCGGAATGTGCGGAATTAGTGAAACGTACTGCAATTGATTGCTTAGCGCCAGCACTTGGTTCAGTTCATGGCCCTTATAAAGGTGAACCTAATTTAGGTTTTGAAGAAATGGAAGAGATTTCAAAATTAGCAGATCTTCCGTTAGTATTACATGGTGGAACAGGTATTCCTACACATGATATTAAACGCTCAATCTCATTAGGGACAGCTAAAATCAATGTGAACACGGAAAACCAAATTTCTGCTACTAAAGCGATTCGTGCATATTTGGATGAAAATCCAAATCAGTATGACCCACGTAAATACCTAACACCAGCACGTGATGCTATTAAAACAACCGTTATTGGTAAAATGCGCGAATTTGGAAGCTCTAATAAAGCATAAATCAGTAAGATATAATAGAATGTGGGGAGAAGTCTTCTAGTGAACATACAGAAGCTTCTCCTATTTTTCCATCATAAGGAGGAACTTATTAAGATGAAATTTTTTATAGATACAGCTAATTTTGAGGAAATTAAAGAAGCACACGCATGGGGTATTTTATCCGGAGTTACGACGAATCCTTCGCTAGTGGCGAAAGAAAATATTTCATTTCACGATCGCCTTCGCGAAATTACAGCATTAGTAAATGGTTCTGTAAGTGCAGAAGTAATTGCATTGGATGCAGAGGGTATGATTAAAGAAGGTAGAGAACTTGCAGCAATTGCACCGAATATTACGGTGAAATTACCGATGACACCTGAAGGGTTAAAAGCATGCGCAGTTTTTAGTTCAGAAGGAATCAAAACAAATGTGACGCTTATCTTTAGTGCAAACCAAGCGCTATTGGCAGCTCGCGCAGGTGCAACATATGTATCGCCATTTTTAGGCCGTTTAGATGACATTGGGCATGATGGAATGGAACTGATTGCGAAAATAGCTCAAATCTTTGCTATTCACAACATTGATACAGAAATTATTGCAGCTTCCATCAGACATCCTCAGCATATTACGGATGCAGCTTTAAATGGTGCTCATATTTCTACAACTCCATTTAAAGTATTAAAACAACTATTCCATCATCCTTTAACAGATAAAGGAATTGAAGGATTTCTAGCGGATTGGAACAATCGTAAGAGCGAGTAACAAGACGAAGGAGAAACGTATGGAAGTTTATAAAATAAAAGGAGCTAATCGTTTACATGGTACGATTAAGGTAAGCGGGGCAAAAAATAGTGCAGTAGCGCTAATTCCTGCTTCCTTGTTAGCGAACTCTCCAGTAACTATTGAAGGCCTGCCAGAGATTTTAGATGTGTGGACATTGAAAGATATTCTAGAAGAATTAGGTGCAAAAATCACATTTGAAGACGGAACGATGACAATTGATCCTACAAATGTGGTGGATATGCCTTTGCCAAATGGCAATATTAAAAAGCTGCGAGCATCTTATTATTTAATGGGTGCACTTCTTGGAAAATTTAATAAAGCGGCTATTGGATTACCTGGAGGATGCCACTTGGGACCTCGCCCAATAGATCAGCATATTAAAGGCTTTGAGGCTTTAGGTGCTAACGTATCGAATGAGCATGGCGCTATTTATTTACGTGCAGAAAAATTGGTTGGCACGAAAATTTATTTAGACGTCGTAAGTGTTGGGGCAACTATTAATATTATGCTTGCTGCAGTACTTGCAAAAGGTAGAACGATTATTGAAAATGCTGCAAAAGAACCAGAAATTATTGATGTTGCCACATTGCTATCAAATATGGGAGCGAATATAAAAGGTGCTGGGACGAATGTCATTCGAATCGACGGTGTTGAAGAATTACACGGGACAAAGCACACAATCATTCCAGACCGAATTGAAGCCGGAACATTTATGATTATGGCTGCTGTAGCAGGTGACGGTATCACGATTGACAATGTGATTCCATTTCATGTAGAAGCATTAACAGCAAAACTACGAGAAATGGGAGTAAAAGTGGAGGAGCACGAAGAGAAGATATTCATTCCGAAAGCTCAAAATTTACAAGCAGTCGATGTGAAAACTCTTGTGTATCCTGGGTTTCCTACGGATTTACAACAACCTTTTTCGGTATTGTTAACGCAAGCTAACGGAACTTCCGTTATTACCGATACTATTTACTCAGCTCGATTCAAGCAAATTGATGAACTACGCCGTATGAACGCTAATGGGCGAGTGGATGGTAGAACAGCTATTATTACGGGGCCAGCCAAGCTTGAAGCCGCCACTGTTCGAGCGAGTGATTTGCGGGCTGGAGCAGCTCTTATAGTTGCTGGATTGATTGCTGAGGGTGAAACGGAGATTCAAGATATTTTCCATATAGAACGTGGCTATAGTTCCATTATTGAAAAGCTTCGAGGACTAGGAGCAGATATTAGAAGAGTGGAAATTAAAGAAATAGAAGTAAACTCAGAATAAAGTACTTCCACTCAGACTATAGGCGCCTATCAGCACAAGGCAAAATGCCCATTTTGCATGTTAGCAAACTCGTTGCTGATAACCGGCGCCTTACTTTTCTTATTTGACAAATATGCTACAATGGTACAGGAAGAAACACAGACCGGAATATAAACCGTAAAACGGGAGGCATATATTAAATGGAACGTAGTTTATCAATGGAATTAGTTCGTGTAACAGAGGCAGCAGCAATCGCATCTGCACGCTGGATGGGACGCGGATTAAAAAATGAAGCAGATGACGCAGCAACTACTGCAATGCGCACAGTTTTTGACACAATTCCAATGGAAGGTGTCGTAGTAATTGGGGAAGGTGAAATGGACGAAGCACCGATGTTATATATCGGAGAAAAGCTTGGACATGGAACTGGTGGTCCCCAAGTTGACGTGGCAGTGGATCCGTTAGAAGGTACAAATATTGTAGCTTCAGGTGGATGGAATGCTCTTGCAGTTCTTGCAATTGCTGATCGTGGAAATCTACTTCATGCTCCAGACATGTATATGGACAAACTGGCAGTAGGTCCAGAGTCTGTTGGTCAAGTTGATATTAACGCACCTGTTATTGATAATTTACGAGCAGTTGCACGTGCAAAAAATAAAGACATACAAGACGTAGTGGCAACAATTTTAGGTCGCGACCGTCATCAAAAAATTATTGATGAAATTAGATCTGCTGGTGCACGTATTAAGCTAATTAATGATGGTGATGTAGCTGGAGCTATTAACACCGCTTTTGATAATACTGGCGTTGACATTTTATTTGGAATGGGTGGAGCTCCTGAGGGAGTGATCTCTGCAGTTGGATTAAAATGTTTAGGCGGAGAAATACAAGGAAAACTAGTGCCTCAAAATGATGAAGAGCTTGCTCGTTGTATTAAAATGGGACTAGACGTAAACAAAATTTTACGTATGGAAGACTTAGTAAAAGGTGACGATGCGATTTTTGCAGCAACTGGTGTAACAGACGGTGAACTTCTTCGTGGAGTACAATTCAAAGGCGCATTTGGTTCAACGCACTCAATCGTTATGAGAGCTAAATCAGGTACAATTCGTTTTGTTGAAGGAAGACACAGCTTAAAGAAAAAACCGAATTTAGTTCTATAAGAATAACTTTTATCGCTTAATTTAAATAGTAGTTTAGACTCCAAGGAAGCTTTCAAAGATGTTGCCTGTCAACATAAGCTTTGTTGTGCTTCCTTCATGAGAGTCTTACATAAAGCGTGATAAAATAAAACTTCTCACATGAATACCCTCCATAACAGATTAGGTCATCTTGGAGACAAATGCATAAATCAGAAGGTCGGACCTCAAAAAGTCTTGAAAACGCTTGTCAGTCGAGGTATTCTAAGTTCACGACATCTAAAACTGCATTTGTTAACATTCTAATCAGCCAATTCTGATTGGGTATCCTCTTAACAAACTTCAATCCTATTAACCTTAATCAACAGTTACAAATAGATAAGTGTAGACAATCCATTTAGGTGAAGCCATTAAAAAATGTAGTAAATCTAAAGGAGAGCAATAGTTGTCGCAAATTCAACTTGTTGTATTTGATTCCCAAAAATAAATAGGAACATAAAAATAAAATAAAGAGTGGTGCAACGCCAATGACACAAACAACAATTAATGAGTTAGAAAGTATGACTCTAAAAGAGCTTTATACACTTGCAAGAAAGTTCAAAATTGCAGCGTATAGCAAGCTTACAAAGAAAGAACTTATTTTTGCTATCTTAAAATCTCGAGCAGAACAAGAAGGCTTCTTCTTCATGGAAGGTGTTTTAGAGATTATTCAACAAGAGGGCTTTGGATTCTTACGTCCTATTAACTACTCTCCGAGTTCAGAGGATATTTATATTTCGGCATCTCAAATTAGAAGATTTGACCTTCGAAATGGTGATAAAGTAACAGGAAAAGTTCGTCCTCCAAAAGAAAGTGAACGTTATTACGGCCTACTTCATGTGGAACTAGTAAATGGTGAAGATCCAGAAATAGCGAAGGAACGAGTTCATTTTCCTGCTCTAACACCTTTATATCCGGACTGCCATATTAAATTAGAAACCGTTCCTGAAAAACTATCGACTCGCATAATGGATTTGGTAGCACCTGTTGGATACGGACAGCGTGGTTTAATTGTTGCACCTCCAAAAGCAGGGAAAACGTTATTAATAAAAGAAATCGCAAATGCTATTACGACGAATCATCCAAATGCGGAACTGATTGTTTTATTAATAGATGAGCGTCCAGAAGAAGTTACCGATATAGAACGTTCGGTAAAGGCGGATGTTGTGAGCTCCACGTTTGATGAAGTGCCAGAAAATCATGTGAAAGTAGCGGAACTTGTTTTAGAAAGAGCAATGCGCTTAGTAGAGCATAAACGTGATGTAATCATTTTAATGGATTCAATCACGCGTCTTGCCCGTGCATACAATTTAGTAATCCCTCCAAGCGGACGTACACTTTCCGGAGGGATTGACCCTGCAGCATTCCATCGTCCAAAAAGATTTTTTGGAGCTGCCCGTAATATTGAAGAAGGCGGCAGTTTAACGATTCTTGCTACTGCATTAGTTGATACTGGGTCTCGTATGGATGAAGTAATTTATGAGGAGTTCAAAGGTACAGGTAACTTAGAACTTCATTTAGATAGAAGTCTTGCAGAACGTCGTATTTTCCCAGCAATCGATATTCGTCGCTCGGGTACGCGAAAAGAAGAACTTCTCATTCCAAAAGATCAATTGGACAAGCTTTGGGCTATTCGCAAAACTTTTTCCGATTCATCCGATTTTGCGGAGCGTTTCTTAAAGAAACTTCGACAAACAAAAACGAACGAAGCATTCTTTGAGCAACTGGCAGTAGAAATGAAAGCGCATCGCAGTGGGAAAGTTTCTCTATAATCGAAGAACTTGCATTTTAATAACAGACATGCTATTATGTTCAATGTAAGTTTACAATTTTCTGCTACATATACGGTTGGCAATCAATCGGATCGTGTAAGGTATCAGTTTTATAACCAACTCTGTTCCAGATGGTTCAGGGCGAGAGGAGAGATAGAGATGAAAGCAGGAATTCATCCCGATTACAAAGAAGCAACAGTATCATGTTCATGTGGTAACACATTCACAACTGGTTCTGTAAAATCAAACATCAGTGTCGAGTTCTGTAACGAATGTCACCCATTCTATACTGGACGTCAAAAATTCGCAGCTGCGGATGGCCGTGTTGATCGCTTCAACAAAAAATACGGTATCAAAGAAGAAGCTAAAAACTAATTACCAAGTACCTGCAAAGCACAATTGTGTTTTGCAGGTATTTTTGTTTTTTTGATTTTTTGATTATTATCTATGTAGATGCCAGCCTCTTTATGTTATAAATGAATAGAGGAAAATTAGAAGATTCACAAGGAGAATTCAAATGGCACAATTATTTTTTAAGCACGGTGCAATGAATAGCGGAAAATCTATTGAGATTCTGAAGGTTGCACATAATTATGAAGAACAAAATAAACCTGTTCTTATTTTTACACCTGGAATCGATACAAGAGATGAAGTAGGATATGTTTCTAGTAGAATAGGTTTAAAGAGAAAAGCAACAGCTACATATGATGATACGAATTTATATGAATTGGTAAAAGAACATTCACCAAAACCTTATTGTGTGTTAATTGACGAAGTACAATTCTTGAAAAAAGAGCATGTTTTACAATTGACTAAAGTAGTGGACGAGCTAGACATTCCGGTGATGGGCTTTGGATTAAAAAATGACTTTCAAAATGAGTTATTTGAAGGCAGCCGTTATATGCTCATCTATGCCGATAAAATCGAGGAAATGAAGACGATCTGCTGGTTCTGCCATAAAAAAGCAATTATGAATTTACGTGTGGATGAAGCAGGAAAGCCTGTATATACTGGGGAGCAAATTCAAATTGGCGGCAATGACACTTATTACCCTGTATGTCGAAAATGCCACGCCAATCCACCTCTATAAATTATGAACTTCAAAGAGTTATCTCACGTGAGATAACTCTTATTTTGAGAAATGGTCTCGACTTCTTTGGATTTAGTCTCGTTTCAGAGGGAAATGGTCTTGCATAGCCGTGAATTGGTCTCGTTTGCAACGTAATTAGTCTCGAAGTGCCATTTTGCAACTTTAAAAGGTAAATAATTACACCTGTAATCTATCAGAGACTTATTTTGAGAAATGGTCTCGGCTACTCTGGATTTAGTCTCGTTTCAGAGGGAAATGGTCTCGTATAGCTGTGAATTGGTCTCGGTTGCAACGTAATTAGTCTCGAAGTGCTATTTTGCAACTTTAAAAGGAAAATAATTACACGCGTAATCTATCAGAGAATGAGAAATGGTTGCTGATGTATTGGAATTGGTTGCTTTCATTTTAATATGGTTGCTCCCATAGACAAATTAGTCTCCCTTCACTAAAAATAAACACTCTCCATTAGAAAAAGTAGCGAGGAAGAGACTTTTTCTTTATAATAGGAATGATATAGACTTAAATGAACGAGGTGAGCTCGATGTTTGATCGATTACAATCGGTAGAAGATCGTTATAATAATTTAAATGAATTGCTTAGTGACCCAGATGTGGTCAATGATACAAAAAAACTAAGAGAATATTCAAAAGAGCAATCAGATTTGCAGCCGACAGTAGATGCGTACCGTGAATACAAGGATGTAAAAAGTCAATATAACGACGCAAAGCTGATGTTAGATGAAAAGCTCGATGCAGATATGCGTGATATGGTAAAAGAAGAAGTAAATGATTTGGAGAACCAAATTGCAGAGCTTGAAGAACGTCTTAGAGTTCTATTGATTCCAAAAGATCCGAATGATGATAAAAACGTTATTATGGAGATTCGTGGAGCTGCTGGGGGAGACGAAGCTGCTTTATTTGCTGGGAATTTATTCAGAATGTACAGTAGATATGCAGAAACACAAGGCTGGAAAATTGATATTATGGAATCCTCTCCTACTGGACTTGGTGGATTCAAAGAGATTATTTTCATGATTAATGGAACGAATGCTTATTCCAAAATGAAATATGAGAACGGTGCCCATCGTGTACAACGCGTACCAGAAACAGAGTCTGGTGGACGTATTCATACATCCACTGCAACTGTTGCTGTTCTTCCGGAAGCGGAGGAAGTGGATGTTGATATCCATGAAAAGGACGTTCGTGTGGATACATTTGCATCTTCTGGAGCGGGTGGACAATCCGTTAATACGACAATGTCAGCTGTTCGTATGACGCATTTACCAACAGGCATTACAGTTTCCATGCAAGATGAAAAATCGCAAATTAAAAACAGAGAAAAGGCTATGAAAATTCTACGTGCTCGGGTTGCTGATAAATTCCGTCAAGAAGCACAAGCCGAATATGATGCAGTTCGTAAATCTGCCGTAGGTACTGGTGACCGTTCAGAGCGAATTCGAACATATAATTATCCACAAAATCGTGTGACGGATCATCGCATCGGTTTAACAATTCAAAAGCTTGACCAGATTTTAGAAGGAAAGCTGAATGAAGTAGTGGATGCATTAATATTGGAGGATCAAGCCGAAAAATTAGAAAGAATGAATGATACGAATGTGTAAAACAACTTATGAGGCCCTAACCCGGGCTTCTTCTTTTTTAGAAGAGAATAATCGAGAAAAAGAAGTGGCTCGTTATTTGTTGCAGCATGTATTAAAGAAAAATTATTCTGAATTGATGATGGCTATGTATGAAGAAATATCCCAAGAAGCGTTCCAAACTTTTTGGGCATATGTGGAGGAGCATGCAACTGGTCGTCCTTTTCAATACATTATTGGACAGGAAACGTTTTATGGGAGAGATTTTATAGTAAACGAAAACGTCTTAATCCCTCGACCTGAAACAGAAGAATTAATAGAAGATGTAAAAAAACGTGCATTAAAATTGTTTGGTACCAATAAAGTAATACAGGTCGCTGATATCGGAACTGGAAGTGGTGCTATTGCGATTTCCATAAAAAAAGAAATGCCGAATACTATAGTAACTGCAACCGATATTTCAACCGAAGCACTCCGAGTTGCGATGAAAAATGCTCAGCGTTTAGACGCCGAAGTTCAATTCGAACAAGGTGATTTACTCGCGCCTATTGCAAATCAAAAATGGGATATCATCTTATCTAATCCACCCTACATTGGACAACAGGAAGCAGAGTCCCTTTCCGATACCGTAATAGAATACGAGCCACATCTAGCATTGTTTGCAGAAGAAGATGGATTACAATTATATAGAAAAATGGCAGAACAGCTTCCTACCATGATGAATATCCCAAGTTTAATAGGCTTTGAGATTGGCTACGAGCAGGGCACAGCTGTTCAAAAGATGCTTCAAAAAGCATTTCCTAATGCGGCAGTAGAAGTGGTTAAGGACATTAATAAAAAAAATCGTTTTGTTTTTTGTACAATCAATGAATAAGTTATGAATCTATTGGTAACAATGTTCCTAAGGGAGGAATGTTATATGTTACCAGATTACGAGATAAAAAGAACACCAAGGATTGGCAAACAAATAGACGCGGTTATTTTATTCGTATGGATGTTGCTACTTATTCAATTTTGTTTATTTATTCTATTTCAACCTATGGAGCAAACAGATGGAACACGATTTCGTCTTATTGCCAATAGCAATTCGGTAGAAGATCAACAATTTAAAAATGAAGTAAGAGATAGTATTGAGCCCATTTTAAGAACGTACCAAAGTAATCCACAGGAAACATATGTCGAGTTAGAGCAAGTTGTGGATAAGTTGTCAGAAAAATATGAAGAAAAAATCACTTTATCCACAGGACAAGCATTATTTCCTCCGAAAGTGTGGAATGATGGGATAGTAGCACAAACACACGTAGATTCGATTGTTATTACAATAGGCAGTGGTCGCGGGGATAATTGGTGGTGTGCACTGTTTCCAAAAGTTTGTTATAAGGATGAAGAAAAGAAAAAAGAGAAACCTAAATTTTTTGTATGGGAATGGTTAAAAAAGAAGTTTTCCACATAATAATCCACATATAATTAATAGTTATACACAAAATGTGGACAACTTATAGAGAAAGGAGTAATTACGACATGAAAACACAAATTGTGAGTGTGGATAACTTATCCACAAAAGAACATGGTTATACACAAGCTGTGGATTTATTAAATGATGGAGAAACGGTCGCATTTCCAACAGAGACAGTGTATGGATTAGGTGCTGATGCTACCAAAGAAACTGCTGTCCGAAAAATATTCGAGGCGAAGGGAAGACCGCAGGATAACCCATTAATTGTTCACATTGGTGATAAAAAAGATCTCCATTCATTTACGATGAATATACCGAAGCTTGCAATGGAATGTATGGATGCATTTTGGCCAGGAGCCCTAACGTTGGTTTTGCCATTAAAACCAAATACTCTTGCTGAAAACGTTACAGCCGGATTAGATACAGTTGGTGTGAGAATGCCTGAGCATCCAGTAGCCCTGGAATTACTTAGACGTTTAAAAAAACCAGTTGCTGCTCCGAGTGCAAATAGAAGCGGAAAACCTAGTCCGACTCAGGCAGTCCACGTGCTACATGACTTGAAAGGAAAGATACCTTTAATAGTAGACGGAGGTACAACAGGGATTGGCTTAGAATCTACAGTTTTGGATGTTACAACAGACAAACCAACAATTCTTCGTCCAGGTGGAGTTACAAAAGAAATGCTTGAAAAAGTGATTGGTCCAGTAAATGAAGCAAAACTGACTGACAAAGCAGAAGCTCCTAGAGCGCCAGGAATGAAGTACGCACATTACGCACCGGATGCTCCAGTCTATTTAATAGAAGCTTCTATAATTGAAGTTCAAAAAGCAGTGGAAAGCATACATAGTGATCATAAAAAAGTAGCGCTAATTGCAAGTGACCTATACAGTGAAAGTAATGCGGATTACTTTTTTACATTAGGCAAGGAAAATCAACTGGAAGATGCTGCACACCTATTGTACGAAGCTCTTAGAAAATGTGATGAATCAGATGCTGATTTAGTCCTTGTACCAGCTTTTCCTAAACATGGAGTTGGAAGTGCGATCATGAATAGATTAGAAAAGGCTGCTAAAGGTAATTGGTATAGTTAATAATCTCTTTGAGTATCAGCGATATAGATGTAGAGGAATAGTTTAAAGACTGTAATGAAACACTTGTCAGGCGAGGCGAAAGCGAATAGAACTTAAGTTCATGAGCTTACAACGAAGTGCTAGCAACGAAGAATGAAAGCGTTTCTCATACAGTCTGAGTGTATTCTCTCCTAATAGTTTGCATATAGTTAATTATGCAAATGGACGGGGGAGATTTTTTTGTGGCGTGAAATTTTGGCTGGTGTATTAATGTCTGTGGATGTACTAATATTGTTTTCTCTTGTATCTTATAGGAAACAAGTATTTACTCTAGCTGCATGGGTTGCGGCATTACATATGCTTTTTCCTTTAATCGGTTATTACGCAGGGATTATCGTGCAGAATTATCTTCAGCATGCAAGTCCCTATTTATCTGGAGTTCTTCTTTCATTACTGGGATTACAAATGATTCTTACACAATCTCCAAAGCAAGCTCCTCTTTTATCTCCGTTTCTATTGGCCGTCGTAGCAAGCGTTGATACCTTTTCAGTAAGTATTTCATTTGGTATGCTAAAAGTAGAGAAGTTTATATTCATACTCAGCTCGGGAATTTTTTCATTTTTAGCAGTGTTTATTGCGCAAAATATAATATATAAATATGCAATTATGAACCGAGCTTTCATCATGAGATTTGCGGGACTGATATTATTAATAATGGGAATTTTAACGTTACAAAATAATTAACCGAATTATGTAGATTCACAAAATATAGTCAAAAATAATCATAAAATTTAAAACAATTATAGGACTTTTTATTATATACTAGAGATGGGGAATTAGTACGATGAATATATTATTTGTTTGCACGGGAAATACGTGTCGTAGTCCAATTGCAGAGGCATTGTTGAAAGAGCGTCATTTAAATGGTGTGGAGGTGCGTTCAGCAGGTATTTATGCGATGGATGGAGGTAATATGTCTTCAAATGGGCAAAAAGTATTGGAGAATGAATCTATCCAGTTTAAACATAAATCATCCGCATTAAATGAACAAATAGTTGACTGGGCAGATATCATATTAACGATGACGGCATCCCATAAACAAGCCATCATCTTTGCATTTCCGCATGCGATATCAAAAGTCTACATGTACACTGAGTACGTAACACCCCAAGCTGTACATGATGTATCTGATCCATATGGTGGAGACTTGCGTACATATGAAGCTACGTATAGAGAATTGAATGTACTAACGGATGAACTAGTGAAAAAACTTCAGGGGGATTAAGGATGAAAGAAAAAAAGAAGAAGTATGCGTTCGGAATACAAAAGAAGATTGTGCTGTTTGTCACTGTTTTAGCTTTAATTACATATACAACAAGTGCTATTTTTATTAATTTTATACAACCGCTTATCTTTGATACTACTACTAAATCTGTACCTTTTGAGATTGCTATGTACGCTTTAGGTATTTTATGGTCTGGTATATTGGCTTACTTTTTTAGTGGATTACTTATTAAGCCTTTATTTAATCTAGAAAAAGTTGCAAATCTTGCTTCAGAAGGAAAAATTGGAGTGGATGTGGAAGTTCCCAAATCCAAAGATGAGATTCAATCCGTTGCAGTAGCATTTCAGGCGATGCTTGTGAATTTAAGAGAAATGGTTCAAGGCATTGAAAAGAACTTTGAGAAGACAAATAATACTGTTCAACAACTATCAGCGCAATCATCTGTGGCATCGGAGCAAGCAGAAGCAATCGCAAGTACGATTGCACAAATTTCACAAGGTGCAGAACAATCAGCGATAGCAGTGCAAGAAACAGCAGAATCTGTAGAAGACGTCAGAACGCTTGCTTCAGAAGTAAATAAACGTGCTGAAAAGTCTTCTGTACAATCGCAGGAAATGATTCATGGACTAGCCCAAACTACGCAAGCTATACAATCGCTTGTAAATGGGATCCAGAAGATTGCTTCTGGTAGTGAGGCAGCATTAGGAAATGTGCACCAATTAGAAGAAAACGCAGGAAAAGTCGAAAGTATTATTCAGTTAGTTGGAGATATCGCTGCTCAAACGAACTTGCTTGCATTAAATGCGTCTATTGAAGCTGCACGTGCGGGGGAGCATGGAAAAGGATTTGCAGTTGTAGCTGAAGAAGTTCGCAAACTAGCGGATGAAAGTGCTAAGGCGGTACAAGGAATATCTGAGCTTATCCTTGCTATCCAAACGGATGTGCAAACTGTCGTTCAACAAATGACAAATCAAGTAAGCTTTGCTGTAGGTGAAGCGAAGCGTGTTTCTGAGACAAACGAGGCAGTAGAAGGTATGTCCAATAAAATACATGAGATGGCCGAATCAGTAGTAGAAATATCTTCATTGGTTGAAAAGCAGTTAACAAATATTGAAAGTACAGCCCAACAATCACAAGAAGTTGCTGCAATAGCAGAAGAAACATCCGCAGGAGCAGAAGAGGTACGAAGTGCTACTGATGAACAAGCACGTTCTATTGAAGAAATCGATCACTTATCAGTTGATTTGAAGAAACAATCTGAAGAACTATATAATGTAATAAGCCTTTTTGATCGTAATACAAAATAATGTATACATTATGTTCGTAAAACGCAAAAACCGAATATTAATGTTATAATAATATTTATTGTTCGTTTTTTATTGAAGAATATATTAAAATAACAAGTATTTTTAAAGAAATGACAGAAATTCGTCAAAAAATACAATTCACTTCGTGTGAATTGTATTTTTTTGTGCAGAATAATGGTATGATGAGTAGGAATATGAACAGAAAAGAGGGAACGATTTGAAAATAGCGATTTCTTCCGATCACGGTGGTAATAATCTCCGTAAAGAAATTATTCAACAATTAGAAGAGCTTGGACTTTCCTATGAGGATTTCGGTCCAACAAACGATGATTCAGTCGATTATCCTGATTATGCAATGCCGGTAGCAGAAGGTGTGGCAAATGGGAAGTTTGATCGTGGTATATTAATTTGTGGTACAGGTATTGGTATGTCGATTGCGGCGAATAAAGTAAAAGGTATTCGATGTGCATTAGTGCATGATGTATTTTCTGCAAAAGCAACAAGATGTCATAACGACTCTAATGTTCTTGCAATGGGTGAACGTGTAATAGGTCCAGGACTTGCTAGAGAAATCGTAGCTACTTGGCTTGCACAAGACTTTGAAGGTGGACGTCACGAGCGCCGTGTAGAAAAAATTTCGGCATTAGAGAACTAATTTATAAATAGAAGAAGGCGATTATTAGATGGAAGCAAAAAGTTTGTGGAAAAAACAAATAGAACAGCTTCTACTCGAGGTTGAGCAGCAAGCGTTCTTAAAAGAGAATGATCTATTTGTTATTGGCTGTTCAACTTCGGAAATTATCGGCGAGAAAATTGGTACTGCTGGTGGCTTAGAGGTAGCCGAGGTTTTATATGAACCTTTGCGTGCTTTTGCTGATCGAAATAAGGTTCATTTAGCATTTCAAGGTTGTGAACATATAAATCGAGCAATAACAATGGAAAGAGAGACTCAGCTTCTCTATCGATTACCAGAAGTTTCGGTTATTCCAGTTGTTCGTGCAGGTGGCTCTATGTCTGCCTATGCGTACACTCAATTTCAAGACCCTGTAGTTGTCGAGCATGTACAAGCACATGCCGGCATTGACATAGGACAAACGCTTATCGGTATGCAATTGAAACCTGTTGCTGTTCCGATTCGCGTGTCCACAAAGCATATTGGGGAAGCGATCGTTACGATTGCGAGAACACGTCCAAAGCTAATTGGCGGAGAACGTGCATTTTACGGATGATATTGGAGGAGGAACTAAGAGTGGAAAAGATTTTAGCACAAGATCCAGCGGTACATGAAGCTATGCTGGCAGAGAAAAAACGTCAACAAGCAAATATTGAGTTAATTGCTTCAGAAAACTTTGTATCAGAAGCAGTTATGGAAGCGCAAGGCTCTGTACTGACAAATAAATATGCAGAAGGCTACCCAGGTAAACGCTACTATGGTGGCTGTGAGCATGTTGATGTAGTGGAAAATATCGCTCGTGATCGATTAAAAGAAATTTTTGGAGCTGAGCATGCAAATGTTCAACCACATTCAGGTTCTCAAGCGAATATGGCAGTATATATGACTGCATTACAACCAGGTGATACAATTTTAGGTATGAATCTTTCCCATGGTGGTCACTTAACGCACGGTTCTCCAGTTAACTTTAGTGGAATTCAATATAACTTCATCGATTATGGTGTGGATAAAGAAACAGAAACGATCGACTATGAAAATGTTCGTGCGATTGCATTAGAACATAAGCCTAAAATGATCGTCGCTGGAGCAAGTGCGTATTCACGTACGATCGACTTTGCTAAATTCCGTGAAATTGCTGATGAAGTAGGAGCTTACTTGTTTGTAGATATGGCACATATTGCAGGTTTAGTAGCAGCTGGACTTCATCCGAATCCAGTTCCATATGCACATTTCGTTACATCGACGACACATAAAACATTACGTGGACCACGTGGTGGATTAATCTTAACAACTGAAGAGTTCGCTAAGAAAATTGATAAAACAATTTTCCCTGGAATTCAAGGTGGACCATTAATGCATGTAATTGCTGCAAAAGCTGTAGCATTTGGGGAAGCTCAAAAACCTGAATTTAAAGAGTATCAAGCACAAGTGATTGCAAATGCTAAAACTCTTGCAGATAGCTTAACTGCAGAAGGTATACGTATTGTTTCTGGTGGAACTGATAATCACGTTATGCTATTAGACGTTTCTGTTTTAGATTTAACAGGTAAGGTAGCGGAGCATGTACTTGATGAGGTTGGAATTACAGTAAATAAAAACACGATTCCATTTGATACATCTAGTCCTTTCATTACATCAGGAGTTCGCATTGGTACTCCAGCAGTTACATCACGTGGATTTAAAGAAGAAGAAATGAAAGAAATCGCTTCAATCATTGCAAAACTTCTGAAAAACCATGAAGACGAAGCTGTACTTAAAGAATCTAAAGAACGTGTTTCTGCATTAACAGCAAAATTCCCATTATACAATTAATAGTTTAGTAATATGAAGGCTACTTTTCTTTGGAAAAGTAGCTTTTTACTTGTATACTTTCTAACCTTTCACTTCAATTTGTAAAATGGATGTTCTTATATTTTATTTTTGAATGAATTTTAAAAAAGACTATTGGGCAATATGTGAGGAGTGGGAAAAAGAACAAAGGCAATCAATGACAATATATTTACAATCCTATGTCGGCTTAAAATAGACGCAATATTAAGAACGTAGGATTACTAGTATGTAACCATATTCTTTTGTTATAATTAGTAGAATTGCAAATAAAACGAGAAGGAGATACGCCATATGCCAAAAGTATTTGTATTTGATCATCCACTCATTCAACACAAACTTACATATATCCGTGATGTAAACACTGGAACTAAAGAGTTTCGTGAACTTGTAGACGAGGTTGCGACACTCATGGCGTTTGAGATTACACGTGATTTACCATTAGAGGAGACAGAAGTGGAAACTCCTGTACAAAAAACAAAATCAAAAGTGCTTGCTGGAAAGAAAATAGGGATTGTTCCTATTTTACGTGCAGGTATTGGAATGATTGATGGAATCTTAAAACTCATCCCGGCTGCGAAGGTTGGACATGTTGGTCTTTATCGAGATCCAGAAACATTGCAACCAGTTGAGTATTATGTAAAGCTTCCCGCAGATGTTGCAGAACGTGATTTCATCCTTGTAGATCCAATGCTTGCAACTGGAGGTTCTGCAATTGAAGCAGTTAACTCTTTGAAAAAGCGTGGCGCAACAAGCATTAAATTTATGTGTCTAATTGCTGCTCCAGAGGGTGTAGAAGCATTGAAAAAAGCTCATCCAGATGTAGATATTTATATTGCAGCTTTAGATGAAAAGCTAAATGACCATGGCTATATTGTTCCAGGGTTAGGCGATGCAGGAGACAGACTATTCGGTACGAAGTAATTGGGTAAATAGAATCATTTATGGCTTTTCAAGAAAAAGAAGTAAATTGACTCTATTAAATTTGTCGATAAGATGTCAATTGTGAAGTATATGTGAAGAATTTCACTACTTCTAATTGACATCAAATTGCCCCTATTGTATGCTTACAAAGGATATCAATGATAGGGGTTTCATGCTCGAAACACTTGTCGTATCAACTTTCTACTAGTTTCACAGTTTTTACTTAAATAGGAAAAACGTGAGGACTCTTTTATGCGTCGAAATAGACGTCCGTTACAAGGGATAGCGATGTATTCTGCGATTCTCTCACAGCTTGTAGGTTCTATCTTAATAGGTATATTCACAGGAATGTGGATAGACGATACTTTTAGAACCACTCCAGTATTTTTAGTAATATGTTTACTCGCTGGCCTTACGGTTGGTGTGTTCGCCATTATTACTACCATTCGAAAATATGATTCAGGAGACTGAAGACCCATGCAGGAAATGCAACGTATTTATACGAAGCAGAAAAAGTACATATTTTTTTTGCTCGGAGCATGTGCGCTAGGTTGGGGATTTACCCCATATTCGCCAATATTTGCGGGCTTAGCACTAGGTTCTTTATTTGGTCTGTATAATTTCTGGATTCTAGTACGTAGAATGGAGAAATTTGATCGAGTGTTGACAAATGGAAAAGGACGAGCAGGTCTCGGCACAACTTTTCGCTTCGCATCAGGCGTTGCAGCTGTTGCAATTGCCCTTGCCCTTCCAGAGTACATACATCTGATCAGCACAGTTATCGGATTAATGATTCCCTATGTTCTACTAATAGTAGAAAGAATTGTGTTTCATGCAAGACATTAACTATGAGATTGTGAAAGAGAGGTGAATGAATCGTGGAACATGCAAATCCAACGTTCAAGTTTTTAGGACTGTATGGAAACTGGTCAAACATTTTAATGCTTGCGGTAACTACACTTATCGTTTTCTTAATTGCTTATATTGCGACAAGAAACTTAAAAATGAAACCGACTGGTATGCAGAACTTCATGGAATGGATTATGGATTTTGTGAAGGGGATTATTAAAAGTAACTTCGACTGGAAAACAGGTGGGCGTTTCCATGTACTTGGGATTACACTAATTATGTTTATTGCAGTAGCAAACGTATTAGGTCTTCCATTTGCCATCACGTATGATGGGGTACTTTGGTGGAAATCTCCAACAGCAGACCCAACCATCACCATGACATTATCCGTTATGATCATCGTTTTAACGCACTACTACGGAATTCAAATGAAAGGTTTTAAACAATATAATGTTGATACTTATTTAAAACCACTTCCATTTTTATTTCCATTAAAAATTATTGAGGAATTCGCAAATACGTTGACACTTGGTCTTCGTCTTTACGGTAATATCTATGCGGGGGAAGTTCTTTTAGGACTGATCGCAGGATTAGCAACTTCTAGTATTTTCGGCTTTGTTGGAGCAATTATTCCAGCAATGGCATGGCAAGGTTTCTCCCTATTTATAGGTGGGATCCAAGCATTCATTTTCGTTATGTTAACAATGGTTTATATGTCACATAAAGTGTCGTCAGACCATTAATATAACTGTTTAGGAAACTAGGCAGAAAAAAAAAAAAAAACAACATTCCAAGGAGGAAATTACACAATGGTAGGTTCAGTTGGTCTTTTAGCAGCAGCTATAGCAATCGGTTTAGGTGCACTTGGTGCAGGTATCGGTAACGGTTTAATCGTTTCAAAAACAGTAGAAGGTATTGCTCGTCAACCAGAAGCACGTGGAGCTTTACAAACAGTTATGTTCATCGGGGTAGCATTAGTTGAGGCGATTCCAATTATCGCAGCAGTTATCGCTTTCATCGTATTAAACAAATAAGAACCACTTACAAAATCTATAATGGCGGGTTTTTTATCCGCCATTCTCTTTATGAATTAGAAAACAATAAATACATTTATACATTATAGAAGCAAGATCTCTTATTAGCGTTTGAAAGGAGTGAAACAATCGTGTCTTTTGATTACCTTGTACTTGGTGCTGAAGCCCATAGTGGTTTTAACACTTGGGATATCTTTGCTACATTATTCTTCTTTATTTTACTACTTGTACTTTTAAAGAAAGTAGCTTGGGGTCCATTAATGGGGATTATGACTCAACGTGAAGAATTAATCGCAAGTGAAATTGAAGCAGCTGAATCTAGCCGCCAAGAATCAGAGCGATTACTAGAAGAACAACGTGACTTACTTAAAGAAGCACGCACGGAAGCACTAGCGATTGTAGAAAATGCGAAAAAGCAAGGCGAAGCGTCTCGTGAAGAAATTATCACAACTGCTCGTTCTGAAGCAGCGCGTTTAAAAGAATCTGCTATTCGTGAAATCGATACAGAAAAAGAAAGAGCGATTGCGGCAGTACGACAAGAAGTAGTTTCACTTTCTGTACTTGCAGCGTCCAAAGTTCTTGAAAAAGAAGTTTCGGAAGAAGATAATCGTGCGCTAATCGAGGCTACGATTGCGAAGGCAGGCGAAGTTAATTGAGTAAATCAACTGCAGCACAGCGTTACGCAATCGCATTATTCGAACTAGCACAACAAAAAAACGAGCTTCAATCAGTAGAAAATGATTTACGTGAACTTAAAGTTGTCTGGAATGGCAATAAAGATTTGAAAACTCTATTCACATCTCCAAAGCTTTCCTTAGACAAGAAAAAAGAGTTGATTCGTGAAGTTTTTGCTAATGCAAATCCTATCGTTATCAATACACTTTTAGTGCTAATTGATAAAAAGAGATTAAGCGAAGTTTCAGACATTATTTCTGAATTTATGACACTTTCGAATGAAGCACAAGGTATTGCAGAAGCGAAAGTATACACTACTCGTGATTTAACAGAAGAAGAACGTGCAAGCGTTTCATCTGTATTTGCAAAAAATGTAGGTAAACAATCTTTACGTATTCAAAACATTGTAGATCCATCTATTATTGGTGGAATTCGTGTTCAAATCGGAAACCGCATTTACGATAGCACTCTAAGTACTAAATTAGATCGCTTAAAACGTAACTTGATCGGTTAATATTATGAATTTTGAGAGGTGACATACATGAGCATCAAAGCTGAAGAAATCAGTGTCTTGATTAAACAGCAGATTGAGAATTATGAATCTGAGATGAAAGTTAGCGACGTTGGTACAGTAATCACAATTGGTGACGGTATCGCGCGTGCTCATGGCCTCGACAACGTCATGGCTGGAGAGCTTTTAGAATTCTCAACTGGTGTTTTAGGTATGGCACAAAACTTGGAAGCGAACAACGTTGGTATCGTTATCCTTGGACCATACACAGACATCAAAGAAGGCGATGAAGTACGTCGAACAGGCCGTATAATGGAAGTTCCTGTTGGAAAAGAATTGATTGGCCGCGTTGTCAATCCACTTGGCCAACCAGTTGACGGACAAGGTCCTATTGCAACTACAAAAACTCGTCCAATCGAAAGTCCTGCACAAGGGGTTATGGCACGTAAATCTGTACATGAGCCACTTCAAACAGGTATTAAAGCGATTGACGCTCTTGTACCAATCGGACGTGGACAACGTGAGTTAATCATCGGTGACCGTCAAACAGGTAAAACATCTGTTGCGATTGATACAATCCTTAACCAAGCAGACCAAGATATGATTTGTATCTATGTTGCTATCGGTCAAAAAGAATCGACTGTACGTAACGTAGTAGAAACACTTCGTAAAAAAGGTGCTTTAGATTACACAATCGTTGTAACTGCATCTGCATCTGCGCCAGCTCCATTATTATACCTAGCGCCTTACGCTGGTGTAACTATGGCAGAAGAATTTATGTTCGAAGGTAAGCACGTATTGATCGTTTATGATGATCTATCTAAACAAGCTGCTGCATACCGCGAACTTTCATTACTTCTTAAACGTCCTCCAGGTCGTGAAGCATATCCAGGGGATGTATTCTACTTACACAGCCGTCTACTTGAGCGTGCTGCGAAGTTAAATGAAACTTTAGGTGCAGGTTCAATCACTGCATTACCATTCGTTGAAACACAAGCGGGAGATATCTCTGCTTACATTCCAACAAACGTAATCTCGATTACAGATGGTCAAATTTTCTTACAATCTGATTTATTCTTCTCTGGTGTACGTCCAGCGATCAACGCTGGTTTATCCGTATCCCGTGTAGGTGGATCAGCTCAAATTAAAGCAATGAAGAGTGTTGCGGGTACATTACGTCTTGACTTAGCTGCATACCGTGAGCTTGAAGCATTTGCTCAATTCGGTTCAGATCTTGACGCTGCAACTCAAGCGAAACTTAACCGTGGTGTTCGTACTGTAGAAGTATTAAAACAAGACTTGAACTCTCCTATTAAAGTAGAAAAACAAGTTATGATTTTATATGCTCTAACACGTGGCCATTTAGATGATATCCCAGTTAAAGATATCAGTCGCTTTGAAGCAGAGTTATATAGCTGGTTAGATACAAACCACACAAACGTTTTAGATCATATTCGCACGACTAAAGCTCTTCCTTCAGATGAAGATATGAACAATGCTATTTCAGCATTCAAAAAAACTTTCGCAATATCTGAATAATATCTTTGTCGATGTGAAAAAAACAATAAGGTGGTGAAATACCAGTGGCATCATTACGCGACATTAAAAGCAAAATTACGTCAACTAAGAAAACAAGTCAAATTACAAAAGCTATGCAAATGGTTTCTGCTTCTAAGTTGAACCGTGCAGAGGAGAATGCAAAAGCATATGTTCCTTACATGGGTAAAATTCAAGAGGTAGTTGGTGCAATTGCTTCAGGTACAAGTGATAGTGGACATCCGATGTTAACTACCCGTCCTGTAAAAAAGACTGCATATCTTGTCATCACTTCTGATCGTGGTTTAGCTGGAGCTTACAACAGTAACGTTATTCGCGCTGTTGCCAATGCAATAGCACAACGTCACGCTTCAAAAGATGAGTATGTAATTCTGGCAATTGGTCGTATGGGACGTGACTTCTTCGTAAAACGTGGTTCTAATGTAATCGGGGAAGTTATAGGTTTACCTGACCAACCAGCTTTTTCTGATATTAAAGAAATTGCGCGCAGAGCTGTTGGTATGTTCACGGATGGTACATATGATGAACTTTATATGTACTATAACCACTTTGTCAGTGCCATCTCCAGTGAAGTAACGGAGAAAAAGGTACTGCCACTTACGGATATTGCAGTAGAAAAAGGCACAACTGCTTCTTATGAATTTGAACCTTCAAGTGAGGCAATTCTAGAAGTGTTACTTCCTCAATATGCGGAAAGCCTAATTTTCGGTGCATTACTCGACGGTAAAGCAAGTGAACATGCTTCGCGTATGTCTGCGATGAAATCCGCGACAGACAACGCAACTGATTTGATTAGTAACTTAACATTAGTATATAACCGAGCACGTCAAGCTGCGATTACGCAAGAAATTACGGAAATTGTCGGCGGTGCATCGGCTCTAGAATAGGTAAAGAAAGAAAGTAAGACAGGAGGGAACAGTAGTGAACAAAGGACAAGTACTACAAGTAATGGGTCCAGTTGTTGACGTAAAGTTTGACAACGGCCACTTACCAGCTATCTATAATGCATTGACTGTAGCTATTGAACGTCCAAACGAAGCTCCTACTACGTTAACGTTAGAAGTAGCTTTACACTTAGGGGATGATTCTGTTCGCACAATCGCAATGTCATCTACTGACGGACTTAAACGTGGTGCAGAGGTAATAGATGCTGGTGCAGCAATTTCTGTTCCGGTTGGTAATGTAACTTTAGGACGCGTATTTAACGTTCTTGGTGATGTAATTGACTTAGGAGAAGAAATTCCGACTGAAGAGCGTCGTGATCCAATTCACCGTCAAGCACCAACATTTGAAAATCTTTCAACAGAAGTTGAAATTCTTGAAACAGGTATCAAAGTAGTAGACCTTTTAGCTCCATATATCAAAGGTGGTAAAATCGGTCTATTCGGTGGTGCCGGAGTAGGGAAAACAGTTCTTATTCAAGAACTTATCAACAACATTGCTCAAGAACATGGTGGTATTTCGGTATTCGCTGGTGTTGGAGAGCGTACACGTGAAGGAAATGACTTATTCCACGAGATGAGCGATTCTGGCGTTATTAAGAAAACAGCAATGGTATTCGGTCAAATGAATGAGCCACCTGGTGCACGTATGCGTGTAGCTTTAACTGGTCTTACAATGGCTGAATATTTCCGTGATGAGCAAGGTGCAGACGTACTTTTATTCATCGACAATATCTTCCGTTTCACTCAAGCGGGTTCTGAGGTTTCGGCTCTTTTAGGTCGTATGCCATCAGCAGCTGGTTACCAACCAACGCTTGCTACTGAAATGGGTCAATTACAAGAGCGTATCACGTCTACAAATACTGGTTCTGTTACATCTATCCAAGCGATTTATGTACCTGCCGATGACTATACGGATCCAGCTCCAGCAACAACTTTCGCTCACTTAGATGCGACAACAAACTTAGAACGTAAATTATCTGAGATGGGTATTTACCCAGCGGTTGATCCGTTAGCTTCTTCTTCTCGTGCGCTTTCACCTGAAATCGTAGGTCAAGAGCATTATGATGTAGCACGTCAAGTGCAATATACATTACAACGCTACAGAGAGCTTCAAGATATTATCGCGATCTTAGGTATGGATGAATTAGGGGACGAAGACAAGTTGGTAGTAAACCGCGCACGTCGTATTCAGTTCTACCTATCTCAAAACTTCCATGTTGCAGAACAATTTACAGGTCAAAAAGGTTCTTATGTTCCAGTTAAAGAAACTGTTGAAGGATTCAAACAAATTCTTGAAGGAAAATATGACCATTTACCAGAAGATGCTTTCCGTCTAGTGGGACGCATTGAAGAAGTTGTAGAAAAAGCGAAAAGCATGGGCGTAGAAGTATAATAATTCGGACCAGGAGGAAAAAATATGAAGACACTTATAGTCAATATTGTCACTCCCGACGGCCCGGTATACGATTCTGAAGTAGACATGATTATCGCTAAAACAGCATCTGGTGAAATCGGTATTTTACCTGGCCATATTCCAATGGTTGCGCCACTTGTAATCGGTGCAGTTAAATTGAAAAAAGATGGAAAATCAGAGTATGTAGCAGTAAACGGTGGATTTGTTGAAGTTCGACCTGAAAAGGTAACGATTTTAGCTCAATCTGCTGAAGTTGCTTCAGATATCGATGTAACTCGTGCAAAAGAAGCGGTGAAACGTGCAGAAGAACGTCTTCAACATAAGCAAGATTCAACTGATTTCAATCGTGCTGAACTTGCTTTGAAACGTGCGATGAATCGTATCAACGTTTATGAGGGTAACATTTAAACCTTATTATTCCTGTGATAAATAAGGACTGCCTCCGGTGAATGTCACGGATTTTATTTATCGTGCAGGCAATTTTGATTTTAACTGATTTAACAAACGGGCAGAACTAGTTCTGTCCGTTTTTTTCTTATAGGGCTACTTTGCTACTAATCTAGTTTAAATGTAGGAGGATGGAAATGTTTTTATTAAATGGCCAACAGGCAATCATTGCTATCTTAGCAAATATATTTTTTATCGGTATATCATTTTATGCACTTCAAGCAATTATGATTGAAAAGGTAATTAAAAAAAATAAAGTTTTTCAGGCTCAGCTGTTATTTATTTTAATAAGTATAATGATCGGTTCAACTGTTGCTAATTTTTTCTTAAATCTAACGAATTGGTCAAATCAATTGCCATTTCTATTTAATTAATGGAAAAAGATTCTTTATGCTCATGCAAATAATGGAGTAGTTTGTATGAGCATGTAGAATCTCCTCTTATTTCCTGGGAAATATTTTGTCGATTAGGTTTTATGTGAAACGTACTGGGGTAATTTAAGATTATCTACACGAAAAGACTGGGTATAACGTATACTATAGCAATGAAAATGAACTAAATTAGCAGTAGAAAATAGTGTTTTTGATGCTTGTATATACTCGAAATTCGTTGTATGATGTATATTGTTTTGTAATTCCTAATAATGACATCATACATATTTTCGATTATATATGAGCAAATGAGGATAAGAACGCGGAGGGAAAGAAGTGGATAAAATCGTTGTTAAGGGCGGTCAAACTTTAAAAGGAAATGTAAGAGTGGAAGGCGCGAAAAATGCTGTTCTACCAGTTCTTGCTGCTGCTTTACTTGCCACCAAAGGACAAAATGTAATCAAAGATGTACCTACACTAGCAGACGTTTTGACAATTAATGAAGTGTTAAAAAGTTTAAATACAAAAGTTATATACAATCCAGAACTAAATCAAGTAATAATTGATTCTCAAGAGAGACTTTCAAGTGAAGCACAATTTGAGTATGTGCGTAAAATGCGTGCATCTATACTTGTAATGGGTCCAATTTTAGCGCGCAATGGTTTTGCTCGTGTTGCTCTTCCAGGCGGTTGTGCAATAGGCTCACGCCCTATTGATCAGCATTTAAAAGGCTTTGAAGCGATGGGCGCAGAAATTTCGTTCGGACATGGCTTTGTAGAAGCAAAAACAAATGGACGCTTACAAGGTGCTAAAATCTATTTAGACGTACCAAGCGTAGGAGCAACAGAAAATATTATGACTGCTGCAGCGCTTGCTGAAGGCATCACGATTATCGAAAATGCTGCTAAAGAGCCGGAAATTGTCGATTTAGCTAACTTCATCAACGAAATGGGCGGAAGCGTCAAAGGTGCCGGTACGGATACAATTCGTATTGAAGGTGTATCTGAATTACACGGAACAGAGCACCATATCATCCCAGATCGTATTGAAGCAGGAACATTCATGGTTGCAGCTGCAATTACAAAAGGCGATGTGCTAATCGAAAATGCTGTACCAGAGCATATGACAGCACTAATTTCTAAACTGCAAGAAATGGGCGTAGAAGTAACCGAAGAAAATCAAGGCTTACGTATACGTTCTTCTGAACCATTAAAATCAGTTGATATTAAAACAATGCCACATCCTGGTTTCCCTACAGATATGCAATCACAAATGATGGCATTGATGATGACTGCTCATGGAACAGGAATCATCACGGAAACTGTATTTGAAAACCGTTTTATGCATGTGGAAGAATTCCGACGGATGAATGGCAACATGAAAATAGAAGGACGTTCTGTAATTATGGAATCACCATCTAATTTACAAGGTGCAGAAGTCGCAGCAACGGACTTACGCGCAGCAGCAGCACTTATTATCGCTGGTCTTGTAGCTGAAGGTATTACACGTGTAACTGAACTTTATCACTTAGACCGTGGCTACGTTGATTTCGACAAAAAACTTGCAGCACTTGGTGCGGATATTGAAAGAATCGGTACCGAAAGCCCAGAGAAAGCAATTCAACTTGTATAATATATGTAAAGCACTGTGCATTCATACATGCATGGTGCTTTTTTTGTCGAAGGATATTTTTGGTCTTGCTTACTTAGGATTTGGTTGCAATTACAGTGGAATTGGTCTCGACCAGGTCATAATTGGTCTCGATTTTGAGTTGTCTTGTCTCGAAGTGCTAAAAAATGGATTTTTATTTAGGAGATCTAATGCTATATTTAGTATTTCTGGATTGACCAGTTTTTATTAGCATCGTGTTTTTTAATATTCTTGTAGCTTGATGTTTGTTATCGAGTTTTAAAAAGTGCTGGCATTCTTTGTTAGACATCGTGTTTTTGTAAATCAAAAAATAATCTTTCAAGGCTTTTTCATGTGCATTTCTTTGATAGTTTTTGCATTTAGGGCAAAACCAATTGTGCTGGACTTTTTTCATTCCAATTAAGTTGCAATTACTGCACTCGACTCCGTGAATGATTGAATCGGGATTAATGGAGAAGTATTTAATTAATGGAAATGGCTGAAATTCCTTATGTGCATTCAAAATATAGTTTTTAATAAGATCAAGTTCATTATTTGAGAGGAATGGTCTTTCTATATTCATTTCTCTAAGATAAGGTTTGATTTGTTTTCGTGTTAATATGGTTGTTTTTGATGGAGAGGCTTGGATATGGCTTGTTGAGTATGCAAATACAATTGCTCCGAAGACTGGCAGGGGAATATTATTTTTTTGGAAAACAAGGTTCAGCTGATATTCATATTCCTCTAATTGTAATGAGGGACAATCAAATACATTAATTTTTCCATTTTCAAGTCGCCGAACAAGTTGCGATGGATTCGTTGTGAATGTTAATTCTCCCTTTATGTTTTTAACTTCAAGAATCAGCGCGTAATAGGGTGAAATAATAAGAATGTCTAATTGAATTAGAGATTCGGAAAGTAGTGAAATATTGTGGAATGCATAGAACCTGTAAGGCAACTTTACTTGTTCAAGGAAACGCATCACTGCTTCTTCTCCAATGTCTCCAGCAGTTTTCTGTAGTATTTCTTCTTGAATATTTAAGTACTTTGGATGATTTTTTTTCAATCTCTTTTTTAGTGATTGTAATGCTTCCATGTATGGTGTTGTGGAATATTTTTTTGCTATCAAATTATCACCTCAAATTAAGATTATCATATTTTCTATAGAGTGCATAATTCCCATTTTAGTATGTGTTTTTGGTCAGTTTTAGCATTTTTTGACTCCAAAATTCAATTTTGGGATAATATATCGTTCCAAAATCAAATTCTTGTTTAACATGAAATAAAAAATTATTTTCTATCTCATTAAGTTAGCTCTTTACTTAGAGAAATGGTCTCGGATATAGCCAAATTGGTCTCGTTCTGTTTGGAGATAGTCTCGAGTTTATGTAAAATAGTCTCGGTTAACGCACAATTGATCTCGAAGTGCCACATTACGTTATTTAATGTTAAATAATTCCTTCATAAGTTTCCCTATTAAAACTGCTTGTTCATTTTCCCTCTCTGTCTAGCATATAGTACCTCTATGAAACAAAACATACTCTTATTATTCATTGTCATATGCCTCCTGTTACTACCGTTCTTATTAATCAAAGAAAAGCATGACGCAAAATCACCACCTGCATTGGAACTAGATTTTGAAATTGAATGTCCAATACTAATCGAAGTGAAAGGGGAACAACAGAAGATTCCTCTCGAAACGTACGTTTTAGGAGTTGTAGCTGCGGAAATGCCTATTTCCTTTCATGAAGAGGCTTTAAAAGCACAATCTATCGCTGCTCGGACGTATGTGTTACGCGAGACGAATTATGGGGAAACACCTATTGAAAAAACGGTGCAAAAACAAGTGTATGCAAGCGAAGAAGAACGAAAGAAAAAATGGGGATCTTCCTTTGAGGAATATGAGGAAAAACTCCGTAACGTCGTCGCTTCTACCGAAGGAGAAATCATTGTTTATAAGGATCAGCTGATCACGGCTATGTTCTTTTCAACTAGTAATGGACAAACAGAGAGTGCGGAAAATTATAGTGGGTATGCGATTCCGTATTTAGTTTCTGTACCAAGTGAAGAGGAAGAGCTGTTTGCGCCAAATGTAAACAAGCAATTCGAGTATACAAAGAAGGAATGGGCAAATGCTTTTGGATTAAAATGGTCTGAAAGTATAGTGAAAACATTTCAAGTGACGAAGACAGATTCTAACCGCGTAGAATCGGTACAAATAAACGGTAAAACATGGACAGGCCGTGAAGTTCGTACATTACTCGGACTACCCTCTACGGATTTCAAAGTTACATTCAAGAATGATAAGGTGATAGTAGATACGGTCGGATATGGGCATGGAGTAGGAATGAGCCAGTACGGTGCAGAGGTGCTGGCACACGATTCTGTAGGTGCACATGACATTCTTCTTCACTATTATAAAGGAACAGAAATAAAAAGTTTTTCAACGTGTTTAAAATCTCCTTCAAATGCAAATAATAGCAATTGAGGTGATGAAAATGAGAGAAGAACAATCAAACAAGCCTTCTCAGAAGAATAAAAATCCGAAGAAACCGTGGTTTTGGCCACTAATTTATGCGGGATTTTCGGTAGCATTCGTAGGAATGATTTGGGGGTATAACGTGTTTGTTGACACGGATACAGCAGGGGAGTCCAAATGGACCGATGCTAGTAAGGATCCTGATAAAGTAACTATCGAAACGAATGCACAAGCAGAATCTATGAAATATCCTTTCAAAGAAACTTTGTTGGATAGCATGGAAGTCGTACAGCACTATTATGACATGGAAGCAGATGAAGCGACACGTGAAAAATCATTACTCGTGTTCAATCAAACCTATGTAGCGAATACGGGTGTATCCCTGTCGATGAATGGAGAACCATTCGAAGTAGTTGCAGCAATGAGTGGAAAAGTAGAAGCAGTCAATGTAGATCCTTTTGTAGGAGATGAAATCGTCTTATCTCATGCAAATGGTATGCAAACAAAATATCGCTCTGTCACTGGCATTCTAGTAAAAGTAGGAGATGTTGTGGAGCAAGGACAAGCACTTGCAACTTCATCTGAAAATGAATGGAACCCTACTGCAGGTGTTCACTTGCAATTTGAGGTTTATAACGAAGAGGGTATCCTAGTCAATCCGGAATCATTACTAGCGTTTTAAACATTATTTATTTAAATTTTAGCGTGAATATGCTGAAATAGGGAATTCCGGTAACGCCTGAGTTCCAAGCATCCAGTGGACTTAAAGCCTCATTGGATGTACAGATTTCGTTTGGACTACATTGAATAAATTCGATGTAGTCTTTTCTGCGTTTTGCAGAAGTAACACCTTAAGTCGAATTTGAAATTCATAAAAACCGATACGAATGCATAAAGTGATGAAAAGTGTTCCTTTACTAACGAAAGGAAGAGTTAGTGCACGAAACGATACGTCATAGATGCATACGTTTAGGGGAAATGGTAATTGAAACAAAGAAAACTGTCCGTGCCATCGCGAGCACGACCGGTCACTCTAAAAGCACTGTTCATAAGGATTTGACGGAGAGGCTCCATTTAGTGGATCCGCAATTGGCGAAAGAAGTCAAAGAAATACTTGCGTATCATAAATCGGTCAGGCATTTACGCGGTGGAGAGGCAACGAAACGAAAATGGAAAACAAAAAAGGAAGATGGGAAAGGTCGTGATTTGTAATAAATCACGGCTTTTTTCTTTTGAAATAGTTGCCTTTTGCTACTCTTTTTTTGAGCAATGTTCTCGAATGGAGGATAATTGGTCTCGGTTTAAACGAAATTGGTCTTGTTTTCTCGTTCTGTTAAAATATTTTTTTGCCCATCTGAAAGAAATGGTTAACTAGAAAATAATACCGTTACACAAATGATATAGAACTAGTTATAAAGTTCTACTATATTCCTCCATCTACTGAATAAAAAACAAAAAGAAGGAAAATAGTAAGGGTTTATTTGTCAATAAAAAAAGTGTTTTTATGACAAAACTATGATAAAATTATAAGTTAGAGACGTATGGAATTATACATATAAAAAGGTTTAGATAGGGAAGGAGAAACATTGTTAATGTTTGCGAAGGATATAGGAATCGACTTAGGAACAGCGAACGTATTAATTCATGTAAAGGGTAAAGGGATTGTTTTAAATGAACCATCCGTAGTTGCTATAGATAAAAGCTCAAACAAAGTGCTTGCAGTTGGAGAAGAAGCACGTCAAATGGTGGGCAGAACACCAGGGAATATTGTTGCTATTCGCCCACTAAAAGATGGAGTAATTGCTGATTTTGACGTGACAGAAGCAATGCTAAAGCATTTTATTAACAAATTAAACGTAAAAGGATTTCTATCTAAGCCTCGCATTTTAATTTGTTGTCCTACTAACATTACAAGTGTAGAACAAAAAGCAATTCGAGAAGCAGCAGAAAAATCGGGCGGTAAAAAAGTATATTTGGAAGAGGAACCTAAAGTTGCAGCAATTGGAGCAGGAATGGATATTTTCCAACCAAGCGGTAATATGGTTGTCGATATCGGTGGAGGTACTACAGATGTTGCAGTACTTTCAATGGGAGACATCGTTACTTCTGAATCTATTAAAATTGCCGGAGATGTTTTTGACAACGACATCCTTCAATATATAAAAAAAGAGTACAAGCTTTTAATAGGGGAACGTACAGCGGAAAACATAAAAATTACGATAGGTACTGTATTTCCAAATAGTCGTAATGAAGAGATGGATATTCGTGGACGTGATATGGTAACTGGTCTTCCAAGAACCATTACCATTCGTTCAGAAGAAATTGAAAAAGCATTACGCGAATCAGTTTCTGTTATTGTACAAGCAGCGAAAAATGTTTTAGAAAAGACACCGCCTGAATTATCGGCCGATATAATTGACCGTGGCGTAATCATTACTGGTGGGGGAGCACTTTTACATGGAATGGATCATCTTCTTGTAGAAGAATTGAAAGTGCCAGTATTTATAGCAGAGAGTCCTATGGATTGTGTAGCAATAGGCACGGGAATCATGTTAGATAATATTGATAGAATCTCAAGAAGATAACTGGCTGGTACTGCAGCTGGACTAAAGAGGAGGCATTCTAATGTTTCGTGGATTTCATACAGTTGCATCTGGAATGATTGCGCAACAGCGTAGAACGGAATTACTGACAAATAATATGGCAAACGCAAATACGCCTGGATATAAAGCGGATCAATCAGCGATTAGATCATTTCCTGAAATGTTTTTATCCAAATTAGGACCTTCCAATATTCCAATGGATGCTCCTATCAAAGGGAAATATGCAACAGGTGTTGGAGCAGTAGGTACTGGTGTTTATATGCAAGAAACAATCGCTTTGATGCAGCAAGGTCAGCTGCAAGAAACGGGCTTGAATACGGATATTTCTTTGATTGATGGTTTACTACCAGAAGATGCAGAAACGGGTCAAACAGGTGCCATTTTTTATCGTTTACAGCATCCAGTGGAAGGAGAAGCATACACTCGTAATGGGAGCTTCACATTAGATCCGGAAGGATTTTTAACAAATCCTCAAGGTCTGTATGTTCTTGATTCAAATGGGCAACGTATTCAGCTTCAAAATGACGATTTTCGTGTTGCTGGTGATGGGCAGATTTATGTAGAAGATGCGGCAATCGAGCAAATCGGTGTTTCTTTTTCCACCCAACCAGAAACGTTGATTAAACAAGACAATGGTTTATTTAAAACTGCGGATGGTACAAACTTGCCTTCAGCTTACGATACGGAAAACGTTAGTTTTTCGATGCAACAAGGATATATTGAACGTTCCAACGTAGATACTGCTAAAACAATGACGGAAATGTTAACAGCATACCGAGCTTTTGAAGCAAATCAAAAAGTACTTCAAGCATACGACCAAAGCATGCAAAAAGCAGTAAATGAAGTAGGACGGGTAAATTAGAAATACGTAAGACAACAGAAGGCGGAAGCTAGACAGTAACAATATAGAAAAATTTATTCTTCTTTCTAAATTTAAGAGGAGGCACCCATAGATGTTACGTACAATGGTTACAGCTACGAATACAATGTCACAGCTTCAAAATCAAATGGACATTATTGGAAACAACCTTGCGAACTCCAATACGCATGGTTATAAAGCGAAAGATGTAAAATTTCAAGAGCTATTATACCAACAATTTAACAATGACAAGTTGGACAAAGTAGATCGTCAATCACCCGTAGGAATTCGCTATGGAGTTGGAGCTTCACTTGCACAGGCATCCATGAACTGGAAGCAAGGAAGTCTCCAATCTACGGGACGTGATTTAGATTTTGCTTTTCAGGAACCAAAGCAATATTTTAATGTTTTAATGCCAGATGGAGAAAATGGCCAACAGACGGCTTATACTCGTCAAGGTGCATTTTATGTTTCGCCAATGGAAAATGGTAACTTAATGCTCGTTACAGGAGATGGTTATCCTGTGGCTGATGCAGCTGGACAAGCAATTACTATTCCAGAGAACGTTTCAAGTTTTTCTGTAAACGAGTCTGGTGTACTAACAGCAAATTATCCAGATGGTTCTACTGTCCAAAGAGAATTAGCAGTTTCTGTTTTACAAAAACCACAGTTAATGGAACAGCTTTCTGAGACGTACATTGTATTGCCAAACAATTTGGCAGAGTTAGGGGTCAATGCACAAGATGTGATAATTGACCTTCAAGGTGCTGAACGTGGTGAAATAGCTTTAACGAATCAAGTATTGGAAATGTCTAATGTAGATATGTCAAAAGAAATGACTGAGTTAATGACTGCTCAGCGTTCTTATCAATTCAGTGCAAGATCAATATCGATAGCAGACCAAATGTTGGGTCTAATAAATGGGATAAGATAATCTTTTCCGTAAGGAGTTGGGCTTATGACAGAAGAAGTTAAAATTTCTGGCAGACAACAACGAAAAATAGAAAAAGCGCAAGAAGCTAAAACTGAAACGAAAAAAATCAATTGGGTCCAAATTCGCATGTTCCCCATATGGCTGCGTATACTAATAGTTATCGCACTCCTTGTAGGAGCAGCTGCAGCAGGTTTAATGGTTGGATACGGGGTCCTTGGAGAAGGATCTGCGAAAGACGCACTCAAATGGGAAACGTATCAGCATATTTTAGATATAAAAGACGGTAAATAGGGACATATCGGAGGGAAAACCATGTTAACAACAGAGCAAGTTCAAGCGATTTTACCTCATCGTTATCCATTTTTAATGATTGATCGAATTCTTGAAGTAGAAGAAGGTAAACGAGCAGTAGGACTTAAAAATGTCACGATAAATGAAGAATTTTTTAATGGACATTTCCCAGGATACCCAGTGATGCCGGGAGTATTAATCGTAGAGGCGTTAGCGCAAGTTGGAGCAGTAGCAGTTCTTCAAATTCCTGAAAATAAAGGAAGACTCGCTTTTTTCACTGGTATTGATAATTGCAGATTTAAACGCCAAGTTAAACCAGGTGATCAATTAAAGCTGGAAGTAGAACTAGTTAAACTTCGTGGAGCTATGGGCAAAGGGCATGGAATCGCAACAGTAGACGGTGAACTTGTTTGTGAGGCTGATATCCTCTTCGCATTAGGACCAGTAGTAGACAATCAATAATAGTATTCCGCTCTAGAAGAGTGTTATACTTTATTCATTTTTTTAATCAAAAAAACAGGCAGGAATGCCATAGGATAGTTCCTTCCTTTCTGGACAATCTATTGTAAATCACCATAGTGTGATGAACATTAACCAGAAAAGGAGGAATTTTTTTATGTGGAAAAAAGCTGTTCCTGCTTTAACGTTGAGTGCCTTTTTATTGGTTGGGTGTAATAATAATGATAATGCAGCACCGAATAATAATGAAACACCAATGGAAGAAGTTGGGGAGGATGTTAACGACCTCGTACCTGATATGAACGACCTTACACCTGATGTGAATGATATCAATGGTAATGGAATGAATGGAATAGGCGGCACTAATACGAATGAAAGTGGATATGACGGTGGTGCTGGAGACAACGGTCTCGATGATGTAGTTCCAAATGAAAACAAAGGGATCAATGAAGACTTAGTTCCAGATGCAAACAATGATACTGGTCAAACGATGCAACAAGAAATAAAAGAAATAACGAAGTAAAAGCAATCTGATACATTCAATAAATGAAAAAACAGGCATTTATGCCATGGGATAGTTCCCTCCTTTCCTGGACAATCTATCGTAAATCACCTTAGTGTGATGAACATAAACCAGAAAGGAGGAATTTTTTATGTGGAAAAAAGCAATTCCTGCTATAGCATTAAGCGCTTTTTTATTGGTAGGATGTAATAACAACGATAATGCAGCTCCGAACAATAACGAAACACCAATGGAAGAAGTTCAAGAGGATTTGAATGACCTCACACCTGATATGAATAATAACAATGGCAATGGAATGAACGGCACAGGTGGAACAAATACGAATGACAATAATAATGGCCAAAACAATCCAGCTGGCTTTGATGGTGGCGCAGGTACAGGTACTAACAATGGTGTCAATGACGAGACTGTTCCAAACGCAAACAACAATAGTCGTCAATCGACGAAACAAGAAATAAAAGAGATAACGGAGTAAAAAACAGGCATTTTTGCCATGGGATAGTTCCTTCCTTTCCGGATAACCTATTGTAAGTCACCATAGTGTGATGAACATAATCCAGAAAGGAGGAATTTTTTTATGTGGAAAAAAGCCGTTCCTGCTGTAGCATTGAGTGCATTTTTATTGGTTGGATGTAATAACAACAACAATGGTGTTCCAGATGATAATGAAACTCCAATGCAAGATGTTCAAGAGGGTGTAGATGAGATCACACCTGATATGGATAATAACAATAATAATGGTACAAACGGAAATGGTATGGGTGGAACAAATACTAATAACAATAACGGTTTAGACCTCGATGATGGCGTTGATCACGGTGACGATGGCGAAATCGGCGAAAACGACAACAACGGAAACAATGGCATCAATGGCAATAATGGAAACAACGGCATCGGCAATAATGGCAACAACGGCAACAACATGGATGGAATAATAAACGACAAGGATCAATGATTAGATATAAAAATATCTAATTAATTTGCATAACAGCCCATGGGATAGTTCCTCCCATCTTGTAATCGTTTGATGAAAATAAAAAGGAGGAATTTATTTATGTGGAAAAAGGCAATTCCTGCAGTAGCAATGAGTGCTTTCTTATTAGTTGGATGTAATAACAACGATGAAGGTGCTTTTCCTAACGATAATGACACTCCATTGGACGATGTTCAGCGAGGTGGGGACGATGTAACACCTAACGGGAATAATAACAATGGAACGAACGATTATGGCGGGACAACGGGACCAAACGGTATGAATGGAACAGGTGGAACGAATGGGACAAATAATGGATACCAAGATACAGTTCCAAATCAATCGAATGGTTTTAATGGTGTTAATGACGATGTGGTTCCTGAAATGAATGGGGCAAACAACGAAGCAGGACAAACGATAAAACAAGATATAAAAGAGAGAAATGAGTAAAAAAAGTGCTGACTCCATTGAGTCAGCTTTTTTTTATTTGGTCTGTTTTTAGCTTAGGTCTTGTTTTCATGTATTTTTCAAATTTGGCTAGTAGTTCTTCTCCAGTTAGTCCTTCTTGTATCAATTCTTCAAGGAGAGATTCTGCATATTTTCTTCGTACGTGCTTTAATGTACCTTTTAACAATACAGAAATGTGTTGTCCAATTTCTTTCACTGAATATGTAACAACTTCAAAATTAGCAGGTTCGTTTTCAGGATAAGAAATAATAACCTGCACATTCAGGATTTCATTGGTTGATTGAAATTCTTGAAAAAGATTCTCATATTTTTTATCGATAAAAAGCTCCAATATCCAAGAACGGCTTGTATTTTCTTGATTAATCACAATACCATCTTCAAGAGAAATAGAAACTACCTCTTCTTCGCGTATAATATCAATTGAAATCATTTTAAAAGTTTTCATCTGCATTCTCCTTATGAAGGATTTGATTAAACCATATTATAACATAATAAGGATGCACGGATAGGTGGAACTACTGGCAAAATAATAAAGAAATGCGAAATTTCCATTTTTGATTTTTAGAAAGCTTGTATTATGAAGGTTTCAGAAAAATGAATGTTACTAGAATCGCATTTTGAATGAAAAAACGAGGCTAAAATGCCATTTTCGACTTTTGCTAACTATTTGGAATAGCTTTATGATGGTGCTAATCAAAATAGAAGGAGGTGAAATGGTGAACACAGTTTCATTAATCGGACGAATGACAAAAGCTCCACAGCTCAAATATTTATCCGAAGGAAGGGTACAAACAAGTTTTGTAATTGCAGTAAATAAGGGATATAAAACAGATGAAGCGGACTTTGTGCTATGCACGATTTGGGGAAAGCTCGCAGAAACGACCGTAAAGTATTGTGGGAGAGGCTCACTTGTCGGGATAACAGGTAGGCTTAATACGAGGTCATATGAAAAAGGAGAAGGGAGAGTGTTTGTAACTGAAGTAGTTGTGGAGGACATCCGATTTTTAGTAACGAAGAAACGTGATGATCAAGAACCACATCAACCGAACGAAAAGAAAATAGAATCAGACTTCGAATTTCCAACATCACATACAAATCAACTTCCAGTATAAATACTTATCAGACCGCACGCGTTACTGTTGAATCATGAGAGAAAAACCTGACCGAAGAAGCACGGTCAGGTTTTAGTTTCTGTAGGATTAGATCGATAAAGTCAAAAGATCCTTTAGATCGGTGTCGGACATTTCGGTAATCCATTGGCTAGAATGAATCAATTCTTCCGATAATGCTTGTTTTTCAACAAGAAGTTTGTCTATTTTTTCTTCAATTGTACCGATTGTAATAAATTTATGCACATGAACAAAGTTCGTTTGTCCGATACGGTAAGCACGGTCAGTTGCTTGATTTTCAACAGCCGGATTCCACCAGCGATCGGCGTGCAATACATGGCTTGCTGCGGTTAAATTTAATCCAGTTCCACCTGCTTTTAATGATAAAAGAAAGACTGGAAACTCTTTAGCTTGGAACGCTTCAACAAGATGGTCACGTTGATTTTTTGGCATACTGCCTGTTAAGAACGGAGCATCAATATCATATAGCTCTGTCAGGCAATGCTGCAACAAGTGGCCCATTCCAATATATTGAGTAAAGATTAAACACTGCTCTCCACTAGCGGCGATTTCTCCCGCCATTGTCACAATACGTGCAAGTTTTTCGGAACGATCGAGCATATCTTCTGCATCATCAAATGGCTCTTTTAAATAAAGGGCAGGATGATTACATAGCTGTTTAAGCTTGCTTAGCATTTTCAATATAAGTCCTTTTTTCTCAAAGCCGCTGAGCGTATCAAGTTTACTAACCGTTTCTTGTATAAGCGATTCATATAGAGCAGCCTGCTCAGTAGTTAACGCACAATATTCCCGTTGCTCCAGTTTTTCAGGCAAGTTAAGAAGTAATTCAGGATCTTGCTTCGTTCTTCTTAGTAAGAACGGTTGGATTTTTACACGTAACTTATGCTTAATGGATTCTGAATTATCGCGCTCAATCGGTACAATATAATTTTCTTGGAACTTACGGAAAGAGCCTAAGTACCCTTTATGAATAAAATCGAAAATAGACCAAAGCTCAGACAATCTATTCTCAACAGGTGTTCCAGTTAGCGCAATATGGTGTGCACCATTCAGTTTACGAATGGCACGTGATTGTTTTGTATGCATGTTTTTAATATTTTGAGCCTCATCCAGTGTGACACTAGCCCACACGATTTCTTCCAAAGACTCAATATCTTGCATAGCAGTACCAAAAGTCGTGATGACAACATCCGCTGTCATATCAATTTCTTTCGTACGGCCAGATCCATAATGTGTCTGTACTTTTAAAGATGGTGCAAACTTTGCAAGCTCTTTTTGCCAGTTTCCAAGGACAGATGTAGGGCAGATGATAAGAGACGGAGTTGGCTGTTCATCCTTTTCATGTACATGCAATAAGTATGAGATTAGCTGTACTGTTTTCCCAAGTCCCATATCATCGGCCAAACAAGCTCCGAATTTATCGTTTCGCATAAACACTAGCCAGTCAAGACCAAGCTGTTGGTAAGGACGCAATGTTGTCAACAAATTTGGCGAGATCGGGATTTCAGGAAATCCTTTTTTCTCTGATAACTGATCCATCAATGATTTCAGAGACTTTTGCATTTCAAATTCGAATAAAGGATCTTCATTTGACTGATCATTATCATCATCTAATGCAAGTGCAATTTCTTCGGGAATCTCTCGGAATAAAAGCTCTTTAACCGTCCAGTTTTCATCCTCCGATTTCTTCATGAGTTCTCTGATTTCATGCATCCATGCTGCATCAATACGGAACCATTCATTGCCTGCTTGAATATAAGAACGATTTTCATTCACTAGCGTTTGAAAATCCTCTGCAGATATTTCCTGCCCATTTAAAGAAAAGCTCCAGTTAAATTTTAGGATCTCATCGAGACCAGCAGCCGTTTTGTAAGTATTTGCTGTTTGAGCAATGGTTTTTACACGCATTTTTGTTTCTTTCACTGCTTTCAACCAAGCCGGAAGGATAACCTCGAATCCAAGCGCCTGTAATTTCACTAGGTCATCTCTAAGGAAGACACGTACTTCCTCATCTGCCAATGGGGAAGAAAAGAATATGTTTAAGTTAGATGGGTCAATAGAAGATATGAGCGAGAAAATTTTAGCTTGTGTCTCTGCAATATATTCACTAAAAGTATTCCATTTATCTGGTAAAGCATCCTTAATTGGCAAAGTTTTTTTCCGAAAGGAAGGTGTCCAATACACACTGCTCTTTTTGCCACGAACTACTGTTTCCAACAACCATGTGTCATCAAATTCATCTGGTTCAGATAACCGTATAGCCACCATTAAGCTTGGATGAGTAGCCTGTGATTTAATTGGCCATCCACCTTGCTGGAAGAAAGGAACAAGCGATGGGACATCTTCCATTGTCAGTCCTGCTTGAAAAAGCTTTTGTTTGACAGCATTTGCAATAAGTATTTTTCCTTTTTCCTCGAGAGGTGCATTTACTTCAATGTTAACTCCATCAATATTAAGCTGGCTCCATAAATCAGGAGATGACCAAGTAGTTGCCGCTTCTTTAAAAGTTCGAAGCCACTCATTAGAATCATGATTATCACCTGTAAACGTTATAAAAGGATGGGCTTTCCCTGAGAAAATCTCCATCATTTCAACAGGAGTTGCAATCAGAGCATTCTCTTCGATTTGTGCCTGCAGTCCAAAAAAACTTTGGCGATGATTGATATATAAGGAAGGAACCCATTGTTCAGCTGATGTACCAATAGATATTAAGCGGAAGTTCCCGTTTTCTGTCACATTTATTTTCAAGGGCAGCTCTTTTGTAATAGATAAAGGTTGTATCATAATGGCAAATTTCCTTTCTCTATTTCTTGTTGTAATGCACGTAGACGGCGATATTTTTCCCGGATAGTATCTACATATTGATTCCAATAATCCGTGTCATTTGTTTTTTTCGCAATTTGCTTCATTTTCTTCCAAATTCGTACGGCTTGTTTATAGCTATAGCGGTTTTTTTCCAATAGAAAGCGCATCGCATAATGATGATAGAGCGGTAATAATACTTCAGGTGCCTCTTCTTTGACGATAGGAAGACCACAAGCTTCGGCATACTCCAGTGACGAATTAGCAGAATGATGGAGAGCCATCCAGTCCTGGTAACGTCTTTCTTTGATTAATAAATTTGAATACGCCTGAACTCCATATAAGCCAAATGATTGGTATAGTTTCTCCATTTCATTTGTGTCTAATTGAATGGCATCAAAAAGCAATTCCAATCTACGAATTAACATCACTCTTGATGGATTTTGGGCAAATTCATTTAAATAAGAAGGTATGTGTGACAATAACTTTCGAGCAAGCTGGTTAGCAAGTTCTTTATTGGAAGAATGAAGTGCCTTCTCGCAAACTTCGACCCATTCCAACAGCTGTACTGTCTCCATTTGTTCAGCAGCATTTACTAAATCGTCCATTCGAGACAATGTGAGATAAAAATAGGGAAGTACCATATTTAGATGAATATCATCTTCTGTTTTATCGAGTGCCTGCAAATAAGCTACTTCCTTTTCACGAGTAGCCTTATCTGTCACTAGGGCATCCCAAAAAGACAAATAGACATGCTTTCGATAACTCAACAGTGTTTCCATCTCAAAATAGAAATGGCGAACTCGCTTCATTAATTCGTCGTAAAATGAATCCGCAGCAAATAGTCTTGGCTTTGAAGCAAGCTGAGATAGTGAGTCATCTAAATCCTCTATATATTCGTTCAGAAAATGAAGCACACGATTTCGCATATTGGACTCTGCAAATGGTTCTAAATACGGCCAAACCTTCATTAAGACGACAAAGTTAACATATACATCGAAAATTGGCTGCCATTCCCGTTCAAAAGGCCGAGATTTGCGAATTTGCGTCTGTAAATCATGAACCGCGAACTCTAAAAGATAAAAGCTATTCGGTGGATAACTGGAAATAAATTTACGGAAAAAGTTCTCAATCAGAATATCCCAGCTTCTTGGACTTCGCTCGTCTCTCAGTAGCTTCAATTGTGCCTGATCCGTAGTAGAACGCCAATTAGAAATCCATGTCGATAATGACTCATTTTGCTGATACAAATAAAAAACTGCCGCTACAATATGCCGACATGGCTTATGCATGGGACACGGACAGTGAAAAGTATCTTCTAAAATATTGTAAGAGACCTCTAAACTGCTGACATCTCTCACGATAAAATCCACCCGGTGTTCTTGTGGATAAAAATTCGTTACAAGCACAGCATTGTTACGAACAAAAAAAGCAGCACGACGAATAAGCTCCTCATCCTCTAAAATGGCAGGATGAAACTTCTTCTCAAACGTCTGCATGGACTTCTCGATATTTTCTTTATAATGGTTTGCTAGTTTTTGGGAAGAAGTAAGGTTCAAACAAATCTCTCCTAAGAAAAAAGGCTTTCCTTCCATTATACGTATAAACCGTCATTAATAAAAGGCATAGCTCGAAACCTTGGCAAAAAGATGAGTGAATGGCCAAAAAAGAAGGGGAACTTAAATGACCAGTAAATGTCAGAAAGAGACCATTACCTTTGGAAGCGAGACCAAATTGACGCAAACCGAGACCAATTCAGCTTGGACCGAGACAAATTAAGTGCTAGGCGAGACTATTTCTTATAGTAAAGAGTTAACTTCATGTAATGAAGAAAATTACTTTAATTAGACATTATTTGTCAGAACGAGACTATTTCCACTAGAAGCGAGACCAAATTATCGCTAACCGCGACAAATCCCGCTTGGACCGAGACTAATTGAGTGCTAGGCGAGACTATTTCTCATAGTAAAGAGTTAACTTCATGTAATGAAAAATATACTTTAATTAGGAATTGTCAGAAAGAGACCATTTCCACTGGAAGCGAGACCAAATTGTCGCTAAACGAGACTAATCCAGCTTAGACCGAGACAAATTAAGTGCTAACCGAGACCAATCTAACTAGAACCAAGACTATTTTTCAAACATAGGTCAGTATCATATCTAAACAAAAAAAGCGTATGCTGTTTAATATTCCACAATTTTTGCAGAATAAGTAGCATAAGCTTTAATTATTTTTTATAGCTTCAGTTAAAAGTTTCTTCGCTTCTTTCTTGTCTAAAGCATTTAATTTAGACATAAAAAGTCGAAACTCTTTTGAATTCATAATGTATGGCATGTATTCATTTTGTAGAGCAGCAGCATAACGCATCTTGTTTTCTCTTGCCTCTAAGCCAGGATTTCTACTTTTACCAAGTTTGTCTTCCAGCATATCTATAAATTTTTCCTTAGGAATAGCATAAACTCTTCGAATGTCTGGCAATAAATCGAGGGGAATCGCCAATTTACCTAATTCATATTTAGATAAAACGGAATGATCAATGCCTAAACGCTCAGCTGCTTCGATTTGTGTGATTTCTAATTGTTCCCGATATTCACGAATATGTTCATGAAAAGGCATTCGAGTACCCCCTTATCATTGAACCTAGAATATCTAATTAATGAAAGTGAAATATAAAAATCGCCAAATTGGCGATATTAATAAAACAATCCAATTAATAAGGTATAAAGATAACATACATCCTATTACAATGATGTAAATATTAGGTATTAATACAATAAGAAAGGAAGTGAGTGGTGTAAATAAAATGCAGTTTTATATACCTTCATTGCTTGATTTTCTAGATCATGAGCGACAACAGTGGTTGGAAGAAGTAAAAATAGTCGGTGTTAAAACAAGTAATATTAAGTATTTTATTGGTTATCCTACTCAAGAAATGACACGTATTGAACAGATAGTAGCAGATGATTTTACAATTTATGATTTGCATTTAAACTTCAAAACTAAAATACTCTCCTTTTACTTAGAAAGCGAAGAAATGCCACAAGAATCAGTCATCCTTCAAAAAGTGTTTCAAACATTTGCTGTACGCTACAATGAAAGAAAAGTAGGCTACTTACTATATGGTTCTGGAAGAAATAGACCACAGTCAGCTAAGGTTTTATCATTGAAATAATATAAGGAAGTAAGAAGTGCGAATACATAATAATGTGTTCGCTTTTTAGCGTTTTGCACTACACGTAAATCATAAAATATGATAAACTAATATAAGTCAGAAAATTCTAAACATGAGGGAGGGGATGAAATGTTACTAGTACAGTTAATGAAACCATTTTATACAAAGCACGAGGCTGGAAGAATAAAATTAGTGTTTGCCTATCAATATTTTTCCATTCGAAAAGAAGATGAACTATTTCACTTTATACCTGTAGAAGGAAAAGAAATAATAGTAAATGCTACGACGCTGCAAGTAGAGAATTTATCCGAAGTATTCGTTTTCCAAAAAGGAAACCGATTCATTCGTCTTCCACTTTACCAACTATTACTTGTTTCTGATATTCATATCCACTTACTGTCAATAATTGAGGCAACTAATAATGACTCTGTCTCGACTTCAATAGAAGGTGCTGAAGAAATCATCCAGCAACTAGAACAAGAAAACTATAATAGAATGATTGATTACTCTTTACTCCATAGAAACGAAGCATTATTCCATGAAATCCAAGAATTAAAGAACACTGATGGAGGATGCCACCTTTGAACCTAATAGCCAAATAAAAAACACCTAACGAAAAAAGTAAATTTTCGATAGGTGTTTTTATGTATTCAAAAAGTTAAAAGGAAGTAAAAAAGTAGAGAATTAATACGAAAGCGCTCGAACCAAATAATCCAAACAAAATATCCCCCCAGCTTAAACCTATGAATTTGTCGTTTTTCATGTCATTTGTCCTCCATATTTGTAGATTTCCCGGGAAATATCACTAAAGTATAAATGCAAAAAAATAATATAAATATAACTTTCCATAGTTTACCCATAATAGTTAAATATAATCATCAAAACACAACAATATTTCTGGTTTATTACAGGGTTGTTACTGGTGCCTGGCACCCGTAACAACTCTGTAATAAATTCACTAGAAAACTTGAAAATATTTGGAAGAAGACGATATATACAAAAAGGATCCTTGGGGGATGATCAGATGTTTGGAATGTGGAATTCTACTGGGTTGTCGATAATAAGAAACATGAACGCCCAGTGGGCAATTGCAAATAAGTCCATGGAGCGAATAACTTCTGGATACCGTATTAATCGTGCTGCAGATGATCCTGCAGGTCTAGCTATATCCGAGAAAATGAGAGCGCAGATTCGTGGACTCGGACAAGCAGCAAGAAATATTCAAGATGGGATATCACTTGTTCAAACAGCAGAAGGTGCGTTAAATGAAACCCACTCCATCTTACAAAGAATGCGAGAGCTTAGTGTCCAAGCTGCAAATGATACGCTAACAGACAATGATCGAGAACAACTAGGCATCGAATTTGAGGAATTAAAAAAAGAAATTACTAGAATATCTACAGATACCGAATTTAATACGAAAAAGCTACTCGATGGCTCTCAAAGTTCATTAAAAATTCAAGCAGGAGCAAATGCAGGACAACACATCGAGCTAACTTTTGGAAATATGGGAGCGGTAAGCATAGGGGGTAATGATCTTTCGATTTCAACAAGAGAAAAAGCAGATGAAGCGATTGGAGAACTAGATAAAGCGATTAATAAAGTGTCTAGTGAACGTTCGCGCATGGGTGCATATACGAATCGACTGGAACATGCATATAATAACGCGGTAAATATGGAAGAAAATCTAACAGCAGCAGAGTCTCGTATACGAGATGCCGACATCGCAAAAGAAATGATGGCGTTAACAAAAGCTAATATCTTAATGCAAGCAGGCCAATATGTGCTAAGACTCCACATGCAACAAGCCCAATCTATCTTGCAACTATTAAAACAATAGACCAGCCCACTTCTAAGCAAAAGCTAAAATCATATAACACACTCAACAATCGTGAAGAGCTAATCGTTCACGATTGTTTTTATTTTATAGGATACATAGGATTTTTAAGGCACATGAATTATTACAGGGATGTTACTGGTGCCAGGCACCAGTAACATCCCTGTCACCAACAGCAACTCCGTAATAAAACCTAGTAATTTGGGATATGTTGTATTTTGTGCACTTCCATTGAGTGGTTTTTTCATATTGTATATTTTTTCGTAATATATCTGTAATAAATTTACGGCAGAATGGAAGATTTTCGGTTATGATAGGTTTATAAGCTTTAAAAGGGGGAAATGGAATGAAGAGGTTTTCTGGTTTTGCAATTATTCTATTAATTTTTAGTATATTGGTTGCTCCAGTTTCCGCTTTTGGTGCTCCACTTGATGAAGTGAAGCAAATTGTGCGTGAGGATTATAAGGGAGAAGTTCCGACTAATCTGCAAAGCGCCACTTCGATTGATGACATTATGAATCAATTGGATCCTTATTCTACATATTTTACAAAGGAAGAATACGAAAAGTACACAAACTCCATCAACAATACGACAACTGGAATAGGTGTTGTTATTGAAGAGCATGAAAAAGGGATTCAGGTTGTTAGCACGTTTGATGGTGGAGCAGCTGATGGTGCTGATATTGTATCGGGAGACATTATTTTAGAGGTGAACGGTACTTCTACTGAAAAAATGTCTATACAGCAAGCCTCATCGCTCATTACAGGTAAAGAAGGAACGAAGGTTCAATTAACCGTTTTAAAAGAAACGAATAAAAAAGAATCGTATACGTTAACACGCAAAAAATTCCATGTACCTGTTGTGACAAAGAAGTTGCTTTATGGAAACACAGGCTATATCGCAATTAATTCATTCTCCGAAAATGGGGCAAAACTCGTTCAAGATGCAAAGAATGCATTGCAAAAGCAGGGTGCTACTTCATTTATTCTTGACTTAACAAATAATGGCGGGGGGTATGTGCCTACTGCTGAGGAACTTATTGGTTTATTCCCAAATAGCCCTCACGCGTATTATCTTGAAACGAGAGGTCCTTCTGGGCTTGTGGAATCTGTAAAGCATGCGTCCTTATTTCCTAAAAATACAAAGGTTCTTGTAAATGGCTATAGCGCAAGTGCTTCTGAAATGACGGCAGCCGCTTTACTGGACCAAAAATCTGCAAAACTTTATGGTCAAAAAACGTATGGAAAAGGAACGATGCAGACATTTTATGAGTTGTCAGATGGATCATTCTTGAAGTTGACAGTAGCATCTTTTACTGGACCAAAAGGAACAATTATCAATAAAACAGGTGTCACTCCAAATGTTGTGACGGAAGCAGGAAAGGAGCTTTCCCAAGCGCATTTAGACACAATTTTAGAAACAAATAAAACGTATAAAAAAATTCGTACGCTTTCGAACATACCAGCAACAAAAGAATTTACAGTTACCTTTTCGAAAGAAATAAAAGACAATAAGGACCAAAAGAATATTGAGTTAGTAAAGCTTGGTGAAACCAACGGCGTGCCTATAACGATTAAACAAAAATCATCCAAGCAGTTCGTTGTAAAACCAAATGCACCATTAGATAAAGGAGCAGCATACTTACTACTCATCCATCCTAATTTTCAACCGAAAAATGGGACAGCGATGAAAAACGGTGCTTATGTGGAAGTAACTGTTCAACCATAGAGGGGGAACAATGGAATGTTTTTTGAATTTCGATTTTGGAAATATCTTTTCAACAGAAATGAATTAATTGATTCGCTAAAGACTAATACAATGCGTAGCTTTGAGAAGCGAGTATGGTTTATCGCACTTTTAGGTGTTCTCCTGTTCGCTCTTCAAGATATATGGGGAATGAATACAGAAGCACTTACCTCCATTTTCGCGAATGGATATGAGGACACTTATTCGGTAGCGAGAATAGTCTCCTTGATCGGTGTACTCATTTGGGCAATCTTATATATGGCATTTCATTTTTTTGGAATTGCCTTTCTCTTACATAAAATAACTAGCATTGATTTATCTAAAGTGGCGGTATTGCAACTATTTGTTGTCGCTTTACTATTAATCGAAAAAGCCTTAAACTTTTTCATTTATGCTATAGTTGGCTATACAACCGAATTTTCAATTTTGTCTTTTGGACCACTGGCAGCAACGTTTTTAGATAATGAATTTTTCATTCATTTCTTTAATTATTTAACGTTAATCACTGGACTGATCATTGCGATTCAGTTTCATTTTCTGCGTTCGTTCACAGAAATGTCGACTCGTAAACTATTAATCATTTTAATAGTTGTCCAAACCGTACTTGCTCTCGTTTCAGCAGGATTTCATGTAATCCCATTTGAAACTTGGTTTGAAGGGGGGCAATCTGTATGAATAAGGGATTTACTATAGGTATAGCAATTGTTGTCTCTACATTTATTGCTGCAAATGCCATTCTTTTATTCTCAGAAAAAAGCCAATTGGCTAGAAGCTATTATATAGAAGAATACGACAGAGCTCAGGCGAATACGTATGCGCAAGAGATAGAAAAGGAATCGCTAGTAGTTCCGGCGAAAGAAACAGTTGTTACAATTGAAGCAGAGGCAGTTAGTGATTTCAAAATTGCGGAAGGGGATATTGTCCAACAAGGGGCAGAACTTGCGCAATTAAAAACAGAATCTGCCGATAACCAGCGTTCACTTTGGGAAGCAGAGCAGCAAGCATATATGCAGGAGCAGTCACAGCTTCAACAAATTATAAGCTCACTTGAATCGGAACGTGCAGGATCGGACGCCACTTCCTATGGCGAAGGCTCCACAACAGGCACGACGACCGATGACGTGATTGACGTCAATGTCCAAGTAGATGTGAATGTTCCGCAAGATGGTAATTACGCACAAGCAATCGCTGAAGCGGAGCAAAAACTTGCGGAAGTTGATCGCAAACTACAAATTGTCACAACGCAGCTTAGTCAAGAAACAGGCGATCTCTCATTACTTAGTCCGATTGATGGAAGTGTTGCGAGCATTGAAGAGCGAGACGGTCTTTATTTCATTCGTATATATTCAAATGAAAAGTCGGTACTCACATTCGCCAATGAAGAAGAATGGCACGAGATCATGGAAGGCCAAAAAGTAATGAACTACTCCACACATCGAGAAGGTGCGGCGGATGGTAGTTTACTTACGAAGTCAGTAGTGCCTGCCAACAAGTCAGAATGGCTAAAAGCATACAAACAATTAGACAATAAAACTAAAGAACCACTATACGAAGTAAAAATTCAATTAAATGAGCAGCCTGAAGAATTGCCATTTGCCGCAAACATCAATTCCGTCATCACAACAGATGAAGTGGAAAACGCGGTGCAAGTAAAGTCAAAATGGCTACTAAACAGAGCAGAACAAAAAGCTGAAATATACACATTAACAAACAGTGGTCGTATCGTGCGCACTCCAGTAACAGTACCATTTGACTTAAAACAATATGCTATTCTTTCAGAAGGGTTAGAGAACAACACGGTAATACTGAATGCGAACCTAAAACGAGATGACTCAACCGCATTCCTACCATTCCCTATTGACCTTCCAACATGGAATAGCATTAAAGCAGTCGGCTGGAAAGACTACATCAGATACTTGACCTATAAATAAGAAATGTAAGATGACAAGTACTTTGTGACAAGTGCCTGGCACCCAAACATTCATGTTAGTTCAAACAATCGCGAAAGTTTCAACTTTCGTGATTGTTTTATTTTTCACGTTATTCACGTTTATCGTGTTTGTTTGGGTGCCTGGCACCAGTAACACTGTTGTAATATTTAGAAAGTCTAAGTTTCTGGTATTAACTTGTTAACAAGTTAATTTAACTTCGCTATACTGAAGTAATGAATTGAAATGATAGGGGTGGATGGAAAGATGGATCCTCGTTTTAAAATTGCACATCGGGAAGCGCTAATTGGGGTTGGACTTGCGATTGCTCATTTTATATGGTGGTTTGGTTTTGCTTATGGGCTTGGATCACGACCGGTAGAAGAGTATGCTTACATTCTTGGTTTTCCGGATTGGTTTTTCTATAGTTGTATTGTAGGTTTTATTCTCATATGTGTGACGGTTATTGTTTTGGCGAAATTTGTTTTGAAGGATGTTTCGTTTGAAGAAGAGGAGGAAGAGCTGTGAATATAGGCGTTATTATCCCTCTTGTTATTTTTCTCGCAATTATTTTTATCATCGGATTTTGGTCTAGTAAAAAGCTGGAATCCTCTACTGGGGGATTCTTGCAGGAGTACTTTTTAGGTGGACGAGAGCTTGGCGGCTTTGTTCTGGCAATGACGATGGTTGCAACGTATGGAAGTGCTTCAAGTTTTCTTGGTGGGCCAGGAACAGCATATACGATGGGGTTTGGTTGGGTTTTGCTTGCGATGACCCAAGTAGTGACGGGTTACTTTGTTTTACTTATTTTAGGGAAGAAGTTTGCAATTTTAGCTCGACGATATAATGCCATCACGTTAATTGATTTCCTAAAGGTTCGTTATAACAGCACAGCTGTTGTGTTGCTTGCAGCAATTAGTATGATCATCTTTTTATTTTCAGCGATGACGGCACAATGGGTCGGTGGTGGTCGCTTAATCGAATCTTTGACGGGTATGAAATATACAACTGCCTTATTTATTTTTGCAGTGTCCGTATTAGTTTATGTAGTAATCGGAGGTTTCCGCGCAGTTGCGGTAACTGATGCTGTGCAAGGTGGAGTGATGGTAATTGGCACGTTGATTTTATTGATTGCCGTTATAATTGCTGGCGGCGGCGTGCCAAATATTATTCAGGACCTGCTTGCTGAAAATCCAAACCTGGTAACGCCATACGGCAATGAAGGGAACTTATCCGCAGCGTATGTGTCCTCCTTTTGGATACTTGTCGGAGTAGGAGTTGTTGGACTTCCGCAAATGGCAGTACGTGCAATGTCCTATAAAAACACTCGCTCTATGCACAGAGCACTTGTAATCGGAACGGTTGTTACTGGTTTTATTATGCTAAACATGCATTTAATCGGTATTTTTTCACGCACTATTTTACCGGGCGTAGAAGTTCCAGATACGGTGATTCCACTTGTGGCACTAAAGGTCCTTCCTGCTTGGCTTGCAGGGATTGTACTTGCTGCACCACTTGCCGCGATTATGTCGACAGTTGACTCTCTTCTTATACTAGTGAGTTCTTCTATTGTAAAGGATGTTTATATTAACTATCTGAATCCGAATGCAAACGAGAAAATGGTCAAAAATCTAAGCTTTGGGGTGACGACTCTATTAGGGTCTGTTGTATTTTTATTAGCATTGAATCCTCCTGACTTACTTATTTTCTTAAACCTTTTTGCGTTTGGTGGGTTAGAAGCAGCCTTTATTTGGCCAGTCGTCCTTGGACTTTATTGGTCTTATGGCAATAAATACGGAGCGGTAGCATCCATGATCACCGGAATTGTTTCATATATTGCTTTGCATTTTTACAATCAATCAAACGGCAATCTATTCGGTGTGCATACGGTCGTCGTGCCAGTTACCTTATCGCTACTTGCATATGTCGTTTGTAGTTTATTAATAAAGAGAACAAAATACCAATTTTAAAAAGGAGTTCCTCAAATGAAGCAATGGAATATATATTTAATGCTCGTGTTCGTCATGTTCGTTTGGGGAGCAAACCTACCGATACTTAAATATCTAGTAACAGTAGTGCCCCCAGTTACCCTAACGGCTTTTCGAATTTTAACAGCCGGTCTAGTAGTACTGGTCATTTTATGGAAAATGAATCTCCTACGAATGCCAACGAAACAAGAATGGAAGTATATATTATTAGGGGCTCTCTCCAATGTCGTGCTCCATCATTATTTTTTGAACATGGGGCTTGCGATTACAAGTGGGACCCATGGAGGTCTAATCTTAGGAACGGGTCCAATGCTTACCGCCATTTCAGGTGCGATTATATTAAAGTACTTCCCATCACGTTTTCAGTGGCTTGGCCTCTTACTTGGTTTATCTGGGGTGACGGTTTCCATCCTAGTAGGAGGAGGAGAGTCCAGCGGAGCCAACCTTGGTGATTTCTATGTGTTCCTCGCAATTTTAGCGCAAGTGCTGAGCTATATGATCGTAAGCAAAGCAGCGAGAACACTTGACCCAAGATTGCTCACTGCCTATATGCTACTAATCGGAGCAGTTGTGTTAATCGTTATCAGCTTAGTGCAAGAACCAAGAGGAATCTACACATTTGCTGAAACAAAACCTCTTTTTTGGGTTCTATTTTTAGCATCTGCCGTACTATCGACAGCCATTGGGCATCTCATGTACAACTACGCAGTAGGTAAAGCAGGAGCAACAAAATCGGCGATATTTATGAATTTAAATCCATTATTCTCTTTGATTCTATCTGCCATCTTCTTAGGTGAAATACTAAACTATCGCCATTTCATCGGGCTCTTCCTAATCGTAGCAGGTGTCATGCTAGGATCTGGAGCAGCCGAAGACATGTGGAAAAAACATAAAAAGAAAAAAATGCAACAACCTAAAAGCAGTTAAAACCGCTTCCTTACTATATACTCCTTGAATATATTACAGATGTGTTACTGGTGCCTGGCACCAGTAACACATCTGTAATATTATTTTTTTGTCTTCACCCCCACAAGTTATGAATTTATTACGAATAATATAGTGTCCGAGCATAGTACGGGACAAAATTCTATCCGAGGTGATTCTATAATGCAGATGAAATGGAAGAAAACAAGCGCAGCTTTATTAGTTGCAACATTGACGGTAACAGGATCAGGTTATGCATGGGCAAATGAAAATTTGTTCGACACTGTAAATTTGAGTAAATTGAACTCTGATTCTACAGAGGAAAAAACAGAAGTTACAACAGAAGATACTGTTAAACCAGTAGTAACAACTCCTTCAACAGATGATACAAAAACTGAAGATGAAACAAAACCAGAAAGTGAATTCCCTGAAATTCCTGAAGGTTACACGGCTGGAAATCTAGCAGCACTTGCAAAAGCATATGAAAATGCTGGAAGTGAAACTGCTAAAGCATCAATTTTACGTAATGCTGAAAGAGCAATCGCTAAATTTGAGGCTGCACAAAAAGAAGCTGAAGAGCCTACAGTAGAAGAACCAAAAACTGAAGAGCCAAAAACAGAGGAACCTAAAACTGAAGAACCAGTTGAAGAAAAACCTGTAACAGTTGAACCTACACCAGTAGTAGAAAAACCAGTAGCTGAAAAACCTGTTGTAGAAGAACCTGCAAAGGAATCTGCAAAAGAACAAAGCAAAGCTCTTAAAGCTGAGCAAAAAGAAGAGCGTAAAGCACTTCAAGCAGAGCATAAAGAAGAAAGAAAAGCTTTAAAAGAAGAACAAAAAGCTGAAAAACAAGAAAATAAAAAAAATAAAGAAGACAAATAAATCCTCTTTATCGATACACTATTTTAATTTTATTTAACCCAGTTCTTTAGATGAAGTAAAAACGTGTAGATACGTATGATTTCGTCTATTATTTAAGGGAAACAAAACAATGCAAAGAGGAGGTTCCTAAGAGCCTCCTTTTTGTTTAATATATTATTTTCAATCAATATATTAAAAACTCTACATAAAACTTATCCTCTAGCCACCCCCACAAATGTATCTTGACGAACGAATAATATAGTACTAGAGCAATAATAAACTAACATCGCTAGTACTATAATAATGACGAAGATTGAACTATTTATAGTTTAACCGCTTTTCATTCTCCAATCAGCCAGTTACAATGATAGGCTAAGGGAAAGATGAGAACGGGAGGGTATGTATGCTTTTGTCCATTATTCACGGGATTTTTAAAACGAAAACAAAACAAAAACAAATAACGACTGAACTTGCTCAAATGGCAAAAGCAGGGAATGAGGAGGTTTTAAATGACCTTCTTTTTGCCTTTACCCCATTTATGAAAAAAACCGCATCCTTTGTTTGTAAACGATCAATTGATGAACATGACGAAGAATTTAGTATAGCTATGAATGGATTCCATGAAGCGATCATGAGTTTTAATCCTAGTGAAAATGCATCGTTGCAAACTTATGCACACTTAATTATAAAGAGACGTATCATTGATTTTATTCGCAAAGAATCTGTCCGAAAAGAGAAAGTTCTATTAATACATGCATCAAAAGAAGAAGCGGCAACGGAGCACCAATTGTTATTCGACGCTCAAGCGCTTGATTCCTATTCAAAAGAACAGCAGGCAGAAGCAAGAAGAGAAGAAATTTCTCGCTATACTAAACTACTCGCAGAATTCGGGTTATCATTTGAAGATTTAGCAAAAGTTGCTCCAAAGCATGAGGATGCGAGAAAAACAGCATTTCAAACCGCACAAATTATCGCTGAGACAGAAGAATTCTATGAATTTCTTATAAAATATAAAAGATTACCACTGAAAGAAATGGAAGAAATCGTCGAGGTCTCACGAAAAACTTTAGAACGGCATAGAAAATACATAATAGCAGTTGCTTTACTGTTAAAAAGTGACTTTGAATATATAAAAGAGTATGTAAAAGGAGAAATCATATGATGCGCACTTATAAAGGCATTGTTTGCGAAAAGAAAACTAAATATATGATTTTTCTAACGAAGGAAGGTAAATTTCTTCGAGGTGTTCCCATCATTTCGAATCCTGAGATTGGACAAGAAGTTGAATTCCGTTTAATGGGGGTAACTACTCTTAGTAGGAAATGGACAAAACCTTCTTTTCTCGCTCCAGTTATTGTCGCAGCAATGTTTCTTCTATTTGTGATAGCATCCTTTATCCCAAACCCAGGAACAGCACTAGCTTATGTTCAATTGGATGCAAACAATTCAGTAGAATTAGGTGTTGATCAAGAGGGATTAGTCGTGACGCTTCGGTCGCTAAACGATACAGCTCCTATCATGCTCGAAGACTGGGAGGGGAACCAAGTGGACATCGTATTGTCAAACATAGTAAAGCAACTAAGTCCCCTTGCAAAAGAAATAGCAATAACAACTATATACGAAAATAATAAAGAATCATCTGATATGAAAGAAATTATAGAAGTAGCAGTTGAAGAAGTACAAAGCGAGCACACCGACAAAGAATGGATAGTTAATGAAAGTACCATTGAAGAACGTAAAGAAGCTGACAAACACGACAAATCCATTCAAAAGTTAAAAGAAGTTGAGAAGGAAAATAAAATAAAAGATAATCTTAGAAACAATGGTATTCCAGTAAACCAGGAGAGTAATATGCAAAAGATACCATCCAGCAACAACCAAAACAAAATAGATGAACAATCCAATAAAGATAAACAACAAGAGCAACAAGAAAAAATTGAACAAAAACAGCAAGAGCAACAAGAAAAAATTAAACAACAACAAGAAATGATAAAAGAAAAGCAGGATATACAAAAAGAAAAGCTGCCGGAACAAAAAGGAAATCAACAAAATAGTAACGGTAAACCTACCGAAAACCAAGCAAAAGTAATGAATAAAGAAAAAGAAAAACAGCAAAAAGATGCAGAAAAAACACAAAAAGAAAATGAAAAATCCCAAAACGATCAAGAAAAAAACAATAAAGGCAATGGTAATGGTAACAATAACGGAAATGGAAACAACTAAACGACAAAGGAGCGAATCCCTCAATTCGCTCCTTTTTCTATGGGAAAAATGTGTTACAGAGGTGTTACTGGTGCCTGGCACCAGTAACACCTCTGTAATATTATTCCCCTCATATTCATAAATCTATAAAATAATCAAAAAAATTATAAAAATACGATTGACTTTATATTTATGCAGTATTATAATAGATTCTAACTTACTGAAGAGGTGAAGAAAATGAAGGTTGGAATTATTGGTGCAACTGGCTATGGTGGGCTTGAGTTAATTAGATTTCTGCATACACATCCTGAAATAGGGACACTGGATTTGTTCACTTCTTCAGATGAAGGAAACGTGTTTTCGAATAAATATACACATTTGTTGAATATTCATGACCAGCCATTATTAAAAATAGAGCCTGATAGATTAAAAGAGTATGATGTGATTTTTACGAGCACTCCCTCAGGGGTATCGAGCGAGTTACTTCCATCATTAATAGATGAAGGTCCAAAGCTCATTGATTTATCTGGTGACTTCCGTCTGAAGGATACAAAGCAATATGAGCAATGGTATAAAAAAATACCAGCTCCTATTGAAGCTATTAAGAAAAGTGTATATGGTCTGACGGAATGGAACGAAACAAACATTCAGCAAGCTGATATAGTTGCTAACCCAGGATGCTATCCGACAGCGGTTTTACTCTCATTACTTCCTCTCTTGAAAGAAAACCTGATCGATGTAAAACATCTTATTATCGATGCGAAGAGTGGAATATCTGGAGCGGGTAACAAGCCGGGGCAAATGACACATTACAGTGAAACGAATGAAAATACTGCCATATACAAATTACATCAACACCAACATATCCCGGAAATCGAGCAAGCAATAAGCCTCTTTGCCAATCAAAATTCAACAATCACGTTCACTACTCATCTAGTACCGATGACAAGAGGAATTCTTTCAACAAGCTATGCTCCCGTAAACGAAGGTGCAACAGAAAAACAACTAATCGACACATTAGAAGAAACTTACGCAAACCATCCTTTCGTTCGAATAATAAAAGAAACTAACAAATTCGGAACAAATCAAGTATATGGCTCCAATTTCTGCGACATTCACGTCAAGGTTGATCCGCGTACAAACCGCGCGACCGTAGTATCGGTTATCGACAATCTGGTCAAAGGAGCTGCTGGTCAAGCGATTCAAAACATGAACGTTCAATTTAACTTCGATCAAACAACTGGCCTCAAGCACGTCCCATTATTCATTTAACATTAATTAGTTCAGCGTAAACGCTGATTAGGAGGAATAAAATAAATGGCTATAACCACCATGGCAATGAAACGTATTTCATATAAAAATATAGCATCACCAAAAGGATTTAAAGCGACTGGCATTCACTGCGGCCTTAAGCATAAGAAAAAAGACCTTGCTCTGCTAGTCAGCGAGGTTCCAGCAAGCGTTGCGGGTGTATTCACAACGAATGCTATTAAAGCGGCGCCACTACTTGTTACAAAAGATGTGGTGTACCAAACAGGTAAAATGCAAGCAATCATCGTCAATGCCGGTAATGCCAACGCATGCACAGGCAAGCAAGGAATGGCAGATGCCTATACAATGCAAAAACTAACTGCCGAAAAGCTAGGGATCGATCTGAATCTAGTTGGAGTTGCATCAACAGGCGTCATCGGAGAACTGATGAAAATGGATCCGGTAACAGAAGGAATCAAACAATTGGATCCAGTAGATGAGTTAGAAGGGGCAATGTCCTTCTCTCAAGCAATCATGACGACAGACACCGTTACGAAAAACACTTCCTATCAAACAATGATTGATGGAAAAGAAGTGATTGTCGCTGGAACTGCAAAAGGCTCCGGTATGATTGAACCTAACATGGCGACGATGCTTGGTTTCATTACAACGGATGCAAACATTGAATCCGAACATTTGCAATCAGCACTAAAATCGATTACAGACGTGACGTTCAATGCTATTACTGTCGATGGCGATACATCGACTAATGACATGGTAATCGTCATGGCAAACGGAATGGCAGAAAACGAAACACTTACTCCAGAACATCCTGATTGGGAAAACTTCGTGCAAACCTTACACATCGTGTCCCAAGAATTGGCGAAAATGATTGCAAAAGATGGAGAAGGTGCAACAAAACTGATTGAAGTAGAAGTAAAGGGAGCAATTACTGATGCAGAAGCTCGCAAAATAGCTAAAACAGTTGTCGGTTCGCCACTTGTGAAAACAGCTGTGTTCGGAAACGACGCGAACTGGGGACGAATAATCGCAGCAGTTGGCTATAGTGGAGCTACCCTGGATCCTAACGCAATCACGATTCATATTGGGACTTCAAAAGTTGTAGAAAACGGTGAACCTGTCGCTTTCTCAGAGGATGACTTGATCGTCTATTTAAAACAACCAGAAGTAAAAATCTTCGTGGACATACATCAAGGCGATGGCCAAGGAACTGCATGGGGGTGCGATTTGACATATGACTACGTCCAAATCAACGCAACCTATCGCTCCTAAACGCATCGTCATCAAACTCGGTGGAAGCATGCTGGAGGGGTTAAATGAAAACTTCTTCACCAATTTCAAAAAGCTCCAAGCTGCTGGCAATGAGATAATCATCGTCCACGGCGGAGGCCCTGCAATTAATAAAGAACTCGCAAAAAACAAAATAACGTCAACCACTATAAACGGCATTCGAGTCACATCTGAAGAAGCAATCGGAATTGTCCAGTCGACCCTAGTCGGTCAAGTCAATCCAACACTTGTTCATCAGTTGAATAAAAGCGGGATTGTAGCAATTGGTTTAAGCGGATATGATGGCAATTTATTAGAATGTACGCTATTAGACAAAGAAACTTACGGCTTTGTCGGAGAAATAAATAATGTAAATTGCTCAGTGCTAGAAACACTACTAGCAAACAGCATCACACCAGTGATCTCGAGCATAGGCAGCACCGAGAATGGCACACCACTCAACATTAATGCTGATACAGTAGCAAATAAAGTAGCACTCGCAATAAAAGCGGAAAGTTTACAACTCGTAACAGATACACCTGGCATTAAAATTGATGGAGAAGTGCAACAAGTTGTAACTTCCACTGCAATTGCGGAATGGATCGCATCAGGAGAAATCTACGGAGGAATGATTCCAAAAGTGACTGCAGCACTCGATTGTTTATCTGCAGGCATTCCTTCCGTTCAAATTGTCGGGGAGCAACTAGAAGGAACGACCATTTTACATCAGGAGGTACTAGTGTGAGTTCTTTATTTCAAAATTATGCACGTCGACCAGTTCACTTAGTGCAAGGAAAAGGGACACTTATCGTAGATGATACAGGCAAAGAGTATCTCGATTTTACTAGTGGCATCGCAGTGCTAAGTCTCGGTCATGCACACCCAGCGATTGTTGAAGCAATTCAACAACAAAGTGAAAAACTATGGCATACTTCGAATTTATTCGAAAGTCCTGGACAGGAACAGCTAGCTGCTACCTTAGTAAAAGATACGCATTTAGCACACGCATTTTTCTGTAACAGTGGAGCCGAAGCGAATGAAGCGGCAATTAAGCTTGCTCGCAAACATACAGGAAAACACGTTATCATCACATTCGAAAAATCATTCCATGGACGTACATTTGGTGCAATGTCTGCTACTGGCCAAGACAAAGTTCGAAATGGATTCGGACCTTTGCTGGATACTTTCCGAACCGTACCGTTCAATGACATCGAGCAACTGGAGTCGGCTATCGACGACAAAGTAGCGGCGATCATGCTTGAAGTGATCCAAGGGGAGGGTGGAGTTAACCAAGTAACGCCTGAATTCGCTCAAGTAATCGCTGACATTTGCAAATCCAAAGGAATATTATTAATAATCGACGAAGTGCAAACAGGCATCGGTCGCACAGGAACTCGCTATGCATTTGAGCAAACTGTACTCAAGCCTGACATTATGACGTTAGCAAAAGGACTCGGAGGAGGCTTTCCAATCGGAGCAATGCTCGGAACGAGTGCTTTACATGACTCTTTCGGCCCTGGAACACATGGTACAACATTCGGCGGCAACCCATTAGCAGTAGCAGTAGCGCAAACGGTGCTAGACAATGTTTTTACTTCAAAATTTTTAAATGAAGTCAATGAAAAATCTAGCTACTTTTTGGCTAAACTAAAAGTAGCGCTACCTGAATACCCAATAGTGGGATCGGGATTATTGCTCGGTATCGTATGCAAAGAGGAAGCGGTACCATATATAGCTCAAGCTGAAAAAGCTGGACTACTTTTAGTAGCAGCAGGACCAAACGTCATTCGACTCTTGCCACCACTTACCGTTTCATCGGAAGAAATTGACCAAGCGGTAAATATACTTTCTTCTATACTAAAATAATACACCTTGAATTAAAGCGCTCTGCGAACCGCTATTCACAAACTAGGACCTGCCAATTTGGCAGGTCCTTTAATTTACCTAAAATATGGTTGAACGAGACAAACTTCACAATGAACACGACAAACAACCTCGCGAACGCGACAAACCTATTGCTTCAACAAATTTCTATGATACACTTTAGGAAAATCGCACCAAATCTTATACACTACTACTTTAGAAACGGGGTAAACAAATGCTAACTTGGAAAAAAGAAATCATCATCCCTGCACCAATCGAGACTGTATGGAATCTCTTTCAGTTAGAAAACATCCAGAGAATTATGCCAAATATAGTGGAACACAAACCTTTAGAAATAAAAGAAGGAGTTGTAGGCTCCACTTATGAACAAACATACAAAGAAGGAAAAAGAACCGAAACTTACATCGTGACGGACATAGAGCACGAAAACACGGACCAAAAAAAACACAACAAAATTGAATTTACACTTGCGAAAACCTTTAAAATTCAAGCTGCTTATACACTCATCAAAGTAGATGAACAATCCACAAGATTTATATATACAGGGCAAAATGAAGGAATTAACCTCATGGGGAAAACGTTTATTAAATTAGGTCCAAAGAAAAGCAATGATAAAGTAGTAGACGGATTTGTGGAATTGGTTCGTACAGAAGCATTGAAAGATTTATAAACTAGGAGGAGTATCATGTCTATTGATTGGAGTAATTTAAACTATGTAGCTATCATTATTGGCGGGCTTTTATATATGATCTATGGAACAATCTATTATTCGATTTTATTAGGAAATAAGAAAGAGCAACAAACAGAAGGCCCGTTAAAATACATTTATTCGGTCATCATTGCATTCATCAGTTCTATTTTAATGGCGATTCTTATAAACGCAACCGGTGCAGAAACGTTGCTTCAAGGAGCCCTAATTGGTTTCATAATTGGAGTTATCATCAAAATGGTTTATGTGAAAAATGCATTGTTTGGTTTGATTTCGAAAAAATCAACACTTATAGCAATTTGCGATCACCTTGTTATCTTTACATTACTGGGCGCTTTACATGGATGGTTGTCATAAATATCAAAAAGCTCTTTGATTCAATCAGAGAGCTTTTTTCTAACAAAAAAAGCCCCCGCCTAAGCGAGAAGCCTCCCATCCACCTTTAAAAACTATGCGTCATCGCCCAAATAGCCACGGCATTCTCATCCCCAACATTCGTAAACCTGTGCGGAAGTGAGCTGTCAAAATAAATACTATCACCTTCGTGAATCGTATGTATCTCACCTTCTACCTCAATACGTAAACTTCCAGTTAGCATAATTCCACATTCTTCGCCAGAATGATACAAAAGTGGAGTTTCTAAATCTTCTCCAGGCTCCACAATCATCTTGAAAAAACTCATCTGCTTACCAGAGCTTGGCGACAACAGTTCATAGCTCACATTGGGGCGTACACGTTTAATGTTCTTCGCTTCTCCTGCACGGGAAATCGTTACGGCGTTTGTTTCCTCTGTTTCAAAAAAAGAAAACACTGGTACGTTCAAGCTATGACTCAATTTCCAGAGGGTCTCAAGCGATGGGGACACCTGTCCGCGTTCTATTTGAGAAATCATGCTTTGACTTACTCCGGCAAGTTTCGCAAGCTCGTCCGATGTGAGTCCTTGCAATCTCCGTAAATATCTAATTCGTTTACCAACTTCTTCTTTTGGAAATTCCAAAAAAACACCCCTTTGAATAAATATTCAATTAGCAGAATAATTAAACATGCTAATCAATTTTGTAATAAAACACTAACAAACCTAATAAACTCTTAATATAAAGAATATATATATACTATTTTGCATCTTTCTTCCAATAGATGCAATAATAAAAATATTATACCAAATTATTTTTTATGTAGACACGTGAATATTAATAACTTATACTTTTAATAATTCAGTAGCTTAATAGGGGATCTGAAGAAAATATATATGGGGGTAAAAGTTATGAAAAAATGGTTAGCAGCACTACTTATGATTACCGTTTTAATTATCGCGGGATGTAGTAATGATTCAGGAGGCGGAGTTTCAACAGAAAATTCGACAATTCAAAAGGCATTAAAAGACAAAAAATTAATTATTGGGATGTCACCAGGATATTTCCCATTCGATATGAAAGATCCGAATGGAGACTTCGTTGGGTATGACGTAGATACTGCGAACGCACTTGGAGCAGCACTTGGAAAAGATATTAAAGTTGAATACAAACAATTTACATTTGATGGTTTAATTCCAGCACTTCAAGCGGGAGAAGTAGACATGGTTTTTGCTGGTATGACTATTCGTGGGGATCGCGCTTTAGCAGTTAGCTTTTCAGACCCATACTTCCAAACTGGTCAAGCAGTTATGCTTCCTACATCGGATACAGCAACAAAAACTTGGCAAGAGCTTGATGTAAAAGGTAAAAAAATTGCTGTAGGTATCGGAACAACTGGAGCACTACTTGCAAAAGATGTATTTAAAAACGCTGAAGTATTAGATTTCGAAGAATTCCCATCAGCAGCAGCAGCAATGGCACAAGGTAAAGCAGATGCAGTAGTATATGATGAGCCTGCTATTGCAGTTTGGAAATTACAAAATGGAGACCAAGTTCGTCAATTAGAAGGTTTAATCTCATCTGAGAACTTAGGGATTGCTCTGAAGAAAAATGATTTTGAAACAGTTCAATGGGTTAACTCATTCCTAAACAGTTACATTGGAAGTCCTGCAGAACTAGCTTCTCGTAATAAATGGTTTGAAACGTCTGACTGGCTAAGTGAAGTTGTAGACGAATAGAACACTCTAGCAGCTTAGGGGAGGAACAGCTATGATATACGACTGGAGTGTTATACCGCGCAATATGGATGTCTTTATTGACGGTGCACTAAAAACATTAGAAATTTCCTTACTAGCAATTCTTATAGCTATACCGATAGGTATTTTATTTGGATTGGGACGTATCTCAAAAAATAAGATTATACAATTGATTTCTTCTATATATGTAGAAATTATTCGTGGGGTTCCACTGCTTGTATTACTTATGTGGATTTACTTTGTACTCGGACAATACTATAAACTTGGTTCATATTGGGGAGCGATCATCGGACTTGCAATATTTGCCGGTGCGTTTATCGCGGAAATCGTGCGCTCAGGGATTCAAGGTGTTCCAAGAGGACAGATGGAAGCAGCGCGTTCTCTTGGTATGTCCCATACAAAGGCAATGACACATATTATTTTGCCACAAGCATTTAGAAGAGTATTACCACCTTTAGCATCTCAATTTATTATGCTAATAAAAGACTCATCTCTTGTATCCGTAATAGCGGCAACAGACTTAACGCTTAACGCGAAAAACCTAGTGGCAACATCTTTCCGTTCTATTGAAGTGTGGACATTTGTTGCACTAATCTATTTCATCATGACATTCAGCTTATCATTAATCATTCGATATTTCGAAAAACGATTACTGAAGAGTGAAGCATAACGGTAGGGAGGGTGTATCATCATGATATCAATCAAAAATGTCAATAAAAGCTTCGGCGATCACCACGTCCTAACCGACGTCTCGCTCGAAGTGCCAAAATCGAATGTAGTCGCACTCATCGGACCAAGTGGAGCGGGTAAGTCTACACTAATCCGTACCATTAATGCTCTAGAGCCAATCGACGATGGAGAAATCACGGTCGATGGAGTATCCATTCACAGTAAAAAAACGGATATTAACGCAGCTCGAACGAACATCGGCTTCGTATTCCAAAGCTTTAACCTTTTTCCGTTTTTAACTGCATTAGAAAACGTAACAATGGCACCACTTAAAGTAAAAGGAATGAGCAAAGAAGCTGCTGAAGCGAGAGGGAAAGAACTACTGACATCTCTTGGTCTTGCAGATAAATTCGATGCCTACCCTAGCAGGCTTTCAGGTGGTCAGCAACAGCGCGTAGCTATCGCACGTGCCCTAGCAATGGATCCACACGTCATGCTATTTGACGAACCAACATCTGCACTTGACCCAGAAATGGTAACCGAAGTGCTCGATGCAATCCGAAAACTAGCAAAAGACGGCATGACCATGGTAGTTGTAACGCACGAAATGGGCTTCGCTAAAGAAATCTGTGACGAGATCGTCTTTATGGCTGATGGTAAAATCGTCGAGCGTGCAGCACCTTCCAAATTCTTTACCAATCCGGATACGCAACGTGCCCAGGATTTCCTATCAAAAGTCCTAAACCACTAGAAATTTCTAGTGGTTTTTTCTTTTCTCTACTTTCAGTTTCTTTACAAATCTATTTCGAAATCGTTTTCAATAGGAAGATTCTTCATTTTTTATATTACAGCAGTGTTAAAAAGGTGTGGGGGTCGTAACATAGATGTAATAAAATTAATGTCAAATTTATGACTCCGAAATCTTTTTACCTACATTAAAATAAACAAACATATGAAAGTGTGAAATATAAACTAGAACTAGTAGGTCAAATGTGTTCCAGTATTTTTCATTTTGAATAGATCTAGATAGTAGAATTACCTCTCTAAACAAAAAAAGGGGTTTTGGCCAATAGACCAAAACCCTTATAAAATAAGAAAAGAAGCATCCGATGTTCAGATGCTTCTTTTCTTGAGCGATAAAACGAAGGAAGTAGAAGGCTGCACACTAATGAATGTACAAACAAGTTTACGGCGTTACACATCTATAAGTAACCTTCTATACAGTAAATCATAACACATAATTTTAAAATTGCACGCATTAAATTAAATAAAATTAAAATAAATTTTAAATAGTTGTATTAAAGAAATTTTAAGTAAAATCTATAAAAATAAAAATAGTAAGAAATATTCATAAAAAAAGACTAGCGTGATTGGTAATATTACTGTAATATGGAATATGTGATGTTGTCCTTGGTGCTTTCATACAGTCATCCTTATAAAAAACTGGTAATCTTTGAAGATTTTAGTTGATTTTAGTATATGAGTTTTGTAAACTTATATATTAGTTAGGGTGACGATATTGGACGCGATCAAGCGACCGATGTTACACGCTAAAAAAAATTGCAACACACAAGCGAAGGGAGATCACAAGTTTATGAAGAAAAAAGCTATCAAAATTGCAGCTTCAACTGCAGTAGCAGCTTCAGCATTCGTTGCAGCAGCGCCAGCACAACAAGCAGACGCAGCAACTAATGTAAACCAATTAGTAACAGACGCACAAAACGCAGGTACAGTATTAAAATGGGCTATCTCAGTAGAAGGTTCTGCTGACTACAAAACACAACCATACGCTCAATACAACGCTGCGAAAAAAGCAATCGCTGCAGCAGAAGCAGCAGCTGCTAAACTTTCAGCATCTGAAAAATTAAGCGTAACAGCTAAACTTGTTGAACCAAAATTACAAGTTAAACGCGCTGGAGCTTACATCGATGCAATCACTTCAAGTGTAAAAATTGCTGAATTAACAGCTAGCTTAGATGCTGCTATTAAATCTGACGACATCGAAAAAGTAGAAACTGCATACCACAAAGCAACTGGTGAATACCGTAAACAAGCGGCTCTTCTAGACCGCGTATATGGTCAATCTACTCGTGACGGCATCCGTAACGAAGTAAAACCAGCTATCGAAAAACTAGTAGCTTCAGTTAAAAACGAAGTTACTGTTAATATGCTTGCTAAATCAGCTGCAGCAAACTCTAAAGCTGGTAAATTAGAAGAAGCGTCTCAAAACTTAACAGATGCTCAAGCAATTCTTGACGCTAATGTTCTTAAATGGGAAACTTCTTTACAAAAATCAGTTGATGATGTAGCAACTGCTATGCCTCTACAAGTTCTTTCAGTTGCACGTGTTGATAAAAACACAGTTACTGTAAAATTCTCTAAAACTCCTGATGCATTACTAGCAGCTGGACAATTTACATTTGATAATGGTCTTTTAGTACAATCTGCTACTATTGCAGCTGACCAAAAAACAGTTACTTTAAAAACAACTGATCAAGCAGCTGGAAAAACTTACGCTTTATCTTACCAAGGTGTAGCTACTGGTAAAACATTTACTGTAGCGGCTAATCCTGCAGATGGTTCAACAGTTGTTGATGCTGCTGATACAGCACGTCTTGAAACAACTAATACAAGAACTTACACAGTATCTCTTAAAAATGCTGATAAAGCTAACTACACTGGAGAAGTTGGTATTGAATTGAAAAATGCTGACGGATCAGACTATGCTGGAACAGCTTTCATCAGTAACGTAGATGGAGTTGGATATGCAGCAGCTGCTGTTCTACCAAAAATCTATGCAGGAACTGATGGAAAAGTAACAATAGTTATTTCTGGAGGAGCAGATACATCTGCAGTTTATCCTGTATTCACAAACTTAGAAGACACTTCTAAAACTGTTAAAGGTGGCTTGACTTATTTCTACGAGTTAGGTGCAACTGGAACTGTTCCGGCTGGAACTTTTGGAACTGCTGACTATGATTTCGTCGATAAGACAAATAATTATGCTGTTTTAAATGGCATTAAATATAACTTTGATAGCAATGATACATTCATTATTGAAGGTAAAATAGTAACACTTGATGTATTTAAAACAAGATTATCTAAAAATGATGAGTATTATGCAGATTACCAAGATAATAAAGTTAATAGCTCAGTTTGGACAATTACTGATGATGTTGATGCTAATGCAGATATCGAAATTACTACTCCTTCAAAAGCTATTTCTTATGATGGAACAACTTACCGTTTAACTGGTGAAGGTGAAGCGGGAGCAAAAGTGTTTATTTATAAAGAAACAGACACTGGTCTTGATATTTCAACAGCAGTATCAGATACTTCTGATTTAGCAACAGCTGATGATGTATTAGTTGGAGATGCTGTTGTTTCTTCAAATGGTACTTGGGTTGTTCAAGCATCTAACTTAACTCAAGATGAAATTAATAAATTATATGCAGTACAAGTTGGTAAAGGTCAAAAAGTTGATGATGTAATTACTGCTGGTGGATTTGATCATGCATACTTAAAAGTAGGAGCATTTACTGCTTCAACAATTACTTGGAATGATAATGCAACTGCAGGTTTAAGTATTGGTGATACTTTAACATTCGATTTCTTAAACAATCCTTTGTTTGCTCATGATTTTAAAAACGGTAAGGGAACAATAGTTGTAAATGACGGTTTTGGTAGAACTGCTACTTTATCAGTTGAGCATACATCTAATTCACTTGCTGGAGAGCTAGAAATTACAAAAATTGCACCATCTGCAAACTTTAACTTCCAAACTGATGCTACAGCAGCTTCGAAATACTTTAACATTGAGAGCGTTTCAGGCGTAGTAAACACAGATGATGTAAAATATAAATTAACTACTATTGATTCAAAAGTATTTGTGAAAAACTAATTAAAAGTTTTATAAACATTTAAATAGTTGTGAAAATTCAAATTGAATTGAATTTTCACGAAGTTAAAGGCCTCTTAATCGTTTAACGGTTAAGAGGTTTTTATATTAATCTTATATAACATTAGTATTGCAGAATCTATATTAGATTTTATATCGTTCAAAGTAATGCAGGGTTTAAGGAATGTAAATTAAATTATATAGGAAAGCCGTTAGAAGGATCTTGAACTGCACCCCAATTGCTAGACACAAAATTAACAATTGGAGGTGACTTTTTTTGGCTAAATTTGCGAATGAACAAAAGTTAGAGGTCATTTCTCGATACGAAAATGGTAAAGAAATTCTTAATCCTATTGCAATATCTTAATATATCTAATACTGAAACGATTGATTTTTGGATAAAAAAAATATCAATATGAGCTAAAAGCTTTTAAGAAGAGCTATACAAGTTACACTTTTGAAGATAAGCTTAAACATCCTCAATTATATGAATGAGAATACGTTATCTTCTTTAGAGAATGCTGTACAGTTCTATTTACCTTCAAAGTACAATTAGAAAATAGTGAATAAATTATAGAAATGAAAGTGTAGACTCCCTAATTCTTAAGAAAAAGGGGCGTCCAAAAATGAAGGAGCTTTAGAGGATTTCAATCAGAAAATGAACGTTTACAGTAAAATGCATTAGTTCAAGAAAATGTGCACGAATACAATTAATATAAAAATGAAACCTTTTTAGGTATTGGTCGTACATATATACTAAAGGAAGAATTTAGAAAAAGAGATAATGATGGTAAGTGGAGAATACATAAGATGCATGTTAAAAATGTTAAAAAACATATTATAGAATATTTAGCTTATAAAAAGGGGATAAAAATATGAATAAGAATACTGTGAAAATGGTCATTTCATCTGCAGTAGCTGCATCTGCATTCGTAGCAGTTGCACCAGAGAGACAAGTAGATGCTACGGTAAATATTGATCGGTTAATGACCGATGCACAAAATGCAGGGAACGTTTTAAAATGGGCAATTTCAGTTGAAGGTTCAGCTGATGGAGTAACACAACCCTGGACTCAATTTAATGAGGCAAAATTAGCGATCGCTAAGGCGGAAGCGGAAATAAAGAAGCTTAGTTTTTCAGAACAACTGACATATGAAGCTAGATTAGCGAATCCCAAAATTCAATTGAAACGAGCACAAGGCTATTTGGATGCTATTACAGCAAGTACTAAAATTAACGAAAAAACAAGAGTGCTTTCAGCAGCGGTTAATACAAATAATTTGGATCAAGTCGAAAAAGCGTATCATGAGATGACTGCTGAGTTTCGTAAGCAAACAATACTACTGGATCGAGTATACGGTCAATCGACTCGCGATAAAATCCGAAATGCTGTAAAAGGGCCAGCTGAAAAATTAATCAATGAATTAAAGAACGATGTTACCGTCCATATGAAAACAAAAGCAGCTATAGATTATATAAGGCTCTCTAAAAGTACGGAAGCTACTAAAAAAATTAATGAAGCACAAGCAATACTAAATGCCAATGTTTTAAAATGGGAAAGCACCTTACAAAGAAATATAAACACAGTGGCAAATACCTTACCTGTTCAAATGAATTCAATTACTCGAGTAGATAACACAACAGTATCTGTAAGATTAAATAGAGCAGTATCTACCGTTCAAGCTTCTGAGTTTGTGTTTGATAACGGTTTATCTGTTACAAATGCTTCCTTGAGTTCAGATGGAATGACGGTTACGCTAAAAACTTCTGCTCAAACTCCTAGTTTTAAATATACATTAAAGTATAAAGGAAATTTTGCTAGCTTTATAGTTCCGGGAAGCATTGTACCTATTCAAATAGGGGACACAACAACTCAGCATAAGGAAACATCTGAAGTATTGGCATTGTCCGCAACATTTGCGGGTTCTTATGGAAATAATAATGTACGAATCGACATTCCAGCAGGATTGAAACTATTAACGATTAATGGCATTGAAAACATCGTTGCTGGAGCGAAAAGTGTAAATGTTATGCCAGATAGAAATGGTACTATTATAGTTACGTTTACTGCCAACAATTTGAATGTGGCAGTGCTTGATAAGGTAATTACTTTTAATAAGCTCGAGAATAGCAAGGTAGTAGAAACACAAACTTCAGGTTATATGAACTTTTATGTCGCGGCAAAAGCTGGTACTATCTCAAACAAAAAAGTGAAATATGTAGATTTACCTAACAACTACTTTGTGACATCTGATGGTATAAAATATAAAATTAAAGGCGGTAGCGATACTTATAGAAATGAAGGAATCGCCATTTCCTTTGATTCTTTTAAAGCATCCTTAGATACAGAGGATACAATTACTGGGACATATCAAACGACCGCGGCATCTTCTTTTAATATTACAGAAAATTACTATTCTGTTCCTTTGATTATTGATTCGAAATTTGCTTATAAATCTGGAAATGGGTATCGAATGATAGGTAAATCATTAGAGTTATCTGGAACTGGCCAACCAAACTACGAATTGTTTATCTTTAAAAATGCAGGAAGTTATCTTGGTAAGGTTAAAATAAGTTCAACTGGTACATGGAAATATCCTGCTACTATTAATCAGAACGATATAAACGATTTCTACTTCGTTCAGCAAGTAGCTGGTAAAGTAACACCTGTCTATACTAGTGGAACTTCCTTGAGAGTGGTAGAAGGGCCATTTGAGTTATTGTCCATTAGTAATGGGAAAACTGCTGATGAAGACCTTTCCAATGAAGAAATAACCTTTACTGTTGCTCCTGTAAAACGAACTAATGGTACTACAATAGCGCAAGATACAGCTATTCTTACAAGACAAGCTTCTATTGTTGTGCAAGATGCAGATGGAACAAAAGTTCAATTTACAAACAATGACCAAGGAAATATCTTTAGTAAAGTTTCAAATGGTTTTAAAATTAAGTTTGGGCCGACTGTCGAAGAAAAATTGGCTGGAGTAATTCTTGAAAATGGAGAAGATGATAAATTATCAGGTCCGCTAGAAGTGATTTCCATAGATGGAGTTTCCAATGGATATGATTTAAACTTGAAGCTGAATACAGGTTTTCAAATAAAAGATTATTAATATTTATGAAGCCGTTAAAAGGAAGACTTTTAACGGCTTTTTCTTATGTGTGGACAAAGTGACTTATTGCTTTACATCAAAATAAGTAGTTTATATGGTCAAAATGTTCTCCAATCTTAGAAACACCAAGAATAGTAATTAAAAAACAGTATAGAAAAGGTAACACCGTAACTGATTAAGGCTCCTCAAATCTAGTTCAACAAAAACTACAAAACTTTCCTAAAACCTGATCATAGCCAAAATGTGAATAATTCAATCCATTCTAGAATGGGTAGATCTTATATGGAAACAAAATGTTTCCAATATTCTTCAAAAAGAGGCTTTTTAAAAAGAATGCAATAAAGAAAGCCGAAAATTTATCAATTCAAGATTTAATAGATAATATTTGGATAAATCAAATTGAGATTAATGGTAAACCTGGAGGGATGATGATAACAATGGTTACACTGATGATATAAACGGATTTGATTTCTATTATAATGATGGTAGTGTTTATGACTCAGTTTATGATGACTAATCACGGAACACATATTGCAGGGACCGTTGCTGCAGAGATCGGTTAATGGGCTTTTTTGGTTACTAATAAACATATTATCGTTCCGTATATACATATAATTACAACGATGGCTAGTATAAATGGGAGGTAAATTTTTGGTGAAATCAATTAAAACGGCAGTTTCATCCGTAATTGCATTATCGATATTTGTTGCGACTGCACCAACTCAACAAGGAAATGCTGCGATAAATATGGAACAACTAATGGTAGATGTACAAAATGCGGGAAACGTTTTAAAGTGGGCGATTTCTGTCGAGGGTTCTGCGGATGGTATTACTCAGCCATGGGAACAATTTAACAATGCAAAAATGGCAATTGCAAAAGTGGAAGGTGCACTAAATGCGGTAAGTTTTTCGGATAAGTTGAAGTATGAAGCCCAACTAATGGATACAAAAGTTCAAATTCAACGTGCTCAGGCGTATCTTGATGCAATTACCGCAAGTACGAAAATTGATGCAAAAACGAAGGCACTTTCGAAAGCGGTTTACTCAAACAACTTAGACCAAGTAGAAAAGACATATCATGAAATGACTGCGGAATTTCGAAAACAAACAATTTTGTTGGATCGGGTATATGGGCAATCTACTCGCGATAGAATCCGAAATGTAGTAAAAGGACCTGCAGAGAAGTTAATAGTTGAATTAAAAAATGATGTGACCGTTCATATGCTAGCTAAGAGTGCTGAAGCAGAAGTGAGAAGGGGGAATTATTCGGAAGCTGCTAAGAAAGTTTATGAAGCTCAAGCAATTCTTAATACAAACGCTTTAAAATGGGAGAATGCTCTACAGAATAGGGTAAATGGTGTTAATGTATCTTTGCCACTTGAAATTGTATCAAGTTCTATTATAAATAATACGACATTTTCTATCAAACTTAATAGACCGATATCTTCAATCAAACCTACTGAATTTACAACAGATAATGGTTTGGCAGTAACAAACACTTCATTAAGTAAAGATGGGTTAACGATTACCTTAACAACATCCATTCAAGTACCTGGATCGATCTACACGTTGAAATATAAAACTAACACGGTTAGATTTAACATTCCTGGAAGTATTGTACCTATTTATGTCGGAGATAAAACAATTCAACATAAAGAAACTTCGGAAGTAGTTGCCTTAGCGGCAATATTTAAAGAGTCGAATGGGAAGCCTTCTAAAGCTACAATCCGTGTTGATATTCCTACAGGATTGAAGTTAGTTTCAATTAATGGAGCAGCAAATAATACGGTTGGTGCTAAGTCAGTAAATGTAGCTCCAGATGGCAATGGTATAGTTACGATTGTATTTACAGCGAAAGAGCTAAATTCAGCAGCACTAGATAAATCTATTTCATTTAACAAAATGGAGAAAAACAAAGTGGTTGAAACACAAACTTCAAGTTCAATGAATTTCTATGTAGCAGCAAAAGCAGGCTCCATATCAAAAAAAACAGTGCATTTCATTGACAGTAAGAATAACTACTTCGTAACAACTGACGGATTAAAATATAAAATGAAGTCTTCTGGCGACAATTACCGAAATGAAGGAACAATTGTCTCTTTTGATTCGTTCAAGGCTGCACTGGATAGAGAAGACGTAGTTAATGGAACTTATTCCCCGTCGTCGGTGTCTTCCTTCAATATCTCAAGTAATAAAGTGGTTGCTAAGATAAACCTAGATTCTAAGTTTTCAACCATACCTGGAACTGCTGGGTACCGCATGGATGGTAACAAAATAGAGTTGTTTGGCACGGGCCAACCAAGTTATGAGGTCTACTTTTTCAAAAACGCTGGAAACTTTCTTGGAAAAACAAAAGTGGGGTCCAATGGAATATGGAAATTTACTACAGACTCAGAACAAAGTGCTATTACGGATTATTCGATGGTTCAACAAACTGCAGGTATAGCAATTCCCGCATATGTCGGCTGGGGTCTAACGACACTAAGAGTAATCGAGGGACCATTTGAACTTGCGACGATCAGTGAAGGAACTAGTGATGATAATAACATTTCAAACGAAGTAATAACTTTTTCGATAGCCCCCATAAAACATAAAAATGGTTCGGTATTAGCTCAGGATCAAGCATATGTTTCCGAGCAAGCTTCGATTACTATAAGTGATTCCGATGGTACTAAAGTAAAATATACAAATAATCAAAGAGAAACGTACATCAATACAGTGAAAAATGGCTTTACTCTTTCGTTCGGTTTAAAAGATAAGAACAAGAATGTTGGTTCAATCATTGACAAAGGAAAAGACGGAAAGATAACTGGAACATTAAATGTTGTTTCAGTCGAAGGTGTTACGAATGAATATGGGTTAAAATTAAAAATTAATTCACATGATCAGATTAAGAGATACTAAATGATAATGAGTTTTTTTTATATAGGAAATAGAAAGAGGCAGTCCACTATGTCAGTAAATAACTGATTAGTAGAATCAGCCTTACTAAATAATTATTTAGAGTATTCTTGCCTGTAATCCTATAGTTATTAAAACAACATATCACTAATTATGGGGATTAAAATAGGACGGTGAATTTAACTACTCATCGTCCTCACTTTATTTTCTTATAGAATGAAATCCTTGAAGAACATTCAGAAAGATTTATATCGGTAAAAGAATCTAAAGAGTCTGCGGAACCATTTCAATCTTCCATGAGCTAAAATTGGGGTTTTCTTTTTGAAATACTTCTTTAGAGAAAGATAAACTGATCGGTCTAGCTTGCTTCGGAGCAATGCTAAATTCACCAAGTGGGAAGCCTAACTTACATACCATTTCACCAGTTGCATCAAACAGTTGAATAGGTAGATTTTCGATTGTTAAGTCCTGAGAAAATGAATTACGAATAATGATATAAATATTAATTGCGTCCTCAGATTCATGAAAATGGAATCCGACAATCGATATTTCATTTTCCTTTAGGGGCTCTAATGTCGAAACTAGAGAGTGTACATAATTTTTTTGATCCTCTGAAAGGCCATTAGACCAATTTTCATCTAAGTATAATTCGAAGTCTTTCACAACTTTTTCATAATACTCAAATGCCATTTCAAACTCCATTTCATTCTCTATCTCTTCATAAGGAACTGCTATGTCCTCCATTTCAAATAAGAAGTTCCATGGTCTAGCTGTACATGGCTCAAGCTCTCCGAATAGCTGCATATCAAATTGCTTCTTCGCAAGTTCTTTTCCTTCAGTATCTTTTACTACTAATATTACTTGGTCTAGTCGTAATTTCTTTGGTAATGAGTGTCTAATAATAGCAGTTACAACAATTCCGGAATCTACTGTATATAATTTCACTCCGTGTACGTGTAACTGATTAGCCTCTAAGTCTTCTAATTGCTGATGGTAGAATTGGAATATATATTTTTCTTGAGCCGGTATGTCCCATTCGGCAGAAAAATCTATTTCTGTTTTATATGTTTTAGGAGAATTTGTCATGAGTAAATTCCTTTCTTTTCTAGATAACATACTATTATTATAACATATTAAAAGATTTAATCATCTGGTCCAAACAATGGTAATTATTATTGGTTACATTTTACAATTTACGTTGTTTTTGGACAGTAAGAAGGTAATATATTCATGTTAAACTTAATTATAGAAAGAGTCATCTAGAGAGACATACTTGTAAAGGGAGAACAAAATGAAAAAAATTGCATGTTTAATTGCTATTGTTGCTTTTATATCATCACCAACACAACAAGCTGGTGCAGCGACGAATACAAACCAATTAGTAACAGACGCACAAAATGCAGGAACGATATTAAAATGGGCTATTTCAGTAGAAGGTTCTGCAGATTTTAAAACCCGTCCCTACGATCAATACAATATGGCTAAAAAAACGATATTCGCAGCGGAAAATGCAGCTAGCAAACTGTCAACCTCTGAAAAATTAAGTATTCAAGCTAAACTAGTAGAGCCTAAAATTCATGTGAAGCGCGCACAGGCTTACATAGATGCGATTACATCAAGTGAAAAAATTGAAGGTTTAACAAACAACCTTCAAAAGGCTGTCAATTCGGAAGACCTTAATCAAGTAAAATCCGCTTATCACACAGCAACTGCTGAATATCGAAAACAAGTGAAACTACTAGACCGAGTCTATGGGCAATCCACACGTGATGGTATCCGAAATGCTGTGAAGCCTGCTATGGAAAATTTGATAAATCAAGTAAATTATGATGTAACGGTGAAAATGCATTTAGATAAGGCTTCTAGTTTTATTCAAGATAACAAGCTAGAAGAAGCTTCCTTTGAATTAGATAAAGCCGTTTACTACTTCAATCTTAATGAAGCGATTTTTACTTTTGAAAGCCAATTAACAAATACATATGATGATATATTAGCGTCATTACCACTAAAACCACTATCCGTTTTTACTGACGGAAAAAATAGTGTAACGATTAACTTCACTAAAGAATATTCCATTCCATTGGTTGGACTAGAAGCAGGACAATTTAAAATTTCAGGAGAAACTGTGCAATCTGCTACCTTATCAGATGACAATAAATCAGTAATATTAACAACTTCTGATCTTAACTCTTCTACAAACTATACGATGACTTGGAAAGACCATAAGATGAATTTTGTTACAGAAGCAAAACCTGATACTACTGGTATTTTGCTTAGTGAATCAGAAGTTGCATACATGGAAACCACAAATAATCGTATATATAGTGCTAAATTAACAAATTCGGACGGCTCTCCTTATGTCGGGAGAGTACTTATAAGCTTAAGTGATGCAAATCCAGACAATGAAACAAATTCCACTACCGCAGTAATAACTTCTGCGAATGGTCATTTTGGAACGACAGGGCAAGAAGCGACAACCTACACCGATCAAAATGGGAATTTAACCTTTATTATTGCAGCAGGTGGATCTGCTTCTGTAACTCATGTTCAGCCAACAATACAAAAACTAGATGGAAATCTAACAAGTAAAAAAGCACCGATAACTCACTTTTTCCAGTTACAAAATACAAGTGATTTCTATAAGGTAGTTATCAATGGATCACACATATATCTAGAGAGTGACTATGTTTATACAAACGGATATAAATATAAATGGGATTCGAACGATTTATTTTTTATTCGCGGACAAAATGTACCACAAGAAATATTTGAAAAAGCACTTTCAAATGGTGATTCACTTACTATTGGTTATGAAGTAAAAGCTGAAAATATTTCTACTTGGAATCTTACAATAGATGTAACCGAAGCAGCGAAATTGGAAATTACCAACCCGGCGCATACTCCTGTGACATACGATGGATCTAGCTATATTATCAGTGGAACAGCTCAAGCCGAATATACTGTCCATTTATATCTTAATGGTACATTCCTTGGTACTACTAAAGTAGATGACAATGGAGAATGGACCTATGGCTCAGTCAGCTTACTACAAAATGAAACAAATACATTTGAAGCATACCAATATGCCCCTGATAAAGACGGTCAAAATGGGGAAGGTTCCGAAAATCCAACGACTCCAGCAATTGCTATCATAAACGAAGGAGCATTTGCTTCTACAGAAATTACTTTAAAGGATATAGATAATAACGGATTAACAATCTCTGACACACTAGATTTCACTTTCTTAAATCCATCCTATGGTCATGAATTCAAAAAAGATATAACTGGAACTATTACAGTAAACGATGGGTATGGTAAATCTGCTGAATTAATAGTTGAATATGTTGATAGTGATACACTTAAAGTAATTGATTTTATTTCTATAGAATCTAATTTCACTCATAATTCTGCTTCGTTAATTATTGTAGGTACTGAGGGTCTAGTAAACCAAGATCAACTCTCATACAATGTTGAACAATCACAATGGGATGGTACTTTGCTTTCTAGGTATCATTAAAAATTTTGAAGAGTCCACATATCCGGCTCTCCATTTTCTATAACTCTAAGATATTTTGTGGATCTTTCAGTAAACATTTGTTATTACAATTAGATAGAAAAAATAAGCAATAAAAGTCTATGTCGTTATAAGGAAAAAGTTTTATATTATTTTACATTTCTTACCTCATAAATATTCTTTTGTATAGTTTTTTAATAATTTTGACGATAGATGTCGTAGATTATCGAACTCGAAGTTGAAATTTAAAATTTAGATAGTAATTTATAATTATTAGAATATTTGATAATTTCTCAACAACTAACCTAATCACAAGAGGAGGAGTATTATGAGAGGAAGATTTATGAAACAAACGGTAGCAGCGGTATTGTTGACATCTTCAGTTTCATCATTTTCATCAATTGCCTATGGGAATACCACGACACTAGATCAACTATTAACAAAGTGAAGGCAGAATTAGACAGAAGTACCACGCATTATGTGTATCAAGCACTGGCGGGCGACCTTTCTGCCCCCTTTTTCAAACATCAACATACAAATACTTATTAACCAAAGCAGTTGAAGTTATATCTTCAACTGCTTTTTATTAACAGGTTTTAATAATAATTATTGAGTCGTCATAAGCTTATATGTTTAGCTTGGGAGAGTGTGGGATGTGAAAATAATGGAAGACTTCTTTTCTAAAGAAGTTTTAGAAAGAGCTGGAGTATGTCTACATTTAAAAAATGAAATAGGACATGTATAATTATTGTTTTCTGAATTATAATTTATTAATTAGAATACTTATGGCAATATAGAAATAGATTTTTTAAAAGTAAAACTATCCATTACGTAGGAGGTATTAGTATGCTAAAGGCAATTATTCATGGAAAACTCCCTACTTCAGTATGGAATAGTGAGGATGTTGTAACAAGTTCAATACTCGGAGGATTTCAGTATTTGTCCAATCCAGAGTATGTTATAAAGGCCTTATGTTCTAGTTTTGATATTAATAGAAAAATGCTTTCTTTTCGAATTCCAATCAAAAAGGTTCGCTATGTATTCTGGCCATCTCTCAAACAATGTGAACCTGATGTTATATTGGTATTAACTGATGTAGATGATGCAATCCATATCGTAGGGATTGAGGCAAAGTACATGTCACCTAAATCAAGTGAAGAAGATGAAACAGTAAACGTGGAGCTGAGAGAAAGTTGGCAACGCGATCAACTTTCTAGAGAGCTTGAAGATTTAAATGATTCAAATACATTAAAGAAACTTGGAATTGACTGTGGGAATGTGAACTCAACACAATTAATATATTTGACTAATCATACTGTCTTTCCTGAAAAGGATATTGAATCTGGTCTAAAGTATTCAAAAGCACCAGTAAATAACCTCTACTGGATGTCATGGGCAAGCTTATATGAAGCTACTTGCATGGAATCTCAGACAGAACAGGATCATATTATTCTTTCTGAACTACAAGGCGTATGTGAACGGAAAAATCTTACACGATTTAATGGGTGGGGAAAAATGTCAAACGTTTTACCTTTTAACGGTTTTTACTCATCGGGGTCAACAATTATATGGCCGAAAAAGGAACTAAATGTAACAGAATGGAATTATACTCAAAATGACAGGGGATTAATCAATGGATAATATTTTATTTCAATCATTCCAAAACGTACGTAAAGTAGTAGATAATACAATCAAGCTATTAAAAGATGCTGATGCTTTACTGTCAGACAAAGGTTATATTCCGATTCTTGGTAACGGACTTGCTACTGAAACTAGTAAAAGTATTTTACAAACACCTGATAGCTACACGACCCTAATCCCTCAATATATTGCAAGACCTTATGGATTAAAATTGCAACTTGAAAGTAATAAAGTAGATCACTTACTTATCATTAATGTTCAGTTCACACACCCTCTGCATGAGCAACTCATTCCTTCTATAGCGGCAGGAAGATTAGTATTTGAGCATCCTACTGATAACATTCGAAATAAATTTAAGCCTTGGTTTATGAAAAATGCTATTTTTGAAGCCGGTTTGAAGATTAATATATTTAATGAAAATTTATATACGTGTGCACCTAGCATTGATTCCGATGATAAGTTCACATTTTCTATCAAGCCTCTTACAACTATTCAATCGAATAACGACGTAATAGAAATTGTGGAGAATATGTGCAAATTGTAATTAAGTATTTTATGTTTATACCAATTTTTACTTTGCAATATTGGGTCAAGAAGAAAACAGTTCGGATTTGATTTGGTTTCTACAATAATGCTATGAGGTGAATCTAAATGAATTTATTTATAATCAACACGAATAAACAAGCAAGTCAACGGTATGAGCTAGAGATGATTGAAGAACAAAAATGTGCTGCTTATCGGTCCACTAAAGGAGAAATAGGGTACATTCAAAAGGGTGACAAAGTTTTATTATATAGCAATGGTTCTGGGATTATTGCACGGGGAATAGCGGATGGAGAGGTAAAGATGAAAGATGATATAGGTGAAATAGATGCTGAATATTATATGTCTTTAAATGAATTCTATGAATATATTAAAGCCATTCCCTATAATAAAATTCTCTCCATCATACAAAAAGCAGACCCTTCTTTTGCCAAACCCTTTAGTGTCACGGCACTAAAGTTTAGTTTTCCTGTATCGAAAGAAATATGGAATGAAGTCAACAGATTTGTCTAAGTGTTGCGTATTTATAATCACACTCATGTATAAGTTAAGCTAAATTATAGAAAGGAGATTAAGAACGTGAGAAGTCATAGTAAGATATATTGGTTTTCCTGATATAGAAGATGGAGTTTCAGGATTCTATGAATATTATGGTGCCAAACGATGTGCAGAACCAAGCAAGTCTTACATAAGTGGGCTTTGTCATACTATCAATGAAGAATTAGACGAGTTAGCAGTACAGGTAGGATTTAAAACAAGGAAAGAATTTTCACAGGAACGCAAAAATAGGAGTTGGAAAAATGCCTATGCTATAGAGTTAGCTCCGATCGTGGGAAAGGCATTGGAAAAGAAAGGTATTGTCTTGAATATTGATGGCGTTAAGATTCTGTTTCGTTGTCCCAAAAATGAATTTGTTACGTGGCCAGGAAATAAACTCAATAACTATGACTAAAATCTAGGTACCAGGTTCAAAAACTATTAGATTTTTCTAGGTAAAAAAGAAAGCTATGAGATTAGTAAAGTCTCTTGATCCTGAAATTAATTGAGGCGATTTTTATATTTTATTCTCGCTATTTTTATTTTTTTAGTATTATTGAGTGCCTCAATTAATATTATAAGGTAAGAGAATGTATAGTTTGACAAAATGCCCTGTAGAGTGATATCTACAGGGCATTTTGCATTCTACTTATGATACGGGTTTTAGCATAATCCTTAGTATTGGTTCTAAAACAATTCTGACAGCGAAATAGTCACACTTGTACATCAGTGAATCAGAAACAATTTTTTTTAAAATAGGTTACAAGACGAATAATAATCATTACTTTTTTCAATTCGTCATAGAAATATGGACTAGGACATACATTAGGACAGTATCACACTATGCATATGTTACTTCATTTCCTATAAAGGATGAGGTCTTTTGTAATATCATTGGACAAATCTATCCTTTCAAAGAGTGGAGTCGACTGTGTTAAAAGGGGGAAATATATTGAAAAAAAGATTAGTTAGTAGGTTATTTAGTTCATTCCTGGTACTAGCTATGATCTTTGCGATGTTTAGTCCTATAATGACTGCATCTGCAAACACAGGTACAAAGCCATTTAAACAAAATGCTCCTAGCGAAAGCACTTTACAACTAAAAGCAGCAATCGCAGAGCAATTGAATGTGTTGGATGGTGGACCAAAACTACACAAAGATTTAGAAAAACTATCGGGCAATCAAGATGTTGCAGTAATCATACATTTATCTGAAAAACCGGTTGCCCTTGAAAAAGGAATTAGCGAATTAAAAGGGAAAGCATTTTCAACCTCACAACAAAATCAAGTTAGGACGAAAGTAAAAGCACAACAAACATCTGTAAAAAAAGAATTAAGTTTAAAAAATATTTCTATTAAACAAGGTTATTCATTCGATACAGTTTTAAACGGTTTTGCAGCGGTTGTAAAAGCGAATGACCTCCCAAAATTACTTACTGTTCAAGGAGTTACGTTAGTCGAGCCTGATACAATCGTTTATGCGATGGAAGAACCAAAAAAATCTAAACCGACAAATACTACTTTAAAAGATAAGAAAATAGAAGCAAAGATGAATACAAGTATTTCATTCCTAGGAATTGAAAAGCTTTGGAACGAAGGATTTGAAGGACAAGGCATTAAAGTAGCAGTACTTGATACAGGAATCGATGCAAACCACCCAGAATTTGCAGGTATTTATAAAGGTGGAAAGAACTTTATCCCTAATTCATCAGACTATACAAGAACACGTTCGGCTGATGATGCATCGGAAACTTCACCTGTAGAACGTCCTGCAGGAACACCAGAGTTTAATGCTCGAGGAAGTGCATTCTATACATCTCACGGTACGCATGTTGCAGGTACGATCGCAGCAATTGGTGCCAACGAATACGGCATTAAAGGGATTGCTCCTAAAGTGGATCTTTACGCTTATCGTGTGCTTGGAGCATATGGAAGTGGGGCTAATTCTGGAATCGTAAAAGCGATTGACACAGCTGTAATTGAAGGAATGGATGTTATTAACCTATCACTTGGTGGGGAGAATAACTCTGAAACGGATAGCGGATCTTTCGCAATCAATAACGCTATGATGGCTGGAACAATCGCAGTTGTAGCAACAGGTAACTCAGGTCCAAACAGAGGAACAATAGGAACCCCATCTACTGCCCGTTTAGGTATTGCAGTTGGTAACACAACGAACCCAGAAACAATGTACAACGGAGAAGTGAATGTTAAGGTTGGTCAATATAACCTTACTAAGCAATTACAGTTGATGGGAACTACCTTTGGGAAAGACCTAGCAACACAACTTCAAGGGGAATTTGACTTAGTTGCTGTTCCTGGAAACGGTGAAGCGAAGGATTATCAAGGAATCGATGTAAACGGTAAGGTTGCGTTGATCTCTCGTGGTAGCATTGCATTTGTCGATAAAATTGCACATGCAAAAGCAAACGGAGCAGTTGCAACTATTATTCATAACTTTGCTGGTGGTACGAATGCACCAAATGCATCTGGAACGTTTCTAGGTGATTCATTTGCTTTCCTACCGACGTTTGATATGTCCCAAACAGATGGGGATGCAATTCGAGCAGCATTAGCAAACGGAGCAGGAAAAGTTACATTTGGTAAATTTGGCTCTGCTAATACAACTGGAGACGAAGTAAACGACTCAAGTTCCCGTGGACCAACTACTCCTAACTTCGATATCAAGCCAGATGTAAGTGCACCTGGAACGAATATTATGTCTACTATTCCAATGTACAAAGCAGATTTTCCAGATGCTGTTTATAATGAAGCTTATGATCGCAAAACGGGAACATCGATGGCAACACCGCATATCGCAGGGATTGCAGCGCTTGTCCAACAAGCAAATCCAAGTTGGAATGCATTCGATGTAAAAGTAGCACTGTCTAATACAGCAAAAGTGCTGAATACAGCAAAATACGATGTATTCGCTCAAGGTGCTGGACGTGTAAATGCTTATGCAGCAGCTCGTCCGAATGTACTTGCCTATGCTTTAGACACAGCTGTTTTAGACGGAACTGGAGCAATTGTTGAAAATAAGAAAGGTACTGTAACATTCGGTCCACAATCCCTTAAGGAAAATAATATCTCTGTTACGAAACAAATTCTTGTGAAAGATATAAAGGGACAGGGTGGAAATTATAATGTAACGGTTGATACGACAAAAACTTTCGGTGATGCAAAACTAACTATTGATAAACCAACATTCACGTTGGCAGGGGAGCAATTATTAAATGTTACATTGACTGCTTCCAAAGCGACAGCACCAAATGGTTCTGAAATTCTTGGCTATATCCATATTAACGGTGGCGGTTCAGAAATTTCATTGCCATTCGCAGCAGATTTTGGTGGAGTGGCTGCTACTGAAATTAGAAATATGGCTATTACAGGAACGGACTTGTCCTTTAATGGAGATGGTGTGAAAGACAGTGCTGTACTTTCATTCACGTTAACAGGAGATGTAGCAACTAACTATATCGAAATTTGGGACATCATGAATCCTGAAGGTGGGGAATATGGAGATGGCTATATTGGCTACTTGCATGCAGGTTCTTCACTTGGAAAAGGTTCTTATACACTAAATGTGGCAGGGCAATATAAGCCATGGGGCAGTGCGCCTGCAACTACTATTCCAGATGGATTATATACAATTGACTTCACTGCACAGGCAGCTACAGGAGTAATTGGGGACTATGTTGGACCAGTTGTTGTGAAAACAACGAAACCAGCAATTACAGGCTCCGTGAAAGACGGAATAGCAACAGGGCATGTGACTGACAAATATATCGAGTATAATGAAGAACTATATTTGTACGGCTTAGAATATGACTTAAATGAAAAACTTAATGCTTCTTATATTGCAACTATTAATGGTAACACAGCTGCAGCCGTGGACTTTGATTTGGCGCAAGACGGATCATTTACATTCCCTGTAACTGCAGGAACAGATTCCGTGACTGTTGTGATTAAAGATGCAGCAGGCAATGTAGGAGAAGCATTAATATATGAAAATGATAATCCTGAACCAGAACCAGTAGTAACACTTAGTGTAAATCCAACGAAAGTCGATTTAGAAACAGGAGGAACAGCTCAACTTTCTGTTACAGAAACTACAACACCAGCAGAAGGTACAGCGACAGTTAAAGATGTAACTGCAACAGCTACTTACGCTATAGCAGACGAAAGCGTTGCAAAGGTTTCTAACGGCTTAGTAACTGCAGTAGGCAAGGGATCTACAACGATTACCATTACTCATGGTAAAAATAATGTGACTGTAAATGTAACAGTGAAAGATCCAGTAGTTATTGTACCTGGAGTGAAACTAGTTGCAAACAAAACACAAATTGATTTGGAACCTAAAAAAGAAGCACAACTGACAATTAAAGAAGTAACAACAAGAGCAGATGGAACAATAAAACAGCAAGACGTCACAAAGGCTGCTAAGTACACAGTTGCAAATAATAAAGTCGCTAACGTAAAAGATGGTTTAGTAACAGCAAAAGCTGTAGGAAGTACAACAATCACTGCTAAATACGGTAAAAACGAAGTAACTATCAAAGTGGATGTTACAGAACCAGTAGTGACCTTAGTTGCAAACAAAACACAACTTGATTTGGATCCAGGAAAAGAAGCACAACTGACAATTAAAGAAGTAACAACAGGAGCAGATGGAAAAACAAAACAGCAAGATGTAACAAAAGCTGCAACGTATAAAGTAGCAGACGGTAAAGTGGCTTCCGTAAAAAACGGTTTAGTAACAGCAAAAGCTGCAGGAAGTACAACAATTACCGCTAAATACGGTAAAAATGAAGTAACTATAAATGTCACTGTTACAGCACCTGGAGTAACACTAACTGCAAACAAAACACAAATTGATTTAGAACCTGGAAAAGAAGCACAACTGATTATTAAAGAAGTAACAACAACAGCAGATGGAAAAACAAAACAGGTAGATGTAACAAAAGCTGCAACGTATACAGTAGCAAACAGTAAAGTGGCTACCGTTACTAATGGTTTAGTAATAGCAAAAGCAGCAGGAACTACAACAATCAGCGTGAAATACGGTAAAAATGAATTAAATGTAAATGTGAATGTAACAGAGCCAGTTGTAACTCTAATTCCAAACAAAACACAAATTGATTTGGAACCTGGAAAAGAAGCGCAACTGACAATTAAAGAAGTAATCACTTCGGCAGATGGAAAAACAAAACAGTCAGACGTTACAAATTTTGCAACATATAAAGTAGCAAATAATAAAGTGGCTACTGTTAGTAGTGGTCTGATAAAAGCAAAAGCCGTCGGAAGTACAACAATTACTGTTAAATACGGTAAAAATGAAGCAACTGTCAATGTGACTGTAACAGAACCAGAAGTAACACTAACAACAAACAAAACACAAATTGATTTAGAGCCTGGAAAAGAATCTCAACTAACAATTAAAGAAGTAACGACAACGGTAGATGGAAAAACAACAGAAAGAAATGTTACAAAAAATGCTACGTATAAAGTAGCTAATGGGCAAGTGGCTTCCGTAAATGAAGGAGTAGTAAAAGCAAAAGCTACAGGAAGTTCAACAATCACTGTTAAATACGGTAAAAATGAACTCACTGTAAATGTCACTGTTACTGAACCACAAGTGACACTAAGTGTAGACAAAACCCAAATTGATTTGGAACCTGGAAAAGAAGCGCAATTGTCAATTAAGGAAGTAACGACAACGGCGGATGGTAAAACAACAGAAAGAGATGTTACAACCGCTGCAACTTATAAAGTAGCAGATGGTAAAGTGGCTTCTGTAACTAATGGTTTAGTAAGAGCAAAAGCAACAGGAAACACAACAATTACTGTTAAATACGGTAAAAATGAAGTAACTGTAAATGTGGCTGTTACAGAACCAGTAGTGACTCTAGTGGCTAACCAAACCCAAATTGATTTAGAATCTGGAAAACAAGCACAACTGACACTTAAGGAAGTAACGACAACAGCGGATGGAAGAACAACAGAAAGAGATGTTACAACGGCCGCAACTTATAAAGTAGCAAATAGTAAAGTGGCTTCCGTAAGTAATGGTTTAGTGAGTGCGAAAGAAGTAGGAAGCACAACAATTTCCGTTAAATACGGTAAAAATGAAGTAACTGTAAATGTGATTGTTAAAGAACCAGAATTGAGATCTATAGTACCAAATTCAGAATCTTCGATTCCAGGTTCTGAAGCAATTCCGACAATTTAAGTTATTAATATCGGGTCTGACAATATAGCTTCAGAAAGCTAGTTTGTAACGAAAAGTCCTTTGATCGAGAAATCGATTGGAGGACTTTTTTGTGTTTACTTTATAAGATACAAAAGAAACATGAAGCACAACGTTAATTACTTAGCAGTTTGAAAGAGTTATCAAAGCTGCAAAGTAATTTGTGGGAGTAGGTTCTTATACGATTCTGAGAAAATTCATATGTAAGGATGGGAATAGTCACTTGTGAGAAAATTAATGAGGAATTTTTTGGAATCAACACCAATTATCATCCAAAATGGATGCAACACAATAGACAGGCATTTTATTTACTAGAACAAACAAGAAATGACAAATACATATGCATGAAATTAGATTTATTTTTTGAGAGTCTTATATGCATCACACCTTTTCGTTATTCTTATGATATATTAAATTAATTTTAGTAATAATTTTGTTTTATAGGATGGAAGATTAATGAAATTAAGTGATAATACCTATATTGTTGCAGGGAAATTGGAATGTTTTTTGAGTCATGTATTACCTCAATAAGTTGCAGTTTTGAATAGTTTATTAAAAAATATGACGAAAAATGTAACAAATTATCAACCTCAAAGTTGAATTGTTAAAAATTCGATAGTAATATGAAATTGTTGAAATATATTGATAATTTCTCAACGACTAATCTATTAACAAGAGGAGGAGTATTATGAGAGGAAGATTTATGAAGCAAACAGCTGCAGCGGTATTGTTAACATCTTCAGTTTTATCATTTTCATCAATTGCCTATGGAAACACTACGTCAGTGGATCAATCTATTAACAAAGTAAAGGCAGAATTAAACAGAGGTACGACGCATTATGTGTATCCAGCACTAGTCGGTGACCTTGTACCAAGTAGTTTACTATATCCAGCTTTAAACAGCGCAAAGAAAAACTATCAACTTAATAGAAATTTGTTAGTTTCATCTAAGCTGTCATCTACTCAAAAGCTATCAAAATTGAACGAGATTGATTCTTTATATAATGAGAAAATCTCTAAAGGTTTAATTCCCTATATCGATGCATATAACTACGCAACAAAATATTTAGCTCCAATCCTTAGGGAAATTAATGCAGCACAAGAAAGAAATGATTTTGCTACAGTGGAAAAAGAATATCATAAGTTGTCTTATCAATTAAAAGGTAGATCAGCCATATTGTATCGCTTTTCCGGGAAAGCAGCACGTGATTTATTGTTGGATAAATACAAAAAAACTGCAGATGCCAAACGTGATGAACTGATAGTTCCAGTAACAATTTATATGGATATGATTAAAATAAATGATTTATTGGCTGATGGTAAAACTACAGAAGCAAAAGCCGCTTATGCAGAAATCGATGCCTTATTGTCTGAACTTCCAAGCGCTTCAACAAATAAATTTATTGCTGCATTATTAGCCGAAGTGGCAAAAGTAAGAGACGCGGTTAATGCAACTCCAACACCACCGGTCACGCCACCTGTGACACCACCAGTCACTACTCCTTCGCCTGATCCAGGAGGAGACGATAAACCAACTACACCAACACAACAAGAAATATTAAATTCGAAATTAGAAAGTTTAGTAACTTATTTAAATAATACTCAAAGTCCACATTTCACCATTTCGACGGTTGCTCCAGATTCTTTAATTGTGACAATTAAGGAGGATGAAAGCATAGCTGACTTTATAAATAAAGGATTCTATGCAGCATTTACGAGTCAACTAGGGGTGACTAAAGTAAATGGCAAAGATCCACAGTCTATAGAAACGGTTGCTTATATTCAATCATTATTTCCAGCAGGTGCTACTACATTGAATGATTTAAAAGGAAAAGCAATCACTATTCCAATTACAGTAAACAATGGTTCCGACCTAAATGTTAACTTCTCTATTACTTTTGAATAATCATCAATAATATTAGAGCCCTCTCATCAAAAAATGTGGGAGGGTTTATCTATCTTTATTTTACTCAAATTCCAAATTGGGAGGATTATTAATGAGTTTATGATTCTTAATAAAGGGTATTGCATAAACGAGTTTATGAATACAAATAAAGGGGAATTGTATGAAAAAACTTAAAATTTTTTTGATTGTAGGAGTAGTCCTTTTGCTTGTTGCGGGAAGTTATATACTCTATCTTTTTAAGTTTAAAGAATATGATATTGCCGATGAAAAGGTTACTGAAATTGTAGCAGAACCATATAAAGTTGAAATGCCCGATGGGAGTACTATTTTAATCGATGAAAATGGGGATGTGGTAGAAGAATCTATAACTAAAAAAACAACTAGTGTTGGAAACACTAGCGTTTCAGAAAACTCTTATAAAAGCACTAATTCTTCTTCAGAAAAAAAATCTAGTGCTATTGCTGAGGCATCTAGTGACGAATCCTCCGAAAATTCAGAGGATACAACTAAAGATGAACCAACAGTTTCATCAATTAAAGAGAAATACAGACCCACATTTGAAGGAATAGAAACGCAAGCAGATGCTAAGCTTAACGCACTTGCTAGTCGTGCTTTTAACGAATATAAAGATAGTGAAGCAAGTGGAAAAGATGCCGATTTTGCTTATTTTTACAATAAATACATGACCGCAGTGGCAGATTTAGAGGCTAGTACGGATACAGTTTTCCAAGCAATTATGCAAGCAGTTGAGAAAGATCTTGTTATCAATGGATATGATAAATCGTATGCGCAAAGTTTTAAGGAAGAATACGAAGCAAGAAAAAAAGCTCGACGTGATAGTTTGCTAAACAAGGCTTTAGAAAATCGATAAAGAATCCGCTTGGTCGAGAGTCCTTGCGGATTTTTAAAGAAAGCAACATGTAAAGGGGATACAAATACATATGGAAGATACTATAAGTTTACAAGATTTTTTTAAAACGCTAAAAAAAAGATTTTTCCTAATAATTATTTCCATGATCTTTGCAATATCTGTTGCAGGAGTAATTAGCTTCTTCTTCCTAACACCCATTTACCAGGCATCGACACAAATACTTGTCAACCAACAAAAAATGGAGCAACAACCGTTCAATTCACAAGACATACAGACAAACTTACAACTTATAAATACATATAATGTCATTATTAAAAGTCCAGCAATTTTATCCAAGGTAATAGAAACCTTGGATCTAGAAACAACACCTACCGCTCTTACCAAACAAATTACTGTCACAAGTGAACAAAATTCTCAAGTTGTTAATATTAGCGTACAAGACCCCGAAGCCTTTAAAGCAGTAGATATAGCCAATACAGTTGCGGAGGTTTTTCAAAAAGAAATAAAAGTTTTGATGAAAGTAGACAATGTCAATATCCTTTCACCAGCTGTCTACATGGAGAGTCCGTCTCCTGTAAAGCCGAATCCTTATTTAAATATGGCTATCGGTGCTGTAATAGGCTTGATGCTTGGAATTAGTATTGCTTTTTTACTTGAATATTTAGATACAACAGTAAAATCAGAGCAAGATATCGAAGAACTTTTAAATCTACCGGTATTAGGCTTAATAAGCCCTATATCTGCAAAAGAAATGCCAGCTACCATTGACTCGATACAAAAACGTAGAAAGAAGAGGTGATTAAGTTTGTTTAAAAAGAGAAGTAGAAATAAAAAAATTCAAACAGCTGCTAGAAAATTAATAACGATAGAAAATCCTAAAGCCGTAGTTTCAGAGCAGTTTCGAACAGTTCGAACTAATATAAACTTCTCTATGCCGGATAAAGAATTGAAAACCTTGCTGATTACTTCTTCTACACCAGGAGAAGGTAAGTCAACGAGTGCCGCCAATATGGCAATTGTTTTTGCACAGGAAGGGAAAAAAGTGTTACTTATCGATTCAGATATGCGGAAACCTACGATGCATCATACATTTCACATTACAAATACAGTGGGTTTGTCCAATCTATTAACAAGAAAGTTGACAATGCAGGATGTTGTTGTAGATACAAACATAGAGTGCTTGGACTTGATAACTAGTGGGCCTATTCCCCCAAATCCAGCAGAATTAATCGGTTCTAAAACAATGGATATTTTAATGAACGAACTAATGGAAAAATATGATCTTATTATTTTTGATGCACCCCCACTGCTATCAGTTACCGATGCCCAAATACTATCTAATAAATGTGATGGTACTATTTTAGTTATCAATTCAGGTACAACAGAAAAATCAAACGTAATTAAAGCAAAAGAAGCGTTAATTGCCTCAAAAGCAAAAATACTCGGTACACTTCTTAACAATTTCGTATTAGATAAAGATCATTATTACTACCAATATTATGGTTCAGTAGAGTAAAGGGCATATGTTTCCTATGCTCTTTTTTAATTTACATATTTTTGAATTTATAGGAGTTGTAATTATATGATAGATATTCATAGCCACATTTTGTTTGGAGTTGATGATGGTCCCAGTAACAAAAATGAAACAATTGAAATGTTTGAATCAGCAATAAAGGAGGGAATAACAGAAATAGTCTCCACATCCCATGTCATACATCCTCAATACAATGCGGCAGCAAACGTAGTAAAAGAAAGACTAGTTATTTTACAAAATGATATTCAAGAACAACAAATTCCTTTAAAGCTTCATTTAGGACATGAAATACGATTAAGAGATGATTTAGTAGAACTACTTAAGGAAAATAAGCTTTATACTTTGGCAGGCTCAAAATACTTATTACTAGAGCTACCCTCACATGAAGTACCACAGTATACAATAAATATTGTTCAAGAATTGATATCTGAGAGTTATATACCTATTATTGCTCATCCGGAAAGAAACAAAGCTATCGCTGAGAAGCCGAGCAAACTAGCGAATCTTATAAACCAAGGGGCAATTGCTCAAATTACTTCTGGAAGTTTAGCAGGGAAGTTCGGTAAAAAAATCCAAAGATTATCTTTACAATTAGTAGATGCAAACCTTGTCCATACATATGGTTCAGATGCTCATAATCTTACAAATAGGCCATTTTTATTTGATGAAGGATTAACTTATTTAGAAAATAGTAAAAGATTAGATGCTGTGGATATTTTCCTTGAAAATAATGCAAGGATTATAGAAGACAAGGAAGTAATTATTTTAGAACAAAATGAAATACAAAAGAAAAAATGGTGGAAATTTTAGTGTGATTCATTTTACCTATGTCGCATTATGTCGAATTTAATATTTTGAAAGTTAAAATTAATGAAAAATGTCATCGTTAGATTTTATAAACCCTAGACAAAGTAGCTGTTTTTAATATAAAAACAGCATATTCAGCCAATTTTTACATCATTGGTATTATAATCACTTAAAGGAACAATTATGAAAATTGGGAAAAGAATAGGGGGATTCGAGTGTCATTAAAAAGAAGACTGTCGATGTTAGTTTTTGTCGATTCTTGTATTGTACTGTTTTCTGTTTATATCGGATATTTCTTGTTACATCCGATCGAAAATCCTTTTACTGATGTATTTTTATTGACAAGCTCTTTAACCATATTTTTTGCTCACCATATTTTTGCAATGTACTTTGGTTTGTATAGGAAGGTTTGGGAATATGCTTCCGTATTAGAATTACTATCGATATTTAAAGCAGTGACATTATCGATTGTGGTTGTAGCCATAGTTCAACTAATGATAAAGGGGGACATCCTATTTAGAGCACTGTCCATCACATGGATGTTACATATTTTACTGATTGGAGGATCTCGATTATCATGGAAAATTATTCGGGATTTGCTTTTATCTGAAGATAACGTCAACGAAGAAAGAAAACGAACACTAATTATAGGGGCTGGTTCTGCGGGAACTATGATTGCTCGTCAATTGTTGAAAAACGTAGACTCCCCTTTAAAACCTATCGCTTTCTTAGATGATGATATGAAGAAAAAAGGCTTAGAAATTTATAATATACGAGTTATGGGAAATATAGAGATGGTTCCAGATGTTGTGAAAGATTTAGAAATAGAACACATAATCATTGCTATACCATCACTTGAAAAATCAAAGAGTAAACTACTCATGCAACAATGTTTGGAGACCGGAATTAGAACACAAACGATGCCGGTTATTGAGGATTTACTTACTGGTAAAGTGTCTGTAAATGAAATAAGAGATGTAAAAATTGAAGATTTACTTGGGCGTGACGAAGTAGAACTAGATTTAAAGTCGATTTCCTCTAAATTAACCTGTAAAAAAATTCTCGTCACTGGAGCGGGCGGCTCAATAGGATCAGAGATTTGCAGACAGGTAGTGAGGTTTCATCCAAAACAAATCATTCTACTCGGTCACGGTGAAAATTCAATCTATAATATTGACATGGAATTACGCCAAAAGGTTTCACCTGAGACGGAAATAATTCCGATTATTGCAGACATTCAAGACAGAAATCGTATCTTTGACATTATATCCGAGTATAAACCAGAAGCTATTTATCATGCAGCAGCTCATAAACACGTTCCATTAATGGAATATAACCCAATAGAGGCAGTAAAAAATAATATATTTGGTACTAAAAATGTAGCAGAGGCTGCTGACTTCTTCGATGTTGGTCACTTTGTAATGGTCTCGACAGACAAAGCGGTGAATCCTCCGAACATAATGGGTGCAACTAAACGTTTTGCTGAAATGATTGTTCAGAATCTTGCGAAAGAGAGTAAGACCAAGTTCGCTGCCGTCCGTTTTGGTAATGTGCTTGGCTCACGCGGGAGTGTAGTCCCTCTATTTAAAAAACAAATTGCTACTGGGGGGCCAATTACGATAACGGATCCTAGAATGACCCGCTATTTCATGACCATTCCTGAAGCCTCAAGGTTGGTAATTCAGGCGGGAACACTAGCCAACGGAGGAGAAATATTTGTATTAGATATGGGAGAGCCAGTAAAAATTGTTGATTTAGCTAAAAATCTTATCCATTTATCTGGTTTTTGTGAAGAAGAAATTGGTATTAAATTTTCTGGTATTCGACCAGGAGAGAAGTTGTATGAAGAGTTGCTAAGTGATCATGAAATTCAAAGTAAGTATGTATTTCCTAAGATACATGTTGGGAGAGCTACTCCGATTAAGAAAGAGGAGATGGAGTATGTGATAAAGAAATTACCGGAGATGGGTGAGGAGGAGATTAAAGAAACTTTAATTGGGTTAGCTAATCGAACAAATACTTATAACAAAAAATCAATACTTGCTTTTTAAGCACGGCACTTCAAAAAAATTTAAGAAAGTGAACTATATGAACAAAAAAAAATTTCTTTACGACTCTATAATTAACCTTTTTTCTAGTGCTATGCCTTTACTTATTCTACAATTAGTTTCTCTTCCTACCATTGCAAAAAAACTATCGAGTAGTGATTACGGTTTAATTGTTACTATTATAAGCTTATTTACAATTATAAGTTTTCCATTGGGTAATGTATTAAATAACGTTCGATTATTAATGGAAAGAGAATACAAAAAGAGAAATATAATCGGTGACTTTAATATTTTGTTATTAGTATCCACATTAATTAGTTTAATCGTAATAACAGCAACTACGCTAATAATTGATAAGAAAATAACCATCATTAATTTCATATTACTCATTATGATTACTATCCTAAATTTACTGAAAGAATATTATATAGTGAGCTTTAGATTAAACCTAAATTATAAAGGGATTTTTATAAATAATATTCTCTTGAGCATAGGATATCTGGTAGGTACTTATATATTTTATATATCAGGATATTGGCAAGTAATATTCCTAATGGGATTATTTTTTAGTACTATTTATATTTTTAAAAACAGTGATCTTCCTAAGGAAAAGTATAGAAGAACAACTCTTTTCAAAAAGGTTACTCTTAAAAGTATTACGTTATATATATCTAGTTTTTTAAAAATATCTACGACATATTTAGATAAAATCCTTCTGTTTCCTTTACTAGGATCAGCAGCAGTTTCCGTTTATTACACTGCTGATATATTAGGTAAGATCATCACTATGATGATTAATCCAATTAATACAGTAATCTTAAGCTATTTAGTTAAGATTGAAAAAATAAATTTAAAGAAATTTATATCAATGTTTTGTGTGTCATTTGTTGTAGGAAGTGTTGGTTATATCATTACTATTGTAATCAGTCCAGCAGTTTTAAAATTTTTATATCCAGAATGGGCTTCTGAAGCTCTTAATTTGATATATATAACTACTGCAAGTGCAGTCATCAATGTATTTAACTCAGTTCTAAATCCATTTAACCTTCGTTTTAATAATATTAAATGGCAAATAATAATCAATGCAATTAATTTAGGTGTATATATAGGTGCTGCCTACTACTTTTTCCTAGATTACGGACTAATTGGGTTTTCTTTTGGAATCTTAATAGCAAATATTTTTAAATTTGTAATGCAATTCATGCTTTTTACTCTTAGTTATTATCATGCTCATGATGAAGTGCAATAAAGGTTTTCTTTTACTGAAAATCTAAAGATAGGAATAGAAGATTTTATGAAATTTAATAGGCTTCTAATTTTAATTTTAGTAATCACATATAGAATCCTTTTAGACATGGGATATATCGTATATGTACATCCTTTGTTTTTATATCAAGGATTTCAATTAGAGTTCAATTCATTAAAGTACTGCATATCATATCTTCTACTTATACTGTTTGTACTGTTTTTTATTAAAGAATCAAAACGGTTTTCAAACTCGGTAATGAATATTCTCTTTTTAATAATAATAGTGCCGTTTACTTCTCTATATAGTTTAGAAAATCAGCCTTCAACGTTTTTCTATATGATTATTTCAGGTTTTATTTTAACAATAATAATTACTCGTTTTTATACTATAAAGCCTCAAAAAATAATAATATCTAAGTTGCTTTTGCCCATTATTATTACCACTTTCACTATATTAACTTATGGCTCGTTGTTTCTACTAAATGGCCTTCCTACATTTACTGCCTTAAATGTTTTTGAAGTTTACGAAGTTAGAAGTAGTGTGAATTATGGAAAAGGAATTTTTGAATATTTAGTAGGATGGCAGGCTACAGTTATAAATCTTTTTTGTATTGGTTATGGCTATTGGTATCGGAAAAGAAAAATTTTATTACTAGGTATAGCACTTCAAATTGTAATTTATCTATACACAGGTCATAAATCATTTTTATTTAATATACCAGTTGTTATAGGTGTTGCTTACTTTGTAAAAAAGGGAGCTTTGTTAAGAGGAGCTTTAGTAAGTCTAAATTTGGTAATTGCCGTTGGACTATTTTTTTATAAAATTTATGAAAATCACCTTATTGCTACATTATTCATTCGAAGAACATTATTCGTTCCAATGAAAAATCACTTTTTATATTATGATTTTTTCTCATCAAATGAAAAAGTTTATTTATCAAACTCAATTTTTCGTTTTTTTATAGAAAATCCATACCCTATTCCAATTCCAAATTTAATAGGTTCAATTTATTATCAGAATTATGATACTTGGGTTAATGTTGGGTACTTAGCTGATGCTTACATGAATTTCGGATTCCTAGGAATCCTACTCTTTTCAATTTTATTAGGAATAATTTTAAAAATGTTTGATACTTTATCTCATGAAAAGGGGATTGAACTAGTGATTGTTACCTCCTTTATTCCATTTTTCGGCTTGATGAGTGGAGCGTTATTAACAAAACTTTTAACAGGTGGAATTTTACTAGCTTTTGTATTGTTGATTTTACTAGTAGAAAAGAGAGGACAAAAAAGACTTAGATGAAAAATTAAGATCAAAAATAAAATTTAATGTAGGTGTAAATAATGGAAATGAAGAAGTACAAAATTTGTCATTTGACCTCGGTTCATCCGGAAGCAGACACAAGAATTTTTATTAAAGAGTGCAGGAGTTTAAGAGATTTTGGATGGGATGTACATTATATAGTGCCTGGGGTTGAATCTAAAAAAATTGATGGAGTACATATTCATGGAATACCTAAAGAAAATAGTCGAATGAAACGAATGTTCTTAACTAGTAATAAAGTTTATAAAGCCTCACTTAGTTTAGATGCAGATATATATCACTTCCACGATCCAGAACTTATACCAATAGGAATGAAACTAAAAAAGTTAGGTAAATGTGTAATTTATGATATTCATGAAGATTTACCTCGAGCCCTGTTATCAAAAGAATGGATACCTTCACCATTTAGACAACCTTTAGCAAGTATGGTGGAATTCTATGAAAACTATGCTGCTAAAAAATTCGATTATCTTGTTGGAGCAACCCCTTTTATCACAAAACGCTTTAAAAAGATAAATAACAATACCGCAAATATCAATAACTATCCTTTGTTAAATGAATTAAATAGATCGAAGACGAATGAAGAAATACCTAAAAAAAGTCAATTATGTTATGTCGGTGTTTTAGGTATAGAAAGAGGTATGAACCAATTACTAGAAGCCGCAAATTTGATAAAGGGAACAATTCATATTGCTGGAAAAATAAATTCTAAAGAAAAAACGCAACAAATAGAAACCCATAAAAATATTAAGTATCTTGGTGTCCTAAATCGTTTAGAAGTGAAGGAACTATTGACTTCCTCAATTGCCGGGATTGTTACTTTTTTACCCGAACCTAATCATATTAACGCTCAGCCAAATAAAATGTTTGAATATATGTCAGCAGGGATTCCAGTTATTTGCTCAGACTTTCCGCTCTGGAAATCCATTATTGAAAAACATAACTGTGGGATATGTGTTGACCCCAAAAAACCTAGTGAGATAGCCAGTGCTATAAATTATTTATTAGATAATCCCGACATTGCTGAAATTATGGGGAAAAACGGAAGGAATGCTGTTGAAAATGAATATAATTGGGAACAAGAATCTGAAAAATTAAATAAAGTTTATTCTAAACTTATAAGTTCATAGATTAATGATTGCTAGCCCCAAAATTACTAAAAGATAAGAGATTCCTTGTTACTCGGAATCAGTGAGGAGAATAAATGATCATTTGGTTATTAAATCATTATGCAATCTCACCAAAATCAACAGGAGGGACAAGACATTTTGATTTGGCTCAAAAGCTAGCTGAAAAAGGTCACACTGTAAGAATATTTGCCTCTTCATTTAATCATTTTGAACGTAGAGAAACAGTTACATATGATAACGGTGGTATTTATTCGGAGGAAATATTTGAAAATGTGAATTTTGTTTGGATAAAAACGCCTCCATATAATAATTTAGCACAGAGAATAACAAATATACTTTCTTTTTCAATTCGTTTAAATAGGGTATTAAATGCTTATTTAAAGAAGGAAACACCTGAGTTAATTTTAGGTTCAAGTGTACATCCCTTGACACCATTAATTGGAATAAAAAAATCCAAAAAAGCTAAATCTCTTTTTTACTTTGAAGAAAGAGACTTGTGGCCACAGACTTTTATCGATTTTGGAATAATAAGCGAAAAAAATATAATAGCCAAATTACTTTTTAAAATGGAGAAGTATTTATATAGGGAGTCAGATAGAGTTATTTTCCTATTTGAAAAAGCAAATAATTATGCACTTTCAAAGGGGTTAGAATCTGGTAAATCTATCTATCTTCCAAATGGTTATAGTGCAGAAAGAGTTAAGCTCAATAGTCCTACAAATGAAGTGGACAGAATACTAGCGCCATTAAAAGGTTTGAAGATATGTATATATATAGGCAGTATGGGAGAGGCAAATCATATGTTTCCTTTAATAGAACTTGCTGAAGCTATGCAAAGCGAAGAGAAGTATCACTTTTTGTTTATAGGTAGTGGTCCTTTGAAAACAGCATTGCTCCAATACAAAAAAGAAAAGGATCTTTCTAATGTAACCTTTCATGCGCCTATACCTAAAAGGTATATACCGTACTTATTAAACTTTGCTAGCTTTGGATTAATTTCTATGAAAGACTCTCCTTTGTATAAATGGGGATTTAGTATGAATAAAATTTATGATTATCTTTCAGCTGGATTACCGATTATTATGTTTTCCAATCTAAAAGATATCGGGAATCTTGAAAATTCAAAAGCTGTTTACAACTCAAATTCTATAGAAGAATTAAAGACCATACTAATAGAATCTCCAGTAATAAATCGAACTGAAATTATGAACTTTGCCGATCAAAATTATTCTTGGGAAGTGTTATCAACAAGATTATTAGATGAAGTGGAAAAAGACATAAAATGAGTTTTCGTGCTTCTATTATTTGTTGCCTCACTTAATAATTCAACTCATGAGAAGAGAGTGATCTATATTGAAGAGATTATTCGATTTTTTTACTAGCTTAATAGCTTTAGTAATTTTATCGCCTGTGATTGGGATAATAGCTATATTAATATCTCAGAAGATAGGAACTCCGATTTTATTTAAGCAAGAGAGACCCGGATTGAATGGAAAGTCATTCTATGTGTTCAAGTTCCGCACTATGACTAATGAATGTGATAAAAACGGGGAGTTACTAACAGATGATAAACGGTTAACTTCGTTTGGTAAGATACTTAGAAGATTTAGTTTGGATGAGTTACCTCAACTCTGGAATGTATTGATAGGGGATATGAGTTTTGTAGGACCCCGTCCGCTGTTAAAGGAATATCTACCATTATATAATGAACGACAGGCAAAACGGCATAAAGTACTCCCTGGTATTACTGGATGGGCACAGATTAATGGACGAAATGCAATATCTTGGGAAGAAAAATTTGAGCTTGATGTTTGGTATGTGGAAAATCGGACATTTTCGTTAGATATGAAAATCCTGTTGATGACTGTGAAGAAAGTCTTCATTAGCGAAGGTATTAGTCAGAAAGGCCAAGCGACTATGAAGAAATTTACTAGGAGCAAAATAAATTGAGGGAAGGTATTACATTGGAAAATATTATCTTAATTGGTGATAGCGGACATGCAAAGGTAATTGAAGACTGCATACATTCTCAAGGTGGAAAAATCATAGCTAAGCTTGATGATCGATATGAAGATAAACAATTTGATAATGAGATTATTAAAGGACCAATAGATTTAATTGAAGAGCTATTAACGGAGGAAGTAAAAGTCGTGATATCTATTGGTTCTAATCGTAATAGAAAAAGAATGATGGAAAGGCTAGCTATTTCTCAAGATAAATATGCAACGGTAGTTCATAAGCGCGCGATTGTTTGCAAATCTGCAAAGATTGGGAATGGGACCGTATTAATGCCAGGTGCAGTTGTTAACGATGATGCATCCATCGGAAAACATGCCATTATTAATTCTAATTGTGTAGTTGAACATGACTGTATGATCGAAGATTTTGCACATATTTCACCTGGAGCTATATTAACTGGAAGCGTAAAAGTAGGCGAAGGCAGTCATGTAGGTGCAGGAGCTACAATTATACCAGGAATCGAAATAGGCTCTTGGACAACAATTGGAGCTGGTGGATCTGTTGTTTCAAATATTGAATCTAATGTTACTGCTGTAGGGGTTCCTTCTAAAATTATTAAGAGAGAGGGTGAGTAAATGAGAGAACGTATTTTATTATCCTCTCCACATATGAGCGGAAATGAACAAAAGTACATAAATGACGCATTTGAAACTAATTGGATTGCACCTCTTGGACCAAATGTGGATGGTTTTGAAAAAGAATTAGCGAATTATATAGGTATTGGAGGGGCAGCAGCGGTTAGTTCGGGTACAGCTGCTATTGATTTGGCATTAAATTTGTTAGGCGTTGGTGCTGGAGATACTGTATTTTGCTCGAGTTTGACATTTATTGCAAGTGCGAATCCAATTGTTTATCGCGGAGCTACTCCAGTCTTTATTGATTCGGAATGGGACACTTGGAATATGTCTCCTCAAGCTTTGCAAAGAGCATTTGTTGATTCAGAATCTACTGGGAAGCTACCTAAAGCAGTTATAGTCGTTAATTTATATGGCCAAAGTGCAAAAATGGAAGAGCTATTGGAAATTTGTGATCATTATGATGTACCAGTGCTAGAGGACGCTGCTGAATCACTTGGTTCTACTTATAAAGGAAAGAAAAGTGGCACATTCGGTAAGTATGGTACTTTTTCATTCAATGGCAACAAGATTATAACTACTTCGGGAGGGGGTATGCTGGTATCAAATGATATAGGGGCATTAGAGAGAGCGCGTTATTTATCGACACAGGCAAGAGATAAGGCGAAGCATTATCAACATAGCGTTGTAGGATATAATTATAGATTAAGCAATGTGCTTGCCGGGATTGGACGAGGACAACTAGAAGTATTGGATAAGCGTGTAGCACAAAAACGAGAAATATTTAAACGATATGTAAATGCCCTTAGTTCAATTAATGGAGTTTTATTTATGCCAGAGTTAGAAGACACTTTTTCAAACAGATGGTTAAGTGTGATTTTATTAGATCCTACTAAGATATTGATGACTCCATATGAGTTAATTGATGTTTTAAATGAAGAAAATGTAGAAGCACGACCTGTGTGGAAACCACTCCATTTACAGCCTGTATTTAAAGGA